>JBEKTN010000049.1:0-28140 GCA_049516015.1 Isosphaeraceae bacterium | reverse complement strand
CATCGTCACGAGATCGGGTACGGCCATCTCTATCAAGGGCGTTACAAGTGTTTCCCGGTGGAAACAGAAGACTACTTCTACCAGGTCGTTCGCTACGTGGAGCGGAACGCCCTGCGTGCAAACCTCGTGGAGCGAGCGGAATCGCGGCGTTGGTCGAATTTGCGCCGTGTGGAGCGCGAAGACCCGGCGTTTCCCGTCTCCTCGACGTGGCCTTTGCCACGCCTCACCGATTGGCTGCAAATTGTCAACTAACCGCAAACGGAAGCCGAAGTGGCGGCGTTGCGTTGCTGCGTCAATCGCGGTCGGCCCTTCGGCGATCCTAACTGGGTCACGGACACAGCCAAGCGATTGGGGCTGGAATCGACGATTCGGCCCCGTGGAAGACCGAAGAAACAATCGTAGGCTGGCCACGGTTACCTGTGTTATCTGGATTCTCCAGATTTCGTGGCTGTCACCTTTCAGCTTCTCCAGATTTCGTGGCTGTCACCTTTCAGCTTCCCTGGATTCTCCAGATCGTGGCTGTCACCTTTCAGCTTTGTCACCTTTCAGCTTCCGCTATGTTCGCCGTGACGGTGAGCGGGATCGAGTGCTTGCGGCGATACGGGTTGCTTGTGCTTGAAGCCATTAAGCCAGCTCGGGCAGTTGCCAAAGGCAATTGACACCGCATGGTCCTTGGCCTGCTCTTTGTTGCCAGGATGCTTCTTGGAGTGGAATTGCTGTACGAATGTGCTAGCATGGTGGCCAGGAAAGCGGCACGGACAGATCAGTGGCCGAAGGCCGTGAGGAAAACGTGAGAGCAATGCAACTAACGAAAGTTTCAAAGCAGCTCGGCTTATTAGACTACTCGGCGGCTCTCCAGGAGCGGCACGAGGCGGCTACATCTGCGGATGACCGGAAGGAGAGGGGGCAGGTCTTTACGCCCCCGGGCGTCTGCAATTTCATGACCAGCCTCTTCACAAGGATTCCTGATCGCTTCCGGTTGTTGGATGCGGGGGCAGGCACAGGCTCCCTAGCGGCAGCCATCTGCGAGCGGATACTAACGCTTAGTTCGCCCCGGCAAATTGAGATCGTTCTGTATGAGAATGACGCGACGCTGCTGCCGTTGCTCGAAGAGAACATGCGGCATTGCCGCACCGCTTTGAAGGCGGCCGGGCACGAGCTGCGTTATACAATCCACGACGCCGATTTCATTCTGACAACGCAGGGACGGCAGGCACAGCGGCTGCTATTCGATGACGATGGCGTGGAAGAATTCGACGCCGCGATCATGAATCCGCCGTATTTCAAGATCGGGGCCGATTCCGCACATGCCTTGGCAATGGGCGATGCTTTTCAGGGGCAGACGAACATCTACATGCTATTCATGGCCCGGGCGGCGGAGCTGTTGCGGCCAAACGGCGAGCTGGTCGCCATCACGCCGCGTAGCTTCTGCAACGGCCTATATTTCAGGAACTTCAGGCGTTGGTTTTTCTCCCGCATGGCGTTGCGTCATGTGCATCTCTTCGAGTGCCGACGCAGCACGTTCGATAATGTCCTGCAGGAAAGCGTCATCACGCAGACGCAGCGATTAGGCATGGCACCCGATGCGACAACGATCACCACGAGCCGGGGCCGGGATTTCCCGGCCAGGCCGAAGGGGCTGACCTTGCCGATGGCAAAGATTCTCGACGACACGTCCGGCGACATGGTCCTCCGCATCCCGGCAACAGCCGAGGAATCCGCTATCATCGACGCGGTGGAATCTTGGCCGGATCGCTTCGCCGAGCTGGGCCTGCGAATATCGACCGGGCCGGTGGTCCTGTTTCGGGCGAAGGACTTTCTGTTGCCGAAGCTGGACGGGAAGGAAACGGCTCCGCTCCTTGGCCCGCACAACGTCAAGCCGTTTCAAACCGTGTGGCCGGTCGAGAAGCGTGGCAAGCCGACGGCTTTCCGGATATGCCCGGAGTCAGTCAAGCACCTGCTACCAACGCGGAATTACGTCCTGCTCCGACGGTTCAGTGCGAAAGAGGAACGCCGCCGCCTGACCGCGAGCTGGCTTCTGCACGCGGAGGAAAGGCGGCCTTACGTCGCGTTGGAAAATCACCTTAACTACGTCTATCATGCGGATCGGGAGCTGACTGCCAATGAGGTGTTCGGCCTTGCCGCCCTCTTTAACTCGGCTCTTTTGGACAGGTACTTCCGCATCATCAGCGGCAATACCCAGGTCAATGCCACGGAGATTCGGTCTATCAAATTCCCGCAGCTCAGCCAGGTGGCGGCTATCGGCGAGCGGCTTACAGAGCTGGGGACTTATCAACCGGCGGAGGTTGAACGGATCGTGCTGGAGACGTTGGGGATCAACGGACGCATAGGTGCTTACCTGATGGAAATGGCGTTGTGAGCAAAATAGACGAAGCTGTCGCGGTCCTAACTGCCTTGGGCCTTTCACATTACCAGCAAAATGAGCGGTCGGGCTTAACGCTTCTAGCCTGGTGAAGCTGGGTCCCGATGATCCCTGGGCGAATGTCCTGCGGCCGTTGCTACGCATCTGGGACATCAGGGCGTTCATGCGGGAAGTCCACGGGAAGGATTACGCGGCCAACACCCCTGAAACGATCCGTCTACTGAGTTCGCATGTCCTTATGGATGACGAACGGCGTTCGCTTTTTGGGGAGAGCTATCAGAACCAGGGGTTTTGGCCGGAAACGCAGACTCCGCCTTGCTTCAGGAGCTATTTGGCAGCGGCCGTGGGCTTCGGCATCGAGGGATGGAGTTCGCCTTTCTATGTGGAAAGCGAACTCTGGAAATCTGGATTGATAGTTTTCGGGGCGTTAGGCAAAGAATCCCAAGCGGCTCGTCCGACGCAAGCTCGATCGCACGACAATCGAGACGGCCGCCAGCCAACTCTATGCTGAGGATGGCGAAGCGTGAACCTACCGGCCTATATCGATCGCGCAAGCATTCATCAACGGCTGCAGATCATCTTTCCGGAGGGCGTACCTCAACGCAACTACTGCGTACGGGAAGCCGCGGCGTCCACCGTTTTCACGATGCTCTATATCGGGGCTATCGAGGGAACGGATATATGGGCTGGCCCCAAACAGGTCGTCCGCATGACTGACGGGCAGGCGGCGCTTCAACTTGAGACGAAGCGCCGCGCCTATGCGGTCGCCTCGATGAAGCCCGGATTTAACCCAAAGGGGAAAACCTGGTATCTCGAAAATAGCCGCGAGCAAATCCGAGACGAAACGATCCGTCAAGGATTCATCACCAACAACGCCGTGGTCGAACGGCCTGGCGTGACGACAACTTCGTCGAAACCACGTTATGCCCTACGGGCGGACTTCGCGGCGCTGTTTGATCCCGCTGTGTCTGGTGACAGTTTTGAGAAAGCTGCGGAGACCTGGCGGGGAAAAAATCTTTCCGCAACGGCTCTCGCGCGCACTGTGCTGATGCGGCGTGGGGCAGTTACGACCGGGGAAGGCGTTCTCATTACCTTCCCGAATGGGGAAACCCGGCGCATGACGGCAGGTCCCAGTTCTGTGATCTCCAAGGCAGTAATTGAGGAATTCGCGCGGCAGTATCTGAAAAATCCTGCGGTTCTGTGGATCAGCGAAAGCGGAGCCAAGGTCGTGGCACGCGACGACGAGCTTGCAACACAGCTCAAGCTTAAGATTTCCGCTGACCGCAACCTTCCCGACATCATCCTCGTGGATCTCGGGGACGGCAAGAATGGCGGCATGGTTCTGGTTTTTGTCGAGGTTGTCGCCACGGACGGCCCGGTTACAGCGCAACGGCAGGAAGCTTTACTCAAGATCGCAACCGAAGCGGGTTTCCCGGCGAAGCGCGTAGCCTTCGTCACGGCGTATCTCGACCGTTCACATGCCGCCTTCAAGAAAACGATCTCTGAGCTGGCCTGGCGATCCTTTGCGTGGTTCGCAGCCGAGCCGGAGCACTTGCTCGTGCTCCATGACGGTAAGGAAACGGCAGTCAAGAGCCTTGCCCAATGGTTATAAAATGGTGTGCGTCCGCTGAACCCCATCTTGCAGGCCATGTTACGATCGCGGCATGGCCGAAGGGGGGTAAAGCATGGCGAAACGGGTGCGCGACGGCGGCAAGGAGCAGTACTGGCGGCAGGTCCTGGCACGGGCGGAAAAGGGGACGTACAGACAGACAAGGTGACAGCCACCAAATCAGGAGAATATAGATAATACAGGAAACTGCGACAAGCCTATGATTGTTTCTTCGGTCTTCCACGGGGCCGAAGCGTGCATTCGAGCCCCGATCGCTTGGCCGTGTCCGTGACCCAGTTAGGATCGCCGAAGGGCCGACCGCGATTGACGCAGCAACGCAACGCCGTCACTTCGGCTTCCGTTTGCGGTTGGTTGCCAATTTGCAGCCAATCGATGGGGCGTGGCAAAGGCCACGTCGAGAGGATGGGAAACGCCGGGTCTTCGCGCTCCACACGGCGCAAACTCGACCAACGCCACGATTCCGCTCGCTCCACGAGGCTTGCACGCAGGGCGTTCCGCTCCACGTAGCGAACGACCTGGTAGAAGTAGTCTTCTGTTTCCACCGGGAAACACTTGTAACGCCCTTGATAGAGATGGGAGTACCCGATCTCGTGACGATGCTCCTTCCACCGTTTCACATGCGTGTTGGTCACTTGCTGCATGAACGCGGGAAGATCGCCATCTCGCTCGGGCCAAACGACAAAATGCCAATGGTTGGGCATCAAACAGTAAGCGCACAACCGCATCCGGCGAGTCCGTAGCGTTTCCTCAACGACCCGCTCGAACGCCAAGAAGTCCTCGTCCTTGGTGAAAAGCACTCTCCGGCCCACGCCTCGGTTGAGCACGAAGAAAACCATCCCCCCCCGGAAAATGTCGCCTCGGTCGTGACATTCACGGCTTTTTACCAAGATATCCCAGCCTTGTCAATTTGGTGGCTGTCACCTTTTGTGGTGCGTGTGACGGCACTACGGCGCGCCGATGTCTTTGCCTTCGAACCGGGTCCGGCATCACGGAAGCACGGCCCCACCCCCGAGCGCTGTCCCCGCCAAGAACCACTTGGACGAAATAGCCCAACCACGTTTGCTTTGTACCACAGAGCAAGTGGCCCCTTCCGCGCTCACTTCACGCTTCCAAGCAGTGGACCCAAGGGAGAGAGATAGACCTGATGGAGAAGTGTCAGAACAAAGCCAACTGATCGGGTGTTTGTCATTGTCAGATTAGAGCTTATGACAAAAAAGCGGGGGGTCCAGCGCGGCCATTGATGGCTGCCGAATCTTCAGGAACCTCTACTTATCTCTACCAAACGCCCGTCCAGTACTGGTGCAAGTGGATCTCGTAGAAGCTCACGTTGGTCCCACAAAGTGGACGACCCCTTCCACGCGTTCCCTTGAACCAAGGCGGTCCGCCGTGCTCGTCTCCGGCCTGGCCACGCATCGCGGCGGGCTGGGACCGTTTCTGGCTGCTTGAACTCCGCGTTTCTCGGACTTTTCTAGAACAGCTTCGAAAATACATATCATTCAAAGCCCTTCGCTTGTGCTTCAGGCTTCTTGCAAGCGACTTCCCCGGCATCGTTTGCATTCTCGACGGCGATCGAAATGGCGCTGGAGAATTCATCGGGTTGGCTCCGTAGAACGAACCCGCTACGATCGCGCCCGTGCCATAAGAAGAGACCACCTTCCGGAGACACTCGCAAGAGTCGGGCGATTTTGTCGTAAACTCAGTATGTCGGAACAGTGCGGATGGTCTTTGATAATTCGGTGTGAGAAGCAGGCCCGCGCGCCGCCGAAGCGGAAGGGCGGCGCGCGGCGAGTGTGCTGTGACACGGCGAGTGGCTCGGAATAGTGGCGAGTGGCGAGTGGCGAGTAGCGAGAGAAGAATAGCCAGTGGCCAGTGAAGCGGCAGCGAGGGAGGTGGCGGTGCGAGAAGGCGCCACCGGCTCCGAATCGGCCGTAGCGACGCAAGGTAAGCTCGCCGGGAGTGCCGTCAAGGTTGCCGTTGCAGCCCTCCATCGGCTGGATCGCCAGCCGGTTGCCGACCGTCCGGCCACTCACGCTCAGCGCCGTGCGCGGGGGGGCAAGTCGTTCTCCAGCTCGACCTCCAGCCCGAGTCTCCGGGCGTCGTCCCTCAACGACTGGCTCGACTTGTACTTGAAATAGCGGGACACAACCGCTTTCCCTTCATTCGCCTCGGATGGCGGCATGCCCGCACTTCGACCGGCGCGACGGCCTTTGACCTTGCCATCGTGGCGCGCCGGGCCGCGCCCCGCAAGGTCGGGTCGAAAAGGGCCCGGTTGAACCGATCTGCGCTGGATGCCCCGCTTGACGAGCCGTTTCCCATCGCCATAGAGTCGATTCAGGATACAGCTTGCAAGCCGTGGGTCGAGCCCGCGGCGCGAGGGTGTCGCGCAGGCCGCCCGGGTGAGACAACCGGCCGGCCTTCGCCTCGGGAAATCGAAGGAGCCCCCATGTCGCGCCGTGCGCTCGTGCAGATCGGGTTGGTGCTGGTCGGGGTGATGTGGATCGGGACCCAGAGGACCACGGTCCGGGCCGACGAAGACCCGCGGACGGCCTTGCGGTTCCTTCAAGAGCTGCGCGACCACGGTCTGCACGACCTGGCACTCCAGTTCATCGACGAACTGCGCGTCGACCCGGGGGCGCCGGCCGATCTGAAAGTCGTTCTGGACTATCAGGAAGGGCGTACCGAGATCGACGAGGCGGCCAAGACGGGCGACCTGGCGCACCGTCGCGATCTGCTCGAGCAGGCACACACGAAGCTCGAGAGCTTCGTCAAGGCGCAGCCCAACCATCCCCTGGCGCGTGAAGCCCTGGTGCAGGGCGCGCGGCTGCTGGTCGAGCGTGGGCACCTGGCTCTGCTGCTTGCGGATGACGCCCAGGACCCGGCCCAGAAGACGCTCCGGCAAACCGAGGCCCGCGCCTCGTTTGCCCAGGCACGCGAGGCGTTTGCCCGCGCCGTCGAGCAGCTCGAGCTGTCGTACAAGAGCTTCTCCGGCTTCATCGCCAAGGGCGATCCCCGTCTCGACGAACGCACCAAGGTTTACTCGTCCCTCCTGGACGCCAAGCTCCAGAGGGCCGTGATCGATTATGAGCTTGCCCAGACCTATCCCGCGAATTCCAGCGAGCGGGCCGGCCACCTGGCCGAGGCACTCAAACAGTTTGACGCCTTGTACAAGGACTATCGCACCCAGATGGCGGGTCTGACCGCCCAGATGTGGCAGGCCAAGTGCTACGAGGAGCAGGGAAAGATCGGCGAGGCCATTGGTATTTACAAGCTCCTCCTCGAACAGCCCGACCCAAGATTGCGGCCGCTCCAGCGATTCGTCGGCTATTTCCACATCGTCGCTCTGGCCAAGCGGAAAGACTACGCCCTGGCGGCCGACGAGGCCGCCCGCTGGCTGGAGAAGTACTCCCGCCGCGAGGAGATCCGATCCCAGGAAGGCCTGGGCGTGCTGCTCGAGCTGGCCAGGAACATCGACGCCCAGATGGGCCAGGCCACCAGCAAGGCAGAGCGCCAGCAGGCTACAAAGCGGATCGTCGACGCGGTCTCACAGGTCGTTCGCCACGCCTCGCCCTACAAGAACGACGCCCTTGCTCTGCTCAAGAAATACAAGCCGGCCGCGGCCGCCCGGACCGAGGAACTTGCCCGGCTGAGCTACGACGATGCCATGGGCCAGGCCGACGAGTCCATCGCCTCGCGCGACTGGGAGCGCGCCATCGCCCTGTACAAGGCGGCCGAACGCAAGGCTGACCCACGCCGCGAAATCGACAAGGCCAGCCGGGCACGCTACAACTTGTCGTTTTGCTATTATATGAATAAACAATTTTATGAATCCAACGTCCTGGCCGAACACCTGGCCAGGCGCTATCCCCAGGGCGGGCTCTCGCCCAAGGCGGCCGAGATCGGCATGCAGGCCCTGGCCGACGCCTACAACACCTACAACGAGGTCGATCGCGGCGCCGACCTGGAGCGGCTGATCGACCTGGCAAAATACACCGCCGCGACCTGGCCCGACCGCGAGCAGGGAGATGATGCCCACATCAACCTGGGTATGATCTACCAGGGCCGCGGGCAGTACGACCAGGCCATCGCCGAGTTCGCCGCCGTCCGCGACCGGTCTCCCAAGAAGATCGAAGCCCAGACCCGGCTGGGCGCGGCTCACTGGGCCAAGAGCCGGATGCTCGACCGCCGTGGCGACAAGGAAAAGGCGGCCGCCGAGTCCAAAGCGGCGATCGATCTGCTCGAGCAGAGCCTGAAGGCCCGCCAGGCCGCAGG
The DNA here is from genome assembly GCA_049516015.1 of Isosphaeraceae bacterium. Taxonomy (GTDB): domain Bacteria; phylum Planctomycetota; class Planctomycetia; order Isosphaerales; family Isosphaeraceae; genus Aquisphaera. Next base: position 19,858 of record JBEKTN010000049.1, on the reverse strand, counting down.
TGCCGCAGCAACCGATGCGGGCCTGATCGGCGATGCCGCCGACCTCGCGGTCGCGCTGACGGAGACCGGCAAGCCGGCCGATGCCATCAAGTTGCTTGACCCCATCAGCAAGGCCCAGACCACCAGGACCGGCCCCTCGTACGCGCGGCTCATGGAAGCGACCCTGCTCGCTCAGATCAACTCCGGATTGGTCGAGCCCGCCATCGTCTCGATGAAAGCGCTCGAGCAGTCGGGATCGACGGCAAGCCGCGTCCAGCTCTACTACAAGCTGGGCAAGCTGCTGGAACGAGAACTCGACCGCCTTCGCGCCACGAAAGATTCCAATGGATTGAAGAAGACGCAGCAGGATTACCGCTCGTTTCTCACGGCGCTCTCGGAGAGCCAGTCCGGACAGACTTACGAGTCGCTGCAATGGGCCGGTGCAAGCCTGCTTGAGCTCGACGCCGGCTCCGATGCCGAAAAAGTCCTGAGGCGCGTGCTCAATGACGCGATCGGCAACCCGACTTTTCTCAACCAGCCCGGCGGCCCGGAACGGATTCTCCGGACCAAGGTGAAGCTGGCGGCCGCCCTCCGCAGCCAGGGGATCACTGACAGAAAGAAGCTGGACGAGGCGGCGTCGATCGTCGAGGAACTGCTGTCCCAGAACCCGCGCCGCATCGAGCCGCTCGTCGAAAAGGGTATGCTCCTGGAGTCTCAGGCCCAGGCCGTGGAGTCTCAGGCCCAGGCCGGTCAAGGCGAGTGGTCGGCCGCCTGCCAGCACTGGCAGGACCTGGCGCAGAAATTGTCGCGAACGCGTCCCCGACCCCTCGCTTACTTCGACGCCTGGTACCACGCGGCCTATGCCCTTCATCAGCAGAACGAAAATACCAAGGCTCGCCAGACGCTCAACGGCATCATGCGCCTGAATCCCGGAGTGGGCAGCCCGGAGATGAAGAGCAAGTACGAGCAATTGCTGAAGAGCATGAAGTAGTGGCCAGTGGCGGAAGAACAGTGGCCAGTGGCCAGTGGTCAGTGGCCAGTGAAGACGGAGTGGCGAGTGGCGGGTGACGAGGGGCGAGTTTCTATCATCGACTCGACCTGATGCAAAAGAGTAATTTAGATCAGGAACTCATGACATGTCATCACGGCTGCCGGGTCAAAGCGATTTCAAACGATTGCCGAAGGCGATGCCAGCATTCTTGACGCTGACGCTGACGCTGACGCTGACGGTGGGTTGGGCGCTGGCGGACGATGTCGTCCTCGTCCCTGGTGCATCGATCAAGCAGGCGATCGGCGGGCGTGTCCGTGGGCAGATACAATCCGAGTCTCCCGGCGAGGTCGTGGTGAAGCTGGGCAACAGCACCACGTCCGTGCCGAACGATCTGATCGCGTCGATACGATACGATGGCCAGCCGGCGACGCTTCAACTCGCCGAGACCCGCGAAGCGGCCGGCCAACTCGCGGAGGCGGCCGAGCTCTTCAAGAAAGCCGCCGGCGAGGCGGCCGACAAGCCGTACGTGAGGCAGATGGCCCTCTATCGCGAGGCTTCAGCGCTTGCCGACCTGGCGCTCGTCGAACCGGACAGGACCAAGGACGCGAAGGACCGGCTGCTCCGGTTCGTGCAGGCCCATCCCTCCAGCCGGCACATCATCCCGGCACGCGAGGACCTGGCGCGGCTGCAACTCAACACGGATGATTTCGCAGGCGCCCAGGCCACCATCGCCGAGCTGGCAAAGCTGCCCAAGGCCGCCGACCGCGCGGGGGTCCTGCGGGCCAAGGTGCTCGCCAAGCAAGGCCGGCATGACGAGGCCATATCCGAGCTCGATCGGCTGATCGCCACCTTTCCTGATCGCTCGACCGGCCAGCGCGAGGCGCGGCTGGCCAAGGCCGAGAGCCTGGTCGGAATGAAAAAGTACAAGGAAGCCGAGAGCCTGGTCCGGCAAGTGATCGCCGCCGCCCCTGCCGAGGACGTCGCGGCCCAGTCAGCCGCGTGCAACACCCTGGGTGACTGTCTGCGCGCGGACAACCGTCCCAAGGAGGCGTTGCTCGCCTACCTGCACACCGACCTGCTCTACAGCAAAGACAAGCAAGAACATCCCCGTGCTCTCTTCCACATCGAGAAACTCTTTCGCCTGCTCAAGCAAGACGGTCGGGCCGACGAATACGCCCAGCGTCTGCGGCAACAATACCCCCGCAGCCAGTGGCTGACCTCGAAGTAGCTGACGGCAAGGAGCCAGGCAGGCATCACGGGCGGACCAGGTTGGGAAAAAGGCTAGCTCACAGCGCGTGGCGCGAGGATTGCCGGCTCGTTCCCTTCGCGCACGCGGGTCGCATGCAGCAGGTCCCCGCCGGCCGGCGTGACGTCTAAGGCCCAGGAGAACACGGGCTCAGGGTCGGTAGGTGCCATGCCCAGAAGTTGCCTGACCCGCTTCGCTGTGCGGGGGCAGTGCCCGGCGGCCCTTCTAAGCCAGAAGGCCAGTCGCCCGACAGCCAGGGTCAAGTCGTCGCGCAGGCCAACCCCGCAGGCGTGCCTGGCCCTCTCGGCCAGCGCGGCTGCCTCGAGTTCTGAAGCATAGCCGTTGGCCCGCAACCATGCGCCGCAGAGCCGGTCGAGCAGGACGCGCTCCGAGAGCCTGAAGTCAGTCTGCCATGAACCGGTGCCGCCAGGCCGCAGGTGGTTCCAGTGCAGGAGTGTTACCGGATCACAGATCTGGAGATTGCCCCGCGCACTGAGGTCGATTCCGGCGTTTTCCAGCCGCCGGCGCAGAGCTTCAATCCGCGTCTGATTCGATCCCAGCGAGTACTCGTCGGCAATCTCGGCCGCCTCCCGGCGGGCGACCCCGAGCCCGAGATGGCGGGCGAGCTGGACCAAGGCAGTCACCGGATCCGCGACCAGCTCCTCGTAGCGCTGGATGAACACCCTGGGTTGCGCCCTCCACAAGCGATCGTTGACCAGGAGCTGGTGGACCATCCCCTGTCGGAGCAGATCCTCGAACGCCAAGCTTCGCTTGTGCATCAGCGAGAAGACCACGTCGCGGATGTCGCGATACGTATAAACGGCCAGCGCCTGCCCCGAGGAGAGTGCGCGGGCGAAGCAGCGATGTCCCTCGTGCGACTTGAGCACGCGCCACGACCGCCGTCCGACACCGGCATGGATCGCGCGCCTGGAGAACGGCGCGAAGCGAGCGGCATACGCTTCTCCCGTCAGATAGCCCAGCCGCTCGCCCCGGAGATGGCGCTCGATGAGATGTGCCACAACCTCGTACTGCCAGGTCGAACAAGCCCGGTACATCCCCCCGCAGATCACGTCGCGGATCCTTGCATGGCGGCTATCGACGAAAATCAGGCGGCTTTTGCCTGCGGGGTCATTGCGGCCCAGCCGCAACCACCGGGCCATCGCGGTAGACCATGCGCGAGGCCGGGGAAAGCCCGCTTTTGAATCGGATAACAACACGGGACCGAAGTCCGCCCGGCCTCGGTACATCGCCAAACTCACGCCTCCCTGGTCGCTCGACCGGGGACGAAGAATCCACGGCCCACCAGCGAAATGATGATCGAAGGGAGTCGCGTTTTACCCGATCCCGAGGTTGCTGGCCATGCGAACTTGCCGTGTCGGCCCGGGAAAAAGGCGTGAAAGCCGGTTCGGGAAGTGGTCAAAGTTTCAGTTCTCCGACGTCCTCGGTGCTCGACCGCCTTCTCTGGCCAGGTTGCGGCCAGCAGGTCAGGATGGTGCCGATCATCCAGATCACGAAACCGAAGCCCACGAGGATCCAGACCTGGCGGGAAGAGAATTGCCCGGGGAGCGGGGCGCCGGTTTGATCGGTGCGGGTCCAGAGCACTTGCGCGAGAATGCCGGCGACCTCGATCGCAAGGCCGATCAATCTCACAATCTGACCGGTAGAACGTCTCATCTTCTCTTCCGAATGCGGAACTCGGAATTCGGAATTCGGAATGGAATGCATTGATTCCGCATTCCCCATTCCGCTGACCTTGCAGGGTGATTGCAACCCACCGAACGATCAGGGATACAAAGGATCAATCGGCGGGTTGCACCCACCCCACAAAAGGACTCAGATGCTGGGCATTTCGAATCCCTTGCGCGGTTCGCGAGCAAGCAGGGCATTGCTTCGGGGTCGTTCTTGAAGGTCTCGGTCTCGGTCTCGGTGTCCCACGCGAGCTTGCGGCCCACCTTCAGGGCGATGTTCCCCAGGTGGCAGGTATTGGTGGATTGGTGGGCGATCACGATGTCGCTGGTTGGCAGGGCACGCGACTTGAGGCAGACGAACGCTGCTGGGTGCCGACGGCCATGATCTTGTTGTCTCCCCGACTGCCTGCGCCAATGATACCCAGCCGGATCTTCTCGTTCGCCAGGGCAGCCTTGCCGATGGCCGGAGCTCCGAAAACTGAGGCCGCACCGGCCGTGACCCCCACCGCCCCCACGAACCCGCGCCGCGTCAGATCTTCGCTCGACATGATCATCACCTTTCCCCATGAAAGATCGATGGTGATCGCATGGCCCTCATTCGCCGACATCCGCCTCACCGATCGTACCGGCCGTCCAGACGAATCGCCAGGGGCAGGGCTGGTCGATCCTCCGCAGTCCCCGATCGGCCGGGTTGCTCGGCTGGCGCACCGAAGCGTACCATGTGCAGGTGGTCTCCTCGTAACAAACAGCCTCATTCAGTGCGACCGTTATCAATCGAGGCGACCGCGAGCTCCGGGTTGACTGAGGAGAGCTTGAATGGAAACGGTCACTGCGGAAACCAAGCAGAGAACCAAAGCACGGGGCCGGCTCGAGGTCGAGCGGCGGTGGGTGATCCGTGACATCGGCTGGGACGACTACGAGGAGCTTGGCAAGTTGCTGCCGCCGCCGTTCCGGCTGGCCTTCGACGGGAGTGGCCTGGAAATCATGGTCACCGGTCAGCTCCATGACGACTATGCGGACGCCCTTGACACCTTCTTCAAAGCGGTTGCCGGTGCGCTCGGCGTCCAGTTCAGACCTTACAGAACCGCGTCCTGGACCAGACCGGAGCTGGAGCGGGGAATCCAGGCCGACAATTGCTACTATGTGACCGCGGCCAAGATCAAGGCGGGACTTATCGGCCGTGCCAGAAAGTCCAACGACGCGAAGGATTATCCGAACCCGGACCTGGCCATCGAGGTGGACCTTTCACCCCCGAAGGTTGATCGCGAAGGCATCTATGCCGCCCTGCAAGTTGCCGAACTCTGGACCTTCGACGGCACAAGCTTGACCATTAGCCGGTTGGACGAGAATGGGCAGTATCGTGCGGTCGAGAAAAGCGGTTGCCTACCCATTCGTGCCTCTGAAGTACCCCGTTGGATCATCGAGGAAGACCAGTCCGACTACGAGGCCTGGACCCAACGCATCCGCGCGTGGGCCAAGAAAACTGTTAAAGTCAAAGGAAGTGGGCGATCGCAACGATGAAGCGAATCGCCCGGACGTTGACCAGTTGCGGCAGCGGAATTAGGGTGATGGGGGGTGAGACGGTTCGGACACGATTGAACTCGGGTCAGGGAGCGAGGTGCGCCATGGTGCTCTGGGGAGGGTTGCGGGCGCTGGGCCTTTGCCTGCTGGGCGCTGGTCTGGGCTGGGCTCAATCTCTGCCCACGGCGGCCACCATCGAGTCGATCCCGCTCGAGCTGACGATGCCGGAGCGTTATCGTGTGACAGCCGTGCTCGAGCCGGTGCGGAAGGTTGGTCTGGTGGCACCGGCGGACGGCATCGTGCGCGGGCTGGAGGTGCCCCTGGGGACGGTTGTGCGGGCCAACGCGGAGGTCGCGCAACTCGACAAGGGCGGAGGCCTTGGCCCGATTCAAGATGGTCCAGGCGGAGGTCAAGGAGAAGCAGAGTCTCAGCAAGTCCAATCAGAATTACAAGGACGTCTACGCGGCCCAGCTCGAGGCCGCCCAGGCAAAGGCGGATCTCGCTCAACTCGAGCTCGATCGCCTGACCCTGCGGGCCCCGTTTGCAGGTAGGATCATCGCCCTTCCCGTCAACTCCGGGCAGTACGTGCTGAAAGGCACCGTGATCGCCGAGCTGGCCGATATCACCAGCCTGAAGTCGCTGGTTCCCGTGGATCGCAGGACCGTCTCGGATCGGGCCGATCTGAAAGTCTTTGTCGAGGAGAAGGAGCAGACCGCGAAAGTCCAGTCGATCTTACCGCTGCCGGAGAGCTATGCGTCGCTGCGAGAGCTCGCCGCGCCGTTCGCCTCGGCCTGGGTCGTGGTGGCTAACGCCAAAGGCGAGCTTGCGGCAGGACTGCGGGTCCGCAGCGCGAACCTGCCCATCACGCCCATTGCCACGGTTCCCAAGGAATCCCTGAAGGCGGTCGAGGGTCCGGCCGGTTCGTCGGCATCGATGGTCCAGGTCTTGCGTAACGAGTACGTGACCAACGTGCCGGTGGAGGTGCTCGGCAAGATCGGGCCTGAGCGATTGCAGGTCACCGGGGCGCTTCGATCCACCGATGCGCTGATCGTGTCGTCGTCGGTTCCCTTGCTGCCCGGCACACTCGTCCGGTTCGCGCAGGCTCCCGGCCAGGTCATCGAGGGGACGACCCCTGACCCGGCCCGGCAAGGCGTCGGGGCAGGAATCACTCCACCCGGAGCTGCCGCGAGGGAGCCGGCAGCGGTCCCCTCCGGCAGCTCGCGTTCTCGCCCGGCCACACCGGCCTCTGGCCGGCCCACGCCCGCCGCGGCACCCGCACCGGGCCAGGGCTCGGCACCCTTCTGAGAGCAAGGAACGACGCGATCGGCTTTGATCACAAGACAGCGTAATGGGTGAACCGGCGCCGTCTGCCGGCGGACCGATCACCCGTTCGTGATGGACGAGTCAATCGACGGCATCGATGTGCTGCTCTGTGGCCATGCCGAAGGGGCCATGGACGTGGTCAACCTGAAGATCAGCAAGCTAGGCGGGATCACCAAGCTTCGTCAGGCGCGTGATCCGTGCGTGCCGCTGGGCATCGCCATGACCATCGAGGATAGCTGGGGCGGCGACATCACCACGGCGGCCATCGCCCACCTGGCTCACAGCACTCCGCCCGAGTTCCTCTTCACCGCGACCGACTTCAACAGTTACGTGACCGTGAGCACGGCCGACGGCGCACCGCGGCGACGGAACGGCCGGATGGCGGCCTCGACCGCCCCCGGACTGGGCGTGTCTCCGAAGCTGGACGTCCTTGGCCAGCCGAAGGTCGAGATCTCAGGATTCCCGGGCGGCGGCCGGTCGCCGAATAACGGGTCTCGCCCGGCGAATGTTCCTGAAAGACTATCTCGGGCCGCTCCGGCCGCTGCGTCGCGTCCGGATCACCGGCCCAATCCGCGAGTTCGAGTCTGGCTCATGATCAACTACATTTCCGGCCTTGTGTTTGTGGTGCTGCTCCTGCTGGGAGGAGTGGGCACAGTCGCGGTCGCACAGCAGAGCGTGCCGCTGGCCTTTCTCTTCATGCTCGGCTGGCTATTCGCGGACGTGGTCATCGCGTCGTCGATCCGCCTGGCCGCGCAGTGGGAAAAGGCGGTGGTCTTCCGCCTGGGTAAGTTCCACACGATCAAGGGCCCGGGGCTGTTCATGATCATCCCGCTGATCGACCAGCTCCGGATGGTAGACACCCGCGTCCTGGCGGTCAGCATTCCCAAGCAGCAAGTGATCACCCGTGACAATGTTCCGGTGACGATCGACGGTGTCCTCTTCTTCCGCGTGGACAATGCCGCCGAGGCGATCATCATGGTGCAGGATTATCGCTACGTGATCTCACAATACGCTCAGACCTCGCTCCGCGACGTCATCGGCCAGATGACGCTGGACCAGCTTCTGACCGAGCGCGAGGAGATCGCCAAATCGATCGAGCATCACGTCGAGAACGATACCAAGGGCTGGGGCCTGGAGGTCACGGGCTTGCGAATCCAGGACGTGGACATGCCCGAAGAGCTGAAGAAGATGATGTCGCGGCAGGCCTCGGCCGAACGAGAGAAGCGCGCCACGATCACCAAGGCGGAAGGCGACAAGGAAGCGGCCGTCAACCTGTCCCTGGCCGCCCGGACCATGGCCGAGAGCCCAGGCGCCATGCAGTTGCGGACTCTCCAGACGATCGACGGCCTGGGCCCAACCGCCTCGAATACGGTCGTCCTGGCAGTGCCCATCGACGTTCTCGAAAGCCTTGGCTCGCTCAAGGACGCCTTCCGGAGCAGGACCCCGGGTACAGGCTCGGTCGCTCCGCCGGCGTGAGGGCGATGAACTGAACTCCGCCGTCAGTTCGAACAGCGAACATAGAGGAGCGAGACCATGAAGAGTTCGAAGGGGAAAGAAAAACCTCGTTCCGGCGAGAGCAAAACCCCTGGGAGTTCCCGAAACGGACTCTCGGCCGGGACAAGAATCCTTGCAGCAATCGACGAGGCAACCGAGATTCTGCGTTGCGGAAGGGTTGGCGAGCAAGCAACTGACGATCCGCACCTACAAGGTGCCGCCTGCCTCGCGCGCCTGCCGGCCCGAGGATGTCAAGCGAGTGCGGGAACTGCTCGGAGCGAGCCAGGCGGTTCTTGCCGGTTTCTTGGGGGTAAACGTGAACACCTTGAGATCGTGGGAGCAAGGCAAGCGCCTACCGCAGCCGATCGCTTGTCGCTTCCTTGCGGAGATCGAGTCCGATCCTTCGTACTGGCGACAGCGGATCGGGCAGGGAGCTGTCCAGATGGAGCCGGGAGGCCGGCCCCGAAAGACGATCAGCAATCAATGAGAGGGGGAAAAGTGGACATCACTGAATAGCACTTGCTTAACCCCTAAGCCGCTTGCTCCAAGCGTTTACGTGCATGTCCCTGAGGCTCCCCAGATGCGGGGCCGCGGACAACGGTGGGAGCTGGCCGACAAACAGGCCCGTCCCTGTTTCCCCTTCTCGTTGCTCGCATGCATCATGCGGAACGGACGGGAGGGAGAAAGTGGCCGCTCGCTGTCCCGTTATGGACGGAGGATCCTGCGCGCCGTTGTCACCTCCTGGTGGCCCCTGGCGTGTGGGGCGGTCCCTGGCGGCCAGATTTTCCGGGGGTATACTGGTTCTAAAAGTCCGAAGATACCTAAGGTTTCGCCTCCGAAAACGGTGCGTGACAAATGTTTAGAAAGTTGGATGGGTGATGATACGAAGACGGGATGGCTGGAGTATCGTTCTGGCCGGGTTCTGGAACCGGTCGCTCTTCCTCCCCGAGTGGGTGGGGCCGCGCCTCTTTCCTGAGCCGGGGATGGAGATAGAGATCGCCCTCCTTCCCGCGCTCCCAGTGATCTATCGAGATCAGCAGGTCTCGATGGAAATCTCATGGGGCCGATTGGTGTTCCGACCTCTGAACTTGGCCGATGATGCGGTCCTGTTGCGGGCCGAAGGGATGGCCCGTTCGATGTTGCAGGCGCTTCCTGAGACACCCGTCCAAGCGGTGGGCATCAATTTCGGATTTCGAGAGCAGATTCCGCCCGGTCACGTACTGGCCATGTTCAACGATGTGGATGATGCCGAGCTGGGACAACAAGGATGGGCGATCGGTGAGCGGAAGTTGGCCAGGCGTCTGACTCGCGACAACGATGCGCTTGCTCTGACGATGACTTATAACGGCGAATCAGTGGACATTGACTTCAATTTTCACACCGACACTCAGGCAAACGGCGTCGCTCAGCAAGCTGTGGAAGCGCGGCGATCATTGCGGCTTCGCGATGCCGCGATTGACCTGCTTCGTCAGACCTATCATTTGGAGATCGAGGAAGACGATGACGGCGACTAAAGACGGGCCTAGCTCGACCAGCGCGGATCATTCAACGTTCGGCGGCGGGCTGAACTTATCGGGGACATACCGCGCACACAGATTCGCAAGGCCGCCGAAGGGCCCCCGGCCAAGGCCCATTCCTGAACCGTCGCTCCCATCAGCGCAGCCAGCGGCACCTCCGGGAACGGTCATCCATGCAAAAATCGAGGATCGAATCCAATTCAAAGACAGCGTCGTCGTAATCAAGGCGGTTGCTCATGGGGCGACATATGCCCTTATCCAGGTGACGGATTCTGCGGTTCCCCGAAAGGAACCAGCGCCGTCCAAGCCTCGCACGCTTTCACCAGAGAGGATCGCCAGAAAGATGGCGGCTCTCAAGGCGTTCACCAAGCACATGCAACACCGGGAATATCTCAACCGGGTATCTACTGGCGAGCGCCCCTCCATCACACTTGAGACAGCCGCCAAGGCTATGAAAGCCTGGAACGCGATCTGGGTCGCTTCGGGTGGCCTGATGCCCATTCCGGCCGCCTGCACCGGCCCGGACGGCGAGATGTTCTATTCATGGGACCGTGGTCGGCATCACCTGGAACTGGAGATTATCCCCGGCCAGTCTGCAGAATTCTTCTACAGGGATCGGGAAACCGAGCAGCTTTGGGCTGAGGATTATAACATCGGCGAACCGCTCTCTGCTGAAGCTATCCAAAAGCTCCAACTCTTCAGATGAGCCAATACACTCTGATTCAACATGACCAAGCCGCGTCCGGGAAGCGACGGGGAACCGTTGCCCGCAGGAACCCTCGTATTCAGGATTGGCAAGAGAGCGGATCCAAGCCCGGAGGCTCTAAAACAGAAGAAGCCTCCGGAGATCTTGTTCAAGCCGTCGTCGGATGATGAGGAGTCCCCGGGCAAGCGGCTGTCAATCTGGGTTGAGGAGTTGACACTGCCAGACCAAGGCTGGGCATTCATGGGGTGCGATCCAGCCAAGACCATGGTCGCCTGCCTCAATGTCGATGCGATACGAGCAATTCAGCCTCCGAAACCATTTGATCCGCTCGGTGCCGAGTGGGAGCAAGCCATGTTGCCAAATGGCAGCGTCAATAACCTGCTTGGAGCCGAAGGCCATGCGGGGATCACGGGACTGCTACAAGGCGGCAATGGCAAGATGGAAAGCAAACGCCGGAAGGCGCTGAGATCAAAGCTGGCCGATGCTGCCGAAATCAGTCCCCTACCCGTTCCGCACAATCTCCCCGAAGAGCATCTGCGCGTTGCGGCGTATTTTATCCATGAGAAAGGGAAAGGCTCGCGAGAGGCTAATTGGATAAGCGCCGTCAGGCAACTGCGAAGGGCGACGGTGCAGGCCCACAAGCAGCAGGAGGAGCAAGTCGTCTGAGATGTGGGAGTTCCGGGCGCGATCTTCCCGACTGGATGACCATTGCCGAGCTCTTGCGCTACCTGCGGGCGCTCTATCCCGGCTGGGACGACGCATTCGCCGACAGCCTGAGAGAGCGGTTCGACCTTGACCCCGGCGCACGGATCAAGGGGTTGTCCCAAGGGGAGCGGGCGAGGACTTGCTGGCTGGCGGCGATGGCCTACCGGCCCGAACTGCTCGTCCTCGACGAGCCCTCCACGGGTCTCGACCCGATTGTCCGCCGCGAGATCCTCGCGGCCATCATCCGGACGATCGCCGAGGAAGGCCGCACAGTGCTTTTCTCGTCGCACCTGCTGGACGAGGTCGAGCGGATGGCCGACTGGGTGGCGATGATCGATCGAGGCAAGATCGTTCTCTGCGGCCCGCTGGAAGAGGTCGAGGCGGCACACCGGCGGCTCACCTTCCGCTTCGACGAGCCGCGCAGCCAGCCGCCCCGGCTGGCCGGTGCGCTCTCGTGCGAGGGATTCGGCCGCGACTGGACGACCGTTTGCGGGGCACCCGCCGAGTCCCTTGCCGGAGAGGCCTCCGGCCTCGGCGCGCAGGTCATTGATGGGGAAATTCCCTCGCTGGACGAGATCTTCGTGGCCCGGGTGCGCTCACGCCAGCCCGTGACCCAGGAGCATTGAACCGATGAGGTCACCCGCGCTGATCATGGCCTGGCGGATCTGGACCCGGCATCGCCTCGGGTTGAGGATATCGGCCGCGTGCCTCCTGCTCATGGTCATCACTTTCCCTCCCATTCTGCGCAACTTTGATTCCGATTTGGTATTGGTCCTCACCTTGATTCCCGCCGCTCTCGTCTTTACTTATGTCGCCAACCTGCTGCTGTTCACCGACGAGGTGGGAAACTTGAACTCGGGTTATCCGCGCAGAACGTTCACGCTGCCGGTGACCACCCGGACGCTCGTGCTCTGGCCCATGCTGATCGCACTTATCGCGGTACTCTCACTCTGGCTGCTCATCTCCGTCCGGGTTTATGTGCGCGGTGGTTATCGGCCCCCACTGGTACTGCCCGGGCTCGCGCTCGCCGTGGCCATGGCGTGGAGCCAGACGGTCAGCTGGCTGCCCACCAAGAGCCAGCATGTTCGAGTCTACTCGGTGGTGATCGGCTTCGTGCTGCTGCTGAATGCGCCCTTCTTGCTACTCGTCCTCGAAAGGGCCTCGTCGAACGAGCTCACGGTGATCGGGCTCATCGAGTTGCCGGCAGTGTGCGCCTTGGCATTTCTCGGCGTCACGCCCGCCCGCCGGGGGGATGAGTGGTCATTCGGACTGCAAGACCTGTCGGACCGGTTCTGGGCGACCATGGAACGCCTCACGAGGCAGCCGCGCAGCTTTCGCACGGCAGCCCAGGCGCAACTCTGGCACGAGGACCGCTGCCACACCTGGGTGCTCAAGGGAGTGACTTACTTCCAGCTATTCTTAATCTACATGTTTGCCATGACCAGCCCGAGCCGCGCTGGCAACAAGGTGACCTTCTTCATCACGCTGGGATGCCTGGTCGGAACTCCCTTTCTGATGGCCAGCTTCCAGGGAGCAAGCCTGGGACGAATGTATCCAATCTGGTCCAGGCAACGTGGGTTCATGAGTTTTCTGGCCGTCCGGCCGATCCTGACGGACGAGATGATCACCGCAAAGTATCGCATGGCCGCTCGCTGTGTTCTGCACATCTGGGTTTTGGTGCTGGTGATGACGGGTTCCTGGCTCCTGTTGAAAGGGTATGCCGGCGACATGGCTGAGTTGTCCCGGTTATTCTTCAGTGCTTATCCTGGATGGAGAGGACCGACGATCCTCGGGCTGGCGACCATGCTCGTGCCGGTGATCACCTGGAAGCAGCTCACCGACAATCTCGTCCCGGTGCTCACGGGCCGAAAGTGGCTTGCCGACGGATCGGTCCTTGGCAACTTCTTCCTTGTCATGTGCCTGATTGTCGCTGGGCTCTGGTGTGGGAGCCACCCCGAGCTCCTTATCCGGATCATCCCGCCGCTGACCTGGCTGGCCGGCGCCTGGGTCATCATCAAGGCCCTCCTGGCCCTCCTGGCCTTTCGGCTGGCCCTCCGCCGGGGAAGTGCTCCGCGTCGAGTCGGTCCTCGTTATCTGTGCACTCTGGGTGGTGCTGGCTGCCGTCACGCTGTCCCTTGCGCACCTGCTCTTGCCCCAGGAAGGGTTACCGGTCCCGAGGGCGGTTGCCCTGGTCGCGTCGCTCTGCACGCTGCCCCTGGCCCGGTTCGCCCTTGCGCCCCTGGCGCTGGACTGGAACCGGCATCGCTGATCGACGCCACACGGCAGCAGGGCCTTGATTGGTCGCCGCCTGGCCTCTGCCGTTGCAGATGGCGGTAGGCCGCCAGGAGGCGAGAATGAGATCGAATTCGAGAATCAACCGGTGCCAGGTGCTGAGGCTGGCCGGGACCGGCGCGGTCCTGGCGGCAGGCGGTTCGCTGGTGCGTCCGGACGCGGCATCGGCCGCAAGCCTGGGCGCCAACGACCGTATCCGCCTGGGCGTGATCGGCTGCGGCGGGATGGGCACGAGGCATCTCGAGGCGCTCGCGGTGAATCCCCACTGCGAGGTTGCGGCCGTCTGCGATTGCTTCACGCCGCGGTACGAGAACGCCGTCGCCAAGGTTCACGAGATCATCGCCCGGCACAGGCTCAGGGAAATCGAGAACCGCCAGAGCAGTCTTGCCCCAGGCGCGCACGACACCGATCTCCAGGGATTACTGGGAATCATCGGCCGCTGGTGGGTCGTCGGACCGTTCGACCTCGGCGACAAGAACCAGGGATGGGCGACGAGCTACATCGGTGAGCCCAACGTGAACGTGGTAGCCCGGTACATGTCCGGCAAGACGCGAAGGCAGTGGAAGCGTGTGGAGTCTCAGGATTCACAAGGCAAGATCGACCTCCGCGCGACGATCGCCGACCGCGACAACTGCATTGGCTATGCGTACGCCGAGATCGAGCTCCAGAAGCCGGTCGACGCCGTACTTCTGCTCGGCGTCGATGACAGCGAGAAGATCTGGGTGAACGGTAAGCAGATCTTCGAGCAGTTCACGGCCCGTCCCCTGCAAGTGGATCAGGATCGCGTGCCGGTTCACCTCGAGGCCGGAACCAACAAAATCTTGCTCAAGCTTTACCAGAACAACCAGGGCTGGGAGTTCTGCGTGCGGATCGTCTCTGCCGATGGCCGGCCAGTGCCGTTCAAGCAAAGAAGCGAATGACGCATCGAGTCTGGGGGTCTTTGCTAGCCGAAGGGGATCGGCGGACGGAGCCGCCTTCTCAGGGGACAACCGCCATCTCAGCGCCTGCCAGCCGCCAACTCTGCCGAAACGGGTGAGTTGGCGGTTCGCCAGAGCGCGGGCTGGCGGTTCGAGCTCGGCGTTCGCAGGCCGACCCGGGTCAACCGCGCGAAGGACAGGTCGAAACTCCCACGCCAGCCAGCGTGATCGTAATCGGTGGGATAAAACAGGAAAAGGGCGGCCAGAAGGGTCGCCACCGCGACCAGGCGCGCGGGCGCGGTGCCGATCGAACCCGGAAATCCAGAGAGTCCCGCCGCGCGGGTGCTTTCACAGTCCATTGCCCCAATGCCCAGGACGCACAGGGCCAGCAAAGCCGGCACGTAATGGAACGCGTAGCCTGGCACGCCGAAGTGGACCAGCATGTGCGACGCAAGCGCCGGTACCACGCTCAGAAATAGCAGGAAGATGAGAAATCCGCCGTTCTCCCGCCCGCGCAGGCGGCGGATCCCGCGGGGGACGAACAGGAGACACGGACCGAGCGTCCAGAGCAGGGCCATGCTCAGCTTGACGGCATAGCGCAAAGGGGCGTCAACCAGACCGAGATTCCAGACCGAGTTCAGGTACCCCGCATAGTAGGCAAACTCCGCGGTCCGGGCGCGGTAGCGCGACCAGCCGCCGGCCTCGTGCAGCATGGCCAGCAGCCACGCCAGGTTCAGCACGGTGAAGAGCAGACCCGCCAGGACCGCCGGCCGCCAGCGATGTTTCCAGAGGATCACAAGAAAGACCGGGAGCCAGAGGGTGCCGATGTCCGGGCGATAGCCATTGCCCAGGGCCAGCACGACGGCCGCGGCGGCGGGATGCCAGGGTTCCGGGCTCGTCCACGTCCGGCAGGCCACACCCAGCAGGAATCCGCCCACCGCAAGGATGGCGGTATAGTTACCGGCCATCGCTCCATAGCCCCAGAAAATCGGTGCGGTTGCCATCACGAGCGCACCGGCCGCGGCGGCCGGCGGTGCGACCAGGGCGCGCAGCCACCACCAGAGGCTCACCAGCGCCAGTGCACTCATCACCATGTCGAGCACCACGAACCCGCGGTACGCATCGCCGGTGAACATGCCCAGCAGGCGGCCCGCAGCCATGAACAGGGTGTGGTGCATGGGGAACCAATGAACCCGGATCTGCTCCAGGAACCCGAACTCGTCGGTCTCCATCGCCCACGGACGCGCCACCGGCAACCGGGTCAGGAAGACCAGAACCAAGCTCATCGCCAGCGCGATCACGACCGCAAAGACGGTGGGGTCGGACGGAAGCCTCGGCGTTGCCGGATCAAGGCCGGGGCTCTTCGTCGTGTTGCCGTTCATCAAAGGGGCTCCTTCCCCAGCAGCATTGTCGCTTCCCGATCACATGGGGATTGCAACCGTGCTCCAGGGAGCCACGAGCACGGGCTGCCTTCGAGAGCGAGGGATTTCTCCGTCGAAGATCTGGTAGCCGTGCGATTCCAGGAACTCGGTGACGGCGGGCGCGCTCCATGGAATCACCTCGCACAGCACGCAGGGCCGTATCGTCTCGAACAATCGCTGCGCGCCTGCGAGCACCTCGAGCTCGGCCCCTTCAACGTCGATCTTGACGACCGAAGGCGCGGGCAACGATTCCAGCAGCCAGTCGAGCGTCACCGCGATGACCGAGTGCTCCTCACGCGAGCCCCCGGTCTGCGTCGTGCCGAACTCGGCCAGGTAATTCGCGGCCCTCGACCGATTGGCCAGACACAACGTGCGGATCGACAGCTCCGAGGCGACCGCCGCGGGCACGACCTGGACCGGCGCTGAGCCGCTCGGCTGGTCGACCGCGCTGCGGCGCAGGAGCTGCACCAGCCACGCGTCAGGCTCCAGAGCGACGACCAGCCCTGCCGGCCCAGCCCGGCTCGCCGCCGCGAACGAGAACAGCCCGACGTTCGCGCCGATGTCCCACACGACGGCGCCCGGCGTGACGAATTCCCTGACCAACTCGAGCAAGACCGAGTCGACCGAATCCATCGACCGGAACAAGTAGCGTAGCCCCGCCGAAGGCGTCACGTGGATCGGGACGCTCGAAAAATCGACCGATAGCCTTCGTCGAATCACCCAGTCCCGGGTGACCCCCTCCATGATGCCGCGCAGCACGGTTGCTCCTCCCTGATGATCGATCCCGGCGGCCGTCGGTCGAAAACAGATCGGCCGATCGGCGTTCGAGAATACCCCAATCCCCAGTTTTGGCAATGTTAGTTGTCTGTCTTCCGCGGATGCTCGGTCCATGAAAGGAGAGGACCTGCGAAATCCCAACGGGGATTACGCAGGTCTCATTTCGCGGGGAGCACTCGCCTCCAGACCGCTAGACGGCCGGTCTGCCGCGGCCGAAGATCAGCGAGATGACGAAGAGCACGATGAAGACCAAGAGCAGGATCTTGGCGATGTACGCGAAGTCGCCCTGAAGCCCGATGAAGCCGAGCAGTCCGGCGACCAGGGCGAGGACGGCAAAAACAATAGCCCATCTGAGCATGGCTTGGTTTCCCTTCGTGGTTGTGGGACCCGCTAACTGCGGTCGTCCCGGCGAGATCATGAGTTTCGGAAGTCTCGAACGACATCGGCCCGCGCGCCGATTGGTCCCGATGCGACGAGCGTCATCGGGCTACCGGCGATATCGACTCGGACAGGCCGCGACTCCGCTCGTAGTGCCGCCGCTCGTGATGGTAGGCCAGGCCGAGAAACGCGGTGGCCAGGCCCACGATCAGGCTGCTGAGCAGAACCACGATGATCAGCATCATGGGCGTGTCGAGTTGCACCCACTTGAGGTAGGTGATCGCAGCAGGATCATTCCCGGCCAGATTCTGATACCGCGTCCCCAACCCCAGGGCCGAGAGGCCCAATCCGATCAGGGCGCCCGCCGTGATGATCGAGCCACAGAGTGCTCGCATTGCCGACCTCCTCGAAAAGATGAGACGAAAGCCGTTCCGGATGGGAAGATGGGCCCCGTAGATTGAGAAGAAAGATTCACATGTTGCAGCCGCGCATCAAACCGGCAAGGACCAGCAGCATCCCCGCCATGATCATGACGATCCCACTGCAGCCGCATCCCGGATAAGCTCCATAGGCGCCTCTCGGCTGAAACAAGCCTCCACCGCCGAACATTCCCCCTGGTCCTATGCTCATGTGAAACCCCCTTTTGGCTCAAAGGCGAGGCCGGCAGATTGTCGGCGTCCACCGCGCCGTTCTGAAGGAGGAATCCCCAAGCAAAACTGGTGCGGAGTAGATGGCCGGAATCGACGGATCTTTACAGATCATTCCGGCGCGGCAGGCGGCGCGGCTTGCCCGCTGCGCCGGGAACCGACCTCCAGAGCGATGCTGGCATGCTACAAAGTTGCGGTTGACGCATGTTTTCTTTCCTCTCGGATTTATTGCGCTGGTTCGGGCAGGGTCTCCTGACCCGCCCGTCCTCCTCGACCGCTGGTCTCCCAGTCCCCGACCGTTGGCGCGTCACCTGGAGACCACGGTCGGCCGAAGGGCGATTGTTCGTTGACCACTACCTCGGTGGATCGTTAGGGTCCGCCGTCGAGGCCGCGCGCCGAGCTGGGTATCCATGGACTGAACAGATGAGCCGTAAATTGTCTAGAAAAGTCCGAGAAACGCGGAGTTCAAGCAGCCAGAAACGGTCCGAGCGAGGACAGGAAGTGTTGGCAGCGCGTTGAGTTGGGTATCCATGGCCTGAGAGCTGGGGCCGCAACTGGTCTAGAAAAGTCCGAGAAACGCAATGTTCAGGCAGCCAGACTGCCGCTTGAGCCAGGAGGGACAGGTAGCAAGCTATCCTATCGATCACATCACGCCCAGCGCTCGGGGTAACGCGACCGAGCCGTCCCATCTCACACTTGCTTGCATCTCATTGCCGCCAGCCGGAATTTGGGTTCGTTCTGCTTGCCCGATTCCGCCATGGTTTGTCGTAAGTTTCGATCTGTCAACGACTAGCACCCGAGCAAATTGGCTTCGTTCTGGCGCTTTTCCATCACCGCGAACTCCCGTCCCTACGGACTCGTTCGGCGAGGGTCTCCTGACCCCGCCGTTCGGCTGACGCGTTCGGCGAGGGTGTCCTGACCCCGCCGTCCGACTGACCGAAGGTCTCCAGGTCACACGCCGGGCCGCAGACCGATGCGAGTACTGCCGCTTGAGCCAGGAGGGACAGGAAGCAAGCTTTCCTATCGATCACATCACGCCCAGCGCTCGGGGTAACGCGACCGAGCCGTCTCATCTCACACTTGCTTGCATCTCATTGCCGCCGGCCGGAATTTGGGTTCGTTCTGCTTGCCCGATTCCAACTTGGTTTGTCGTAAATTTCTATCTGTCAACGACTAGCACCTGAGCAAATTGGCTTCGTTCTGGCGCTTTTCGGTCACCGCGAACTCCCCCTTTTCACTGACCACGGGTCACTATCCTCTCGCCTCTCGCCCCACGCTTCACGCCCCACGCCCCACGATCCTCGTGTCCGCCGCCGATGCCGCTCGCCAAGCTGGGTACAGCACTCCCCGCCCGGCAGAAGGTCAACATGCTACGAAATGCTACGTTTTCCGGTTTTTTCGAAAGTTTGGCGAGCCATGTTTTCGTCGCAAGTCATTATGAATGCGAAACTTACGTCTATTCGTCGCCCGGCTCTCGTGAAACGCGATTCTAGACATAAATTTAGTCTTCAAAAGGAGTTGCGCCGTTATGAGCCACGTAGCATATTCCCCCAAAAAACCGCCCTTTCGACCCCATTTCGGTGCGTTTTACCCCATCCGGCCGCCAAATCAGCGCTAAGAGCGGAAGCGGCCCCCCACTGTCTGGCACCCGGGAAACCTGGTTGGGTTGGCCCCCAACATCCACCTGGCCACTGTTCTCACGCCCCACGCTCCACGCCTCCCGCCCCACGTTGATATGGTTGACATCGCAAGTTTCATGACCGAAGGCACTTAGGAAAGACGATTATTTCGTTAAGAGATAGGCGTGCCGGGGGGCGTGAAACTTGCCCAAAAACCAGAGGGAGAAGATGGTTGCGTCGCGGAGGCACCGCTGAAAACCGCGAATCTCTCCGCGACGCAACCATCCCCTCTCCACGCCCCGCGCCTCACACCCCACCAGCGGGTTCAGGCCGGGCACAGACCTTCCCCCGCTGGCTACTGCCATCCACCGACCGCCGAATTGCCAAAGACTGAACGGGACCCGATCTCGACGAGCGGCCCGTCCATATTCAGTATGTCACCGAAATTCAGTATGTTACCGAACCAGGCAATTTCCTCGGACAAATCAATCCGTTTCTCCCCGCTCGCCGCCGCCCGACCCTGGATCGCTCCCTCGTGGCCGGAGGCGCTCAACGCCAGTCGCTCCAGGCGTGCCTGCCGGATGGCCATACGGCGCAATGCCTGTTCTCTGCTTGCTCTCCCTGATTTCCCGGAATT
>JBEKTN010000048.1:0-49503 GCA_049516015.1 Isosphaeraceae bacterium | reverse complement strand
TAACTGGGCGTTTCTCTGGATTTCGACGGCTCGTTATTCAAAATGATCGATGCGTTCTAACGTACTCAGATTTAATGCTTTACGGCGTTCTTTGTGGTGGACCCGGCGCTGTAGAATTAAGGTCGTAAACGATGAAAAACGCGGGCTGATGAGGGACTGACTACAGCCGACGAAGCCCCATTGTGAACCTGCCGCGGCCGTTCACACCCACGTTGCGGATGATTCTATTGAAACCCAACTGGTAAACCTTGGGCGAAAGTTCACAGTCTGGCGGCGTCAGCCTCAGGATGCCCCCAACCGGCCCCAGACTTTCCGCGTTCCAAGCCCGGGACTGGAAAAGGCTTCTTTGCAGCATGCCAGGGCACGTCCGAACTGCGAACCCATGCCCCGCTCACTGCGTCTGGCTATGATGCAGAAAGAGACGACGACCGATTCCAGCCGGCCGCAAGCCAGGGAGAGAGCCATGGCCCAAAGCGGAGCCTATACCGGCCCCCTCGAGAAGGTGGGGCCTTGCCAGTGGAAGATTCCCAGGAGCTACCGCGAAGACATGCGGGTCGATGGCCTGATCTTCGCCGACGATAAGCTCATCGAGCAGATCAAGAAGGACCAGGGGCCCGAGCAGGTCGTGAACGTGGCGACCCTGCCGGGAATCCGCAAGGCCAGCCTGGCCATGCCGGATATTCACTGGGGCTACGGCTTCTGCATCGGCGGCGTGGCCGCGACGGACCCGGAGCAGGGCGGGGTGATCTCTCCGGGAGGCGTCGGCTACGACATCAACTGCGGCGTCCGATTGCTCCGGTCCAACCTCGAGTGGCGCGACGTCAAGGACAAGATCAGGCCCCTGGTGGACCAGCTCTTCGGCGACATCCCCGCCGGCGTGGGCCAGCGCGGGCGCTATGTATTCCACAAGCCCGAGCTGGTCAAGTTGATGGAGCAGGGGGTCTCGTACGTGGTCGGCAAGGGGTTCGGAGCCGACCGGGATCTGTCCTTCACCGAGGCCGAGGGCCGGCTGGCTGGCGCTGATCCGGGGCGAGTCAGCGATCGCGCCCTTGCTCGCGGGGCCGACCAGTGCGGGACACTCGGCTCGGGGAACCATTTTCTCGAGGTCCAGGTGGTCGATCGGGTGGTCGATCACGCGGCCGCCGAAGTGATGGGTCTGCGCGAAGGGCAGATCACGGTACTGATTCATTCCGGGTCGCGAGGCCTGGGCTACCAGGTCTGCGATGACTATCTGAAGGTGTTCAAGAACGCTCCCAGAAAGTATGGGTTCGAGCTGCCAGACCAGCAGCTCGCGTGTGCGCCGGTGCGCAGTCCGGAAGGGCAAGATTACCTGGGAGCCATGCGCGCGGCGGCCAACTTCGCCTGGTGCAACCGCCAGCTTCTGGCTCACCAGGCGCGCGAGGTCTTTTCCCGGGTTTTCGGCAAGCCCTGGGAGCAGCTCGGGATGGACCTTGTCTACGACGTCGCCCACAACATCGCCAAGTTCGAGGATCACGACGTCGGCGAGGGCCGGCGCACGGAAGTCTGCGTGCATCGTAAGGGGGCGACGCGGGCGTTTCCCGCCGGCCATCCCGAGATCCCCGCGGCCTATGCCCGGATCGGTCAGCCCGTGCTCATCCCCGGCAGCATGGGAACGGCGAGCTGGGTCCTGGTCGGTCAGCCAGGATCCATGGAGCACTCCTTCGGTACCACCTGCCATGGCGCGGGGCGGATGATGAGCCGGACGGCAGCGGTACGGCTGGCGGAGGGCCGGCGGATCGACAAGGAACTCGACGCCCTCGGCATCATCGCCCGCGCGCGAGGCCGCAAGGGGCTCGCCGAGGAACAGCCGGCCGCCTACAAGGACGTCGATCTGGTCGTGGACGTCGTGGACCGCATCGGGATCTCCAGCAAGGTTGCCCGCCTTCGCCCCGTGGGGGTGATCAAGGGATAGCCGCGCTCCTCCCAGAGCCCAGCAAACTCGCTTGGCGAGACCGGCGCAGTTCCCTATGATGGGCATGTTGAAGTTCCGAAAGTGCCTGGAGTATTCAGAATGAAGAGTCTGGTTGTTTACTACCTCGACGGCAAGTGGTACGGCGAAGAAGCTGCCTACAAGCGCTCGGGAAGCGGCTACTACAGGGAATACACCCGCATCGGCATCCCCCAATCAAAGGCCGAGATCGAGCGGTTCGCCGCCGAGCACCGGTACAAGATCGAGTGGCGAGGCGAGATTCCCGAGGAAGCCGCGACCGGCGGGGTGGCTGTTCACTGACCCAGCCGATGGCTCCGCCAGACGATCTGGCAGCGGTTGCCCTCGGGGTCGCGGAAAAAGGCGGTCTTCATCGTGTCGTTGTCGACGGCCGTCTCGGTCTCGAAGGCGATGCCGCGGCTCTCGAGTTCGACCCGCTTCGCCGCCACGTCGTCGACCCAGAACGCCACGTGGCAAACCCAGCGCTGCTTGACGGCTGTTTCCGTTGCCGGGCGGCCGATGATCTCCAGCGCCATGCCCTGATCATCGGCCAGGAAGTACGCGGGCGGATCGCCGCCGCTCTCGAGCGCGACCGTCATGCCCAAGGCCTCGACATAGAAATCTTTCAAGGCGGACGAATTCGCGGCATAAAGCGCGAAGTGTTCGAGACGGACCATTGTCGTGTTTCCCTTCTACCCTGCCGGTTGCCGGAATCGGCGCGTCGTCGCAGGGTCGACGCACACAACGCATCGGCGGCTCAGCGTTTCTTTGTTGGCTTCCCGCCAGCCAGAGCCATGATGACTTTCCATTCCCGTTCGGTCACTGGCTGAACGGATAGCCGGCTTCCCTTACGGAGCAGTTCCATGCCGGCGAGCTCGGGCATTTCTTTCAGTCGCGGTAAACCGAGCGGCGGATCGATGGCCTTCACGGCTCGGATCGAGACCTGGTACCAGGTGGGGCTGGCGGGATCGCTCTTGGGGTCGTGGTGCTCCGACTCGGGATCGAACGCGGTGGGGTCGGGATGACCGGCGCGGACGACCTCGGCGATGCCGGCGATGCAGGCGGGATCGGCGTTCGAGTGATAGAAAAGCACTCCGTCGCCAACCTTGATGGAGTCGCGGAGGAAGTTCCTCGCCTGGTAGTTCCGAACCCCGTCCCAGACGGTTGTTCGGTCGGTCTCGGCGAGCAGGTGGTCAAATCCATAAACCTCGGGTTCCGACTTGAATAACCAGTAGGCCATCGCTGAACCGCGCCTCGCAAGGATCTCAGGTTCGGGAATCTCCAGCCGTTCCGTGAGCTTCCACAGCGCGAACCCGTGGGTCCCGCTTTCCAGGAAGGGCCACGCGCTGGCGCGCCTGACGCGATCAGAAAACGGCTGGACGGTATCATACAGGGCGGAGGCTGCGCGAGGAACGACTGAGTCGACGATGAATTGAACAGCGTTGTCAGGGCCAGGCAGGCTGTCGGTGGAGCAAGCCCTCTTGATCGATCACGACCAACATTCCCGGCCTTTCCTGACGATCCTCACGCCTCAAGGGCGGGGTGCGATCGCGGTGGTGCGGGTTTGGGGCAGGGGGGCGGTCGCGGTCGCCGCTACGGTCTTCCGGCCGGCGCGAGGGCCCGGTCTGGCCCGGACGAAAGCCGGGAGACTGCGGCTGGGACGGATCGGCCGCGGCCTGGGCGACGAGGTCGTGGTCGTGGTGATCGCGGAAGATCCGCCAGTCGTCGAGATTCAGTGTCATGGCGGATCGGCCGCGGTGGGCCTCGTGGTCGAGGCGCTGAGGGAGGCCGGCGCGCAGCTTGCCGAGCCGGCGGTCTGGGCGGAGCATACCGGGGAATCGTCGATCAGGGCTGCCGCGCTGCTCGATCTGCCGCGGGCGCCCACCGTGCGCACCGCCGAGATCTTGCTCGAGCAAACCCAAGGGGCTCTCGACCGCGAGCTCTCGCGGCTGATCGAGGAAATCCGTGGGCCCCATCACCTGGCGCTCGAGCATCTCGACCGACTCATCGCGCGCGGTCAGGTCGGAGTGCGGCTCACCAATGGCTGGGGGGTGGTGATCGCCGGCCGGCCGAACGTGGGAAAGAGCCGGCTGCTCAACGCCCTGGCCGGATACCAGCGGGCGATCGTCGCTTCCACCCCCGGCACGACGCGAGATCTTGTAACCGCCCTCACGGCCTTCGATGGATGGCCGGTCGAGCTGGTCGATACCGCGGGAGTGAGAGACACGGACGACGCGATCGAGCGTTCGGGGATCGATCGGACCCTCCGACAGACCGCAACCGCGGACCTGGTCCTTCAGCTCCTGGACCGCTCCGAGCCGCTCCGCGCTGAGGACCACGCGCTGATCAGGCGCCCGGGGCCATCCCTCCTGGTTGCCACCAAGGCCGACCTGCCCGCGGCCTGGGAGCCGTCCGATCCGACGCTGGCGGGCAGACCGATCCGTGTCGTCTCCGCCGAACGCGGCGACGGCCTGGACGAGCTGATCGCCGCGGTCGTCGCCGCGCTGGTGCCCATCCCTCCCGAGCCAGGAGTGGGCGTTCCATTTCGACGTGCGCACCTTGACCGGCTGGAGCGGGCACGCGCGGCACTCGAAGGAGGGAATCACGAGCTTGCAATCCAGAGCATCGAGCCGCTGCTCGGGTCCGCGCGGCGCCAGCAGAATTGAAAAGAGCATGTCACGAATCCGCCGGAGGTGGCGAGGGGATCCGGCTCAGGTCGGGGCCGCGGCCGGCTGCCGGGCCATTCGGGTCGAGTTGCAGGTCGTCCTTGGTCAGCGACGAGGCGGACCGCCAGAGCTCGAGCTTCTTGCGGAATTTCACGCTTTCGGTGACGGGCGATTCATCTTTGGGGTCGAAGGAGGTCGTCCAGTCGGATCGGTTATAGTCGCGGGGCGAGACGCCGGTCTGGAGGATCTGGTCGCGGCGGTAGGTCGAGATCTCGTCGTAGGCGACCTTCTCGGCCCTCCAGACGATTCGATCGTGCAGCCGTTCCATCTGGCCTTGACCATCGACACGGAACAGAGGCGCCTGCCCGGCCGTGCTGGCCGTGCTGAAGATCGAGCTCTCGGCTTCGATGTCGGTGAGCGGCAGCTCGGTCTCCTCGAGGGTGCTCTCAAGGTGGACCAGGCCGCCCCGGGTGCGGGCCAGCGCGTGGTCAATCTTGACCTTGAGAGCGGTTCTGGAGCGTTCGATCTGCGCGCTGCCCAGCGCGTGCAGCAAGCTGCCGTCGGCGGCGATCAGGACATTCTGGAGCTGCAGGTCAAGGAGGCGGCCTGAAGCGACGCTGATGCAGTCGCCCCCCGTACGGACGAAGCAGTCGCCAATCTTGATGTGGGCGTTCTTGATCGTGCGTTCGCCGCCCCAGGAGATCTCGTCTGCCGTGCTTGGCTGGACGACAACGGCGGCCGAGGTGGACGAGCGGCCGGCGACCGTGACCGTGCAGTCGTTCAAGGTCAGCTCGCTGCCGGCAGCGACTCCGATGGCCGCCTGGCGGTCGCCATGGGGAGCTTCCGGGTCCTGGTCGGGGATCAGCAGGTCCAGTCCTTGAAGATGCAAGGAACCGGAGCGAAGGTTGAAAAGGACCGACCAGGCGGTGGTGGACTTCGCCGGGAATGCGGCGGGACGAAACCGAATGCGGGGGCGCCTGGAACCTGACTCGGCCTCGATCAACCACTGTGCCGATCCCGCGAACTCCGTCACCGGCAATTCGAGATCGACGTCGCGGGCGATCCTGAGCGTTCCTCCCTTGGAGCCAAGCCGGTTGAGGGTGTTGGTGAACTGCTCGGCACTGTGGATCAGATCCTCCTGGGACCCGTTGCGCTGGGCCTGGACGGTCGTCGAGCCAGACCCATCAGCGCCCCGGCTGCCCGGTGAGAGCGCTGGTCGCTCGCGGGCCGGCGGCTTGGATACGCCCGGTTCGAGCCCCGCTGCATGGGCAGCCGAATGAACGGCATCCGGCGCCGGAGGCATGCTCATTGGCAGCATGGTGGGCAAGGTTGTCGTATCTGCTTCCAATTCGGCGGCAGCGGCAGGCATCGGCATCCGCCCGTCCCCGGCAGAGCCCACATTGTTCGCGGCCAGTGAGGAATCGCCGGTCTTCTTGGGAACGGCCGTCTGGGCGCCCCCAGTGGCAGCACTGTGGATCAGGTCGCTCGCTCGCTCGGGGCCGCTCTTGGCAGTGCCGGCGCCACACTCGCCGAGGCGTCCGGCAAGACGCACCGGGTCTGCCAGCCGCGCGTTATACGGGCCTTGACGGGCCCCGAAAATGGATGACTTCAGGAACGCCGTGGCGAGCTGAAAGGGCTGAGTCGGGTTGTCCTGTTCGATGAGGAGGTCCTGCAGAGGTTGGGGCGACTTCCAGACGGAGTTGCTGGCCAGGACGGTGTCCACTTCACGGACCTCGCTGGGCGTGTCCTGCCAGCGGCCGAAATCGTCGATCGGCTCGGCGCCTTCGCCCTTCTGCATGGGCTCGAGATACGTGCGCATGCGGCCGTAGAGATTGGACCGGCCGCGCCAGGTCAGGTTGCGCGGGGAATCGATCGCGACCAGGGTCGGCAGCGAATTCCCGGCCGGCGCGATGACGCAATCATCGACCAGGATCCGGGCCAGCGCGGCTTCGACCTCGAAGACGGGACCGGCCCCCGCCATCAGGCTCGAGTGCCGCAAGTGGATCTCGGCCGGCACCGGGCCGGTGGATTTGCTGTTGTCGATCCAGATCGAGGGAGAGCCTGGCCCCATGGTGCAGTCGCGCAGCAGGATGTCGGCGGGACCCTCGGCGACGATGCCGACCTGTCCCCCGTCAAAATGGCAGGAGTCGGCGAAGACCGCCGGGGGCCTGTCGCCGCTCGCGGACGTCGTCCGCTGCACTCGGATTCGCAGCGCCGCTCTGTTCCGCCCGGTCCGTACGGCGCTCTGGCGGAACAGGCAGCCCCGGATCGTCAGCTCCGTATCCTCGGCCGAGATGGCTGCCACCCGGTCCTCTGGCCCCTCCCGGTCGAGCTCGAAGGCCAGACCCTCGATCGTGACATTGCCGCCTGAAAACGGTAGCAGCGCGGGCAGCCTGAGGTCGCCAAGCTGGGCATCCGCGGCGAACCTGAGCACGGGGTGGACACCGGAATCCGACTTGATCGTCAGGTCGCGGCTTGCCAGCGCCCACGATCCACGCAGACCGCCCGTGCGGCCGCCGAGCAAGTAAGGACCATCCTCGGTCAGCGTGATGATCGACCTGGGTGGAGCGGCCGCGATCACGCTCAGCAGATCGTCGCTGGGTCGCACCAGGATGTTTCGGGGCAGGGCCGGGACGGGTGCCGGCGGATCGAGCTCAGCTTCCTCTGCCAGGGAGGCGACCGCCGCTTGAGCGGCTGGTGGAGTCGACCGATCCTTGAGCCCGGCTTGGTTGCGCAGGGGGCGAATCGGCCCGATACCATCCTCGGAGGGGAGCGGAGTGTTCTGCTCGCGGCCCCACCAAACCAGCCCGGCCACCACGACCAGGAATGCCAGCGCGGGGAAGAACCAGACCAGGTGCCGCTCCCAGGTGACCCGGTGGTTGGCGGCCATCCAGGCGTGCTGTTCGGCCGGGGTGACGGCCAGGCCAAGCCGCCCGGCGATCGCCAGGAGGTCGCGAACCAGTTGCTCGGGCGACTGGTAGCGGCGGTCGCGATCCTTGGCCATGAGCTTGGTGATGATCTTGGCGAGTTCGGCCGGCACGGCCGGATTGAGGCCGCGGATCTCGGGTGGCGGCTCCTCCTGGTGCTGGAGCAGCTTTTGCAGCACGGTCCCGCCCGGGAACGGCGGCCGCGCCGTGAGCATCTGAAACAGGGTGCAGCCCAGCGAGTACAGATCACTGCGGACATCGACGTCGCGGGGATCGCGGGCCTGCTCGGGACTGATATAATCAAATGTCCCCAAGGTCATCCCGCTCTGGGTCAGCCCGTGATCGGCATCGCGCTCGAAGCGACGGGCCAGGCCCATATCCACAAGCTTGGCTCGTCCCTGGGGCGTGAGGATGATATTCGACGGCTTGATATCGCGATGGACGACGCCGCGCGACGCGGCGTGGACCAGGGCCTGGGCGATCTGAAGCGTGATGTCCACCGCCTCGCTCACGGGCAGCGGTCCATTCTCGTCCACCCGCCGGCGTACCGTGATGCCTTCGATGAATTCAAAGGCGATATAATGATTGGGCCCGTCCTGGCCAATGCTGTACACCCGCGCGATATTCTCGTGGTCGAGCCGGGCCGCCGACCTTCCCTCCTGGTAAAACCGCTGCACGACCTCTGGATCACCCGTCTGATCGAGCGGCAAGAGCTTGAGCGCCACGTGCCGATCAAGCTGTGCGTCATGAGCCCGGAAGACCGCACCCATGCCCCCGGCTCCGATCGCCTCTTCGAGCAAGAAGGTGCCAATCAAGACGCCTGGCAGCGGCAAGGCCGCCGCGGGGCCGGTCTGAGCCAGCGCCTGCAACCGCCGCGCGGTGCTGCTGGAACCGCGCACTACCGTCGGCGGCTCCGGTGCAGAAGGCACCGCCTGGCCATCGGCCGCCGGTTCACTCTTCGACACTCGACTCTCGGAACCCTCGAAGCTTTTGATCGGATCGGAGATCTGCATCGACTCAAGCTCATCGGACTGGGGCTCATCCCCCAAAAGACTTCCCTGCTACGCAATATGGTTTGCAAGAAATTCGCAAAGAGACATGAATGGAGACAAGCATGCTGGTGCAACTTTGTCTAATAAGATAGTAGACAAACCGGTGGCTGCTGTCAATGGACCGTGCTGCCGAGCTTGCCTTAAAACTTTGGCCGACAGCAACCTGCATACAAGTACGCGGGACCGGGCAGTGACCCCGGCAGAGTTCCAGCGTTCGTCGACGAACCTTCCCCCAGCCCCGAACGGGGCGCCAGCTCATAGCCTGGCGGCATCAGCCCCAGGAGTCCCGACCCGACCAACGATGACTCCGAGCCCCCGAAGGGGGCGGCATAGGGAGCGGGCCTGGCGGTGTCTGGTCGCAACCCGGCGATCGTCCGGCTTCCGTTCAACGGTGTTTGTGGGAACAAACAACCCCACCATGGAGGAAACAGGCAGTTTAGAAAACCCTATCCCATCGGGCAAGTGTTACCTGGACTTGAACCGAGCCGGATAATGATGGCCGGGGGGGGCCGATTGGCGGCGCCGAGGACGGGATGAGATGCCGGCCGAGAAGAAAAGGAGGTCGATCTCGCGGGCCGGTCAAACTCCGGGCAGGCGGCCGCCGAGAGCCTCGTGCAGCGCCAGCCGCGCCGACTGCCAGCGCCGCTTGACGGTCCGCTCCGAGACGCCGAGGACGGCTGCGGCCTCGGCCTGTTGCAGTCCCTGGTAGAAGAGCAGGTCCACGACCTCGCGTTCCGCGTCCGACAGCGCCTCAACCTGATGGTGGAACTCGGTCCATTCGGCCAGCCGGCTCGGCTCGTAGGTCACGTCGGCGTGGTCGGCGGGGTTCAGGCTGGCGGACGCATCGCCGCTGGCGTTGCTGATGAGATTGGCCCCCAGGCCCTGGGGCCCCGAGTGGTGCCGTGCCAGGTCGATCAGCTCGCGCCGGATCTGCACGGCCGCGAGGCGGAAGAAGTCACGGGACGAGGGGGGGGTGACGTCCTGCAGCGCCCGGCTGAGCCGGAGGATCGCGTTCTGGAGGACGTCGTCGGTCTGCTCCCAGCGGTGGACGCCGGGGAAGCCCTTGAGCATTTTGCGGGTGAGGCGCTCGAGGCGGTCGATCGCGCACGCGAGCAGGGCGTCACGCGCCGAAGGGTCTCCGGCGCGGAGACGGTCGATCCACCCTTGGACCAAGGTCGTCTGATTCTCGCTCTCGGGCATGGCGCTCGCCCCTCGAAAGAATCAACCTCGTGCCCAGTCTGTTGCCTGAGTTGAGATGGTACCATAGCGCTGGTGCCAATGCCATCGTCAATAACAAATCGTGATTCAGCCCTATGTCTGGAGCACCGGCCGCATGTCAAGGGACGGGGGTCGGCGGGCTGGCGCTCGAAGCCCCCCCTCGACGCACGGCGGCCATGGGCTTGAGCAGGAAGTCCATGGCGCGCAGGGTCTCGATTTGTTTCTTGAGCTCATCCGCCAGCTCCGGGCAATCACCACACAATTAGTCCGCGGTGACGCACCGGCCCTGCTCCCGGAGCTCCTCCCAGCACAACAGGAGCTCGACCGGTCGATTTTCCCGTGAATCGTCCGTCATCGGCTTCGTGTCCTGCATCAGCAACGGCCCGGGTTGATCCTGGCCGTGGCTTCGCCCGGCTTCGCGAACCCCAGGAATCGTGCGAAACGCCGCTGACGGTGAAGGGCGTACCAGGTCTGCCGCGCTCGATCTTTGGTCCGTCTGGCTCTCGTCGCGTCCATTGGAGTGCACTCCCGAATCGGCCCTTGGTTCTCATTGATCGCCGTGTCCACCCAGCTCAGCGGAGGGCGGGGTCGGTAGGGGACAGGGGGCCATGAAGACCTGCTCGGCACGATAGGCTTCCCAGACCGCCGCGGTCGCGAAGGAACACGAAGCGCCGGGCCAGCCGGCAGTGAAGCGCGGGGTCCACAAAGAAATCGGACCTGGGAGCGAGCGCAAGGCCGCTGTGGTCCAGGACTGCGTCCTGGGGCGCTGGCCTTCCCCTGGTCGGCGTCACGATCTCGCCACTGATAGAGCCCCGGGCATGTGCATCGATGTGTGCCGGTATCAGAGAGGGAGAGGTCAAAGAAGCGCCGCCGATTATGAGTGTTGCTGTGTATCCAAACTGGAGAAACCTTGCGGCGCATGACGATGAAATTGCTGGGATTGATTCTAACGGCAGGAATGCTTTGCACTCGGCGGACGTGAAGTCGGGCGTCAACCGGGCAGGCGGCCCCAAGGACGACGTAAGGTCCAGGCGCTCTCGACGGGCGGGAGGCCAGCGGCTTGACGTCCGGATCAGCGCAGCGCGGAGGTGGGAATGGGATCGAGGAATTTTTTGTGCGGCCTGGGTGTGGTCATGGCTCTCGCCGTGAGCCCGGCTTGGTCCACCGCGCAGGATGCGCCGGGGACGGGATCGAGTGCGGGCGAAGGTGTGAGCCGTGGGGATACGGCGGCGGTGCCTGCGCAAGCTCCCATGCGCCCGCGGTCCCCACAACCGACGGTCCCCGCCCCTCCGGCGCTGCGGGAGGCCCCGCGTCCGGTCCCGCTGGCACCGCCCACGGGAGCGCCGGGACCGCCCGCGCCTCCAAGGGCGGCGCCCGCGCTTTCCGCCCCGCCGATCACACCGCGCGCGGTCACCCCCGCCCCGCCGGCACCCGTGACCCCGGGCGCGGGCACTTTGGCGGAGATGGGGGGGGCGCCTTACGCCGCCGCCCCGTACCCGGCTCTCCCCGCCGACATGTTCGGCCCGTCGGCGCCGTCGCTGACCGAGCTTTCGGGATTCGCCCGTGGCGGCATTCCGCAGATGATCGGCGACCTGGGACCCGGTCTCTCGATCCCCCGACCGTTCCCGCCGACTCCCCCACCGCCGCCCCCGAGCCCGAGGCGGGCATCGGCGCTAGTCCCTTCGGTCCGTGGCTTGAAGGTCTCGGAGAACCAGTCCCCTCGCCCCCAGGACCGCGTCTTCTTCACGTTCGACTACTTCTCGAACGTCAACGGCGCGCTCAACCTGAAGCTCGGCGCGCCCGTGAGCGACATCCTCGTCTATCGCTACATTTTCGGTTTCGAGAAGACCTTCGACAACGGCAATGCGTCGATCGGCGTTCGTCTGCCGCTCGACCAGCTCACGGCGAACACCAGAGTCCCCGCTCGTTTCAAGCAGATCGGCGGCACGAGCACTGCCCTCGACGACATGAATATCTTCAGTAAGTTCATCCTCCGGCAGAATGAGCAGACCGGCAGCCTGATCTCGGTCGGCCTGGCGATCACGCCCACGACCGGAGGAGGCAACTTCGCTGGGGCCAAGTATATCCAATACATTAACACTACCGAAATCCAACCATTTGTTGCATACATCTGGAACCGCGGGAACTTCTACATCCAGGGGTTCTCGGCTTTCGAATTCCCGGTGAACCAGAACCAGGTCACCGAGATGTACAATGACATTGGCATGGGTTACTTCGTCTACCGCGCGAACGACCCACACCAATTCATCACCGCGGTGGCGCCTACGTTCGAGGTCCACGTGAACAGCCCGTTGAACCACCGCGGCTTCGACAACCCGAACGAGCTGTCGGGTACCCCAGACGTCGTGAACCTGACCTACGGACTGAACGTTGAGTTCTACCGCAACTCGCTCTTGACCTTCGGATTCGTCACCCCGGTGACGGGGCCCAGGCCGTTCGACTACGAGGCGGTTCTCTTGTTCAATTTCCGCTTCGGCCGTAGCGCAGTTCAGGCCACGCCGCCGATTACCTCGGGTTGAGGCGGCGGCGTTCTTTTACTTCCGCGAGCGGGGGCGTCGAACGTGGGCGCGCGGACCGGACGGCACCGACTTCGCTTTGCCCTTGGACGTTGTGCCCGATGTCGTCGCCAAGGGCTTGCCGCTCGAAAACTCGCGGGTGGCGGCGATCCCGCTGCCGCGGATCTTGTTCGCCCCCTTGCCCCTCGTGGGGTAGGTGTTCCGGGGCGCGTTGTAGAGCAAGATGCCGTAATCGCCCAGGCCCAGGCGTTTGCCGGTTTTGCCGCTGGCATTGGTCCCGATGAGGTTGCCCTGGACCAGGTTCCCCGCGGCTCCCTGGTAGAAGAAGATGCCCGTTGACCCGTCCTGACCCACGCGGAGGTTCCCCGCGATCACGTTGCCGGCCCCGCGCGCGGTCCCGCCGATCGTGTTGTTCATGGCATCGTTGACGAAGATGCCGGTGTGGTTGGGCTCGGCCGACGTACCGGTCGGGTCGAGGCCGATGTAGTTGCCCTGGACCAGGTTACCCGACGTTGTGGGCCCCAGCAGGTAGATGCCGGTTGTGTTGCCCGAGATCACGTTGCCGGCCCCGCGTGCCGTCCCCCCGATCGTGTTCGAGGGGACGCCGTTGATGAAGATGCCTGTGGTATTGCCGAGGCCCGCGACGACCACGCCAAGGGCGTTCGTACCGATGTAATTGCCCTCGACAGTGTTGCCCGGCTCCGGGTTAGATGGCGACTGGGGGGCATAGATCTCGATCGCGATGACGAACCCTGAGATCACGTTCCGCGCCGCCGCGGTCACCCCCCCGATTGTGTTGCTGCCGGACGTATTGTTGATCAGCACGCCGACGCCGGACGCAGGCTGCTGCGACGGCACCAGCGCCCGCTCACCAGTTGCGTCGGTGCCGATGAGGTTGCCCTCGACGAGATTGTCCGACGCGCCGGCGTTGGCGATGTCGACACCGACCCCGCTTGGAACCCCGCCCTGGGCGGACGCCGTCGTGTAGCCCGCGATCACGTTGCGGGCGCCCTGGACGGTCCCGCCGATCGTGTTGGCCGCCGCACCGTTGATGAAAACCCCTGTGTCGTTCCCCAGCGGGAAGTCGCCGGACAGGTCGGTTCCGATGTAGTTGCCCTCCACCAAGTTGCCCGTCGCGCCGAAGCCAAGGATTTGAACGCCGACGCCGCTGCCCTGCGGATTGCTGTTACCCGAGATCAGGTTGCCCGCGCCAGGGTCCGTTCCGCCGATCGTATTGTTCTTGGCGCCGTTGATGAACACACCGACGAGGTTGGCCAGGGAGGCCTCGCCGGACGTGTCGGTGCCGATATAGTTGCCCTGCACCAGATTGAGGCTCGAGCCACCGCCGCGGATCTCGACGCCGGCCACACTGTTGCCCGAGAGGATGTTGCGGGCCTCGGGCGTGGTGCCGCCGATCAAGTTGCTAGCCGCGGTGTCGAGGAGGACTCCATCGGCGGCATTACCCAGATTCCGGGTGCCCGTGGCGTCGGTACCGATGAAGTTGCCCACGATGATGACCTGCGGTTTCCCATCCTGCGCCGGCAAAATATCACTGATTGCGATGCCGTTCAGAATGTTGCTGGAGATGATGTTGCGGGCTCGGGCCGTCGTGCCGCCAATGGTGATTCCCGCTGCGCCGGTCAGCGCGACGCCGTTGTCCTGATTGCCGAGAGGATTGGCGCCCGTGGCGTCCGTGCCGATGAAATTGCCTTGTACCAGATCGCCGGTCGAGCCTGAGGAGACATTTATGGTGACAATCAAGATACCGTCTTGGCCATTGCCCGAGATCACGTTGCCCGCCCCGGTGAGAATTCCCCCGATGAGATTGTTTGGCGCATCCAAGATGGAAACGCCGTTATGGAGGTTACCCAGGGAGTTGGTTCCGGACTGGTCGGTTCCGATGTAGTTGCCCTGTACGTAGTTGCCCGGTTCAGGATTTGCTGGGCTGAGCTGGATCAAGATCCCGTCAAGGCCGTTACCCGAGATGACGTTTCGAGCTGCTTCGGTCGTCCCACCGATCGTGTTGGCCGATGAAAAAGAATTGATTTCGACGCCGTTGCCCAGGTTCCCAAAACGTTGAGTGCCGTCAAGATTGGTGCCGATGAAGTTGCCTTGCACCAGATTCGCGCTGGAGGAATCGATGATTCGCACACCGTCGCCGACATTGCCCGAGATGATGTTGCGAGCCGGTTCCCCCGCCCCCCCGACGGTATTGTTGACCGCGAGGTTAATGCTCACACCGTCGCCGGAATTGGAAAGGATCAGATTGCCCTGCACCGCGTTGCCTTGTAAGGTAGTTCGGCTGATTATCACACCGTCGCCGCCGTTGCTCGAGATGATGTTTCCTGCCCCAAATGTTGTCCCGCCGATTGTGTTGCCCGACGACAAATTGATCTCGACGCCGTTACCCAGGTTGGCTAGGTGTTGCGTGCCGTCAACATTGGTGCCAATGGAGTTGCCTTGCACCAGGTTTCCGGTGGAGAGAGAGTTCATTCGCACGCCGTCGCCGACATTGCCCGAGATGACGTTGCGCGCCGATTCCACTGTTCCCCCGATAGTATTCTCGGTCGCGTCGTTGATGTTCACACCGTCGCCGGAATTGTAAAGACTCTGGGAACCAGAAGAATTAGTGCCTATGAAGTTGCCCTGTAGAAGATTTGCCGCCGAACCTTTAGCAATCCTGACGCCGTCGAGGTAGCTGCCGGCGATGACGTTCCCCGAGCCCGAGGTCGTCCCGCCGATCGTGTTGGCCGACGAAAACAAGTCGATGTCGACGCCGTTGCTCTGGTTGGAAAGCGGTTTGGTGCCGGTGAAATCGGTGCCGATGTAGTTGCCCTCTACAAGGTTTTTCGAGGCACTCTGGATGAAGATGCCATCGGAGCCGCTAGCGATGACGTTTCGAGCGGCTTCGGTCGTCCCGCCAATCGTGTTGGAGGAAGACTCTTGGAGACTGATGCCATCGTTTATGTTTCGCAGTGAATCGCTGCCAGAGCTGTCGATGCCGATATAGTTGCCCTGGACAAGATTATACGAGGCGTTCACGATCGAGATGCCATTAGAGCCGTTACCTGAGATGATGTTTCGAGCCCCGCTGGTCGTCCCACCGATCGTGTTGGCGGAAGAGCCCACAATGTTGACGCCGTTAGCCACGTTGTCAAGCTGTTCAACGCCGGTGAGATCGGTGCCAATGAGGTTGCC
Source organism: Isosphaeraceae bacterium (assembly GCA_049516015.1). GTDB lineage: Bacteria > Planctomycetota > Planctomycetia > Isosphaerales > Isosphaeraceae > Aquisphaera. The sequence continues at coordinate 33,957 of JBEKTN010000048.1, read as the reverse complement.
CTCAACCAGGTTGGCCGAGGCGTTCAAGATCAAGACGCCGTCAGAGGACAAGACGGCGCCAGAGCCGTTATATGAGATGACGTTTCGCTCCGCGTCGGTCGTCCCACCGATCGTATTGTTCGAAGCGTCCAGAATGCCGACGCCCTCTCCTAGGTTGCCAATGCCAATGGTTCCGGACAGGTCGGTTCCGATGTAGTTGCCTTGCACCAGGGTGCCCGTTGCACCGCTCCCCGAGATGACGAGGCCGGCGCCGTTGTTGCCCGAGATCAAATTGGCCACGATCTCGTTGTCCGGTGCGCCGACGATATCGACGCCGTCTTGGTTCCCGACCGCCGTGGTGCCGGAGTAGTCGGTGCCGATATAGTTGCCCAGCACCAGATTCCCTGTCGCGCCGCTCCCGGAGATGATGAGGCCGGCGCCCAAGTTGCCCGAAAGAACGTTGCCTGTGGCCAGCGACGTACCGATCACGTTATCGGGGACGTTATCGATCAGCACGCCGCCGCCGGCGTTGCCCAAGCCAGCGGTACCGTTGATATCGGTGCCAATGATGCTACTGTCGATGACGTCGCCACCGTTGGAGTTCAAGTCAATCCCATTGCCACTAAATCGCACGATATCCAGCCCTTGGACCGTGCTGCTGCCCGCGGAAATCGTCAGCCCATTGGCGTTCGGTCCCGCGAGGAACCCATCGATTTTAATGAGCGGGAGGCCCTTATAGCCCGGCTGGGAAGTGCCGCCGATGGTCACCTGGTTCGTGATCGTCGGCAGGGGCAAAGGTGGGGAAATCGTCTGAAAGCCGCCTGAACCGATCTGAAAATCGATCGTGGCAGGTTCCGTGGCGTTATTGGCGTTAAGGATAGCCTGCCGCAGCGATCCCGGCGTTGATGTGAGATTGTTGCCGTTGTCGACCGTGGTGGTCACAAGGAAGGGCGTCGCCAGCAGCAACCGACTCTCCATCGCCTCGAAGCAGAACTGGACCGGCTTGCGACGGCACCGTCCACCGCGCTGGGGCGGGCCGAAGAACTTGGTCATCATCGACGCGTCTCCAAGGTGCTTGATAATTGCCCGTGGACAATCTACCTGGATTCTCTAGTTTACCCAACCATTCTAGAGTTTCAAGTAATCGCGAGTTTCGTTGATCGTTCCGATGGCTTTGACGTTAAGCAAGGCCCAAGCCCCCCGGAAAGTGCGATCGATTCACCCGACGCCGACCTTCGCGCGGGTCTCCAGCGTCTCTCGGAGTGCCTTGAAATCGTCGCGCTCGCGGAGCGGGTCGAAGTCCTCCTGGTCGAGTCCCCTGACGTCCTTGAGCAGCCCTTGTTGGACGGCGCTCCGCAGGATCTTCACGGCCCGATAGGCGTACTTCTTTTCGAGGTCGCGCCGTTTGGCGTCGGCCAAGTGGCGGTCGGCCGAGGCGAGACCGACGCACTTCGTCAGCAGCGCGGCGGCGCGGAGGTGTTGCTCCAGCGCCTCGGGCCGAACGCCGGGCACCTGCTCCGCGGCTTCGGCTGCCTCTCCGTGTTCCCCCAGTTGAACCAAGGTCTTGGCGAAGAGCCCGAGGCTGTCACCGAGGTATTCGTGGTAGGCGGCATTTCGGGGGTTCGCCTCGAGCGCGGCGCGCAGGTGGCGGATGGCCTGATCGAGGAGCCGGCGCGCGCCCCGGAAATCGGTGCGGGAGCACAACAGGAAAGACAGGTCGTGGAGCGTGCGCCCCAGGGCGCACTCGTATTCGGGGACGTCCGGGAAGCGGGCCACGAGCCGGTCCTGGATCTCAAGGGCCTGGTGGTAGGTCCGCTCCGCCTCCGCCGGGTCGCTCGGCTCCAGGAGGAAGGCCAGGTTAAGGTTCGTGATCGCCATCTGGTACGGGATGTCGGGCATGTTGGTCCATCGCGCCGCCAGGGACTCCAGGCGCTTCAAGGCCTTCCGGTACTCTCGCTCTGCCTCCCCGGGCGCCCGGGCCTGGAGGATCAGGCCCAGGTTGTCCTGGGCCGCGACCAGTTCCTGGGCGTAGGCGGGGACGTCGGGGAACTCGGCCGCCAGCGCCTCTTGCAGTTTCAGGGCTTTGCGGGCGGCGGCTTCGGCGTCCGGGAGCCGGCCTTCGGCCAGGAGCAGGACCCCCAGGTTGTTCGAGGTCCGCGCCAGGTGCCAGCGGTGGCCCGGGACGGTCGGCTCTCGCTCCAGCAGCGCCTCCTGGATCTCCAGGGCCTCCCGATAGGCGTCCTCGGCCTGGTCGAGCCGGCCGTCGCCCTCGAGCAGCATGCCCAGGTTATTGAGATACCGGGCCTTCTCGCGCAGGAACTCGGGGCTGGCCCGCGAGTCTTCGACGAGCTGCTGCTGGAGCGCGAGGGCCTCGCGGTACGCCTGCTCGTCCTCGCGGCGCTTGCCGGGCAGGCGCGCCATCAAGGCGCCCCACTGGTAGAGTGCGTCGGCGAGGGCCTGACGGCGGTCGAGGCCGTCGGGCGCCTCGGCCGCCAGTTGCACGCGGAGGTCGAGGGCGGCGCGGAGGGCGCGCTCGGCCTCCTGGAAGCGGTTCGCCTTCTTCAGCACCACCCCGATCCGGGAGAGGTCGCTCGCCAGGTCCTGGCGAAAGGCGGGCTCGGCGGGCGATTCCTCCCCCAGCGGCCGGTGCAGCCCGAGCGCCTGACGGTACGACTGCTCCGCCCCGACGTGGTCGCCCAGCATCTCCTGGATGTCTCCCAGGCGGCGGTGCGCCCGCCCCGCTTCCAGGCGGGTCGCCGGGTCGTCGCCCCTCTGCCCCAGGAAGGCCAGGTAGAACCGCCGCGCCTCCTCGAGCAGCTTCCGCCGCACCGGCTCCATCTGCGGGACGTCCGCCAGATCGACCTCGCCGACCTTCGTGAGCATCTGGTCGACCGCGTCGCGCGCGTACCGGTAATTCACCTCCGCCAGCGTCTTCTGGCGCACGACCTCGCGCTTCTGGCGCTCGACCAGCACGGTGGTGACGGTCATGGCGGCCGCGGCCATCACGAGCAGCGCGGTCGCGCTGACGGCCGCGGTCCTGTGGCGGCGCCCCCAGCGGGCCAGCCGGACGGCCAGCGGGTCGCGGTACGCCGTCACCGGCTCGTCGGCCAGCCAGCGCTCCAGGTCCTCGGCCAGGGCCAGGGCGGTCGGGTAGCGGTCCTCGATCTTGAGCGCCATCGACTTCCGGCAGACGGCGTCCAGGGGACCGGGGACCCGCGGCCGGACCTGGCGGGGGGGCGGGAACTCACCGCGGCGGACGCGGTCGAGCACCTCGCCGAGGTGGCGGCCCTCGAAGGGGGCCCGGCCCGTCAACAGCACGTACAGGGTCGCGCCCAGGCTGTACACGTCGCTGGGCGGCCCGACCAGGTCCCAGCGCCCGTCCGCCTGCTCCGGGCTCATGTAGGCCGGCGTGCCCACGACGCCCGCCGTGGGCGAGCCCGAGCCGCTGTTACCGGAACTGGGGGTGAGCGTCTGCTCGCCGAGGGCGCGGTCCGCCTCGCTCCGGCCGAACGGCCGCGCCAGGCCCCAGTCGACGACCAGCGTCTCGTCGTACTTGTCCAGCATGATGTTCTTGGGCTTGAGGTCGCGGTGCAGCACCCCCCGGCTGTGCGCGTAGGCGATCGTGTTGCAGACGGCGACGAGCCGCTTGATCAGGCCGCGGAGCTGGTGCGGGCGCCCGGCGGGGCCGGGCCCCCCGGCCCCGTGAAACTCCTGGATCGCGTCCTCCAGGGTCCGGCCGCGGATGAACCGCATCGCGTAGCAGGGGGAGCCGTCGCCGTCGTGACCCAGACTGTAGACGGGGACGATCCCCGGGTGTTCGAGCCGCCCCGTGATCTCGGCCTCCTGGAAGAACCGCCGCTGGCAGTCCGGGTCGTGGACCCGCTGCGCCTTGATGAACTTCATCGCCACGTCGCGGTTCAAGTCCTCGCCATGGGCCACGAAGACCTCGCCCAGTCCCCCCTCGGCATGGAAGCGAAATTCGCGGTACTCCGCGACACAGGTGGCCGATTGCCTCGGGGGCGGCGGGACCGGGGCGGCGCCGCCGTCGGCATCGGGCCGGGGCACGGTGGAGCCGATCAGGGTGGCCATCGCCTTCAAGGCATCGATCCGGTGCCGGAGCGCGTCGACCAACTCCGAGTGCCCGGCACACAACTCCTCGACCGGGATCGACTCGCCCCGCTCCCTCAGCTCCTCCCAGCGGATCAGGAGGTCGGTCAGGCCTGCTTCCTCGGATTCGACTGTCATCGTCGCCCGCCTTTCTCGGCCCCGTAGGCCGATCAGGTCCCACGCAATCGGTCTCTCATCGCCATTGTATGTCGCCGGCTTGGCCGATTGCCAGCGCCGCTTGATGGTCCGCTCCGAGATGCCGAGCCCGCGGACCGCCTCGCTACCAGTCCGCAAGGGCCTTCTCATAGGTAATGATACATGACGGCCTGCCGGATTTCCATTATTCCATAATCTTACAGCTTATAAGTTATAAATATTATTAGTAATCCGGGAAGTCCGAGCGCCCTCCTCCGCAGGGTAAGACGAGGCAGACCTCGGTGCCCCTTCCTCCGCTCATCAGGATTTGTACGGCGGGTTTCGACTTGTCACGGCGGCTTGAGCAGAATTGGTGTCATTTCGTTTTTCCTTTGAAAAATCGGCCTGACACTGGTTTTTCGCCCCTACTTCTGGGCTTGGGCGCTCTGCACGGCCACGGCCGAGCGATCAATCGACCCCCTCCGGCGGCCGCAGACGATGAGTCGTCGTAGATCAGCTTTCTTCAAACCACTGGTGCAGGTCGTCGAAGCATGGTTTGCAGAGGTCGATTGCGGGATCGCTCGTCGCGGAGTCCCGCCACGAGCTCGCCGGGCGCGGTTCGCATTGCAGGGTGAGCTTGTGGCGGCCGGTCTCGATGATCTCGCCGCATCGATCGCAGCGGATTTGCATGACGGTCATGGTCACAGCAGAATTGGTGGCGGTTCTTTTTTCCTTTGAAAGAGTGGCCCGACACCGGTTTTTCACCCGGCTCAAGAGAGCCGCACTCGCGGCATCATAATTCTGGAGGTTGTCGTCGGACATTGGTCGATCCTTCCTGGAAATCCTGCTGCGGAAAAATTGAAAGGACGATCGACCGTCGGGACTGTCATAGTCCCGTGAAGTCCACTTACTTCGTTATAACCGGACACCGGCCGACCGAGCCCTCGAAGAAGAACCGCAGCAGAATTTGTGTCGGTTCGTTTCTCCCATGAAAAAATGAACTGATACCGTTGTTTCCTGGCTATGTCACCGCTTTTTGGGATCAGACCCGTGGCGGAGACCTTCGTTTGGTGTCGGTTCTGACTGCCTCTGGTGGCACACCGGCAGTCTCTCGCTGCTTTGGTCAACGAGTACTCGATCTCCTGAACCGACAATGGCCACGCGGAGAAAGTCCTGATTTTCCAGCCCATTCATAGGCGGAGCGACCAAAATCTTCCGCAGAACGGTGAATAAGCGGTGTCAGTGTTGTTTTCGGCGAGAAAACAACTGACACCGCTTATTGTTCGAATCGTTGCCATACTCGGGGTAGGCCAACAATCGTGTCATGAACCGCAAAGTAACCGAACGTCTTCCGCCCCTTCTCGCTCGTCGCCTTCTCAATTCCAGAGCGGGTCGATCACGAACCCTTGCGTAGGACGCTTGTGCTGACGGACCGGCGTACGAAAGCCCGAAACGACTGAGGCTCCGGCCCATGCAGACCCGCGGATGACGGGACCGGCGATCGTCTTACCCGACCGAAGGGCTGTTCCAACGGCGGCGGCGGATGCTGTCCCGGCCGCGGCGTTCGTGCCCGCTCGCACAGCGGCTCCAGCAGACGGGTTGTAGGTCACCACAAAGCTCGTCCCGGAATTGGTCAGAACCGAGGTCGTATCGTAAGTGACGCCATTCGAGACGATGTTCCACGCTTGCGACTGCCAGGAAGAAGCGTTGATCGGGCCTGAGACTCCGTTGATCACTGCGGAAGCGTTGGTGAACGTGACGCTGCCGAAGTTCGCCACTTCCGCAATGTTGCCTCCCACCTCCGGGGCTTCGACGATCCACTCGGCACTGCTCCGTTGGGCCAGAGGACTCTGGTACTGAGAAGAGCTTGCATAGATGCTGAAAGAATCGTTCGGCCGGCTGTTGTCGACGATCGACAGGTAGAATTGACCCGCGTGGGCGCCCGAGGTGATGTATTGGACCGAGGCGGTGATCGAATCGCCCGGCTCGACTGTCATGCTGGAGATGACCTGCCCTGGCTGCTGATCTCCGCTCGACCACATCTCCCACCATGCCTGATAGACGGGTTGACCGTTAATGACATCTTCTGAGGTGCCGTCTTGCTCCACAGTAGAATTGTCAGCGCCGTCGATGCCCACCCAGACGGCTGAGTAGGTCGAACCGGTCGATGGGCCGGTCACCGTCGGAACGACCCACGAGCCGCTGACCTCTGTCACCGAATTCGGCTGCGGCTGAGAAAGGTTGGTTTCAGCCACGTAGCCTGACCAGTTCGGGCTTGTAACCGCGTTCGGGGCCGGGACCACCCCGGTGTTTTGGAATGTGGTTGCGCTCTGGGAATTCGCCCAGGTCGTGCCTGCCGCGTTGTAAGCGGCCACATCGAAGTAGTAGGTGGTGTTGGGGCTCAAGCCCGTGACCGTGTAGCTGGTGCTGCCGCTGCTCAGGCTGCCTACTTGCGCCCAGGCGCCGTTGATCCATTGATCGACCAGGTAGCCGGTCGCGCCGGCCACCGGGGTCCAGGCCAGGTTGATCTGCGTCGCTGAAACCGCCGTGGCCGTGAACGACGGAGCGGCAGGGGGAGTGAGTGGCGTTGTGACATTCACAGTGGCGCTGCCCTTGAACGAGCCGCTCGTGGCCGTGACGGTGATTCCGCCGGTCGTTGTCGGGGCGGTGAACAGACCACCGGTAGTGATCGTGCCGGCGGTGGCGGCCCACTTGAAACTCGGCTGGGTGGTCAGCGCGTTGCCGAACTGGTCCTTGGCGGTGGCCGCAAACTGCTGGGTACCGCCGGTCTTGACGGTGACCGATGCGGGGCTGACGGTGATGCTGGTCAGGGTCTGATTGACTGTCACCTGCACACTGCTGGTGGTCGTCAGCCCGGCGGCATCGGCGATGGTGACCGTGAACCCATAAATCCCCGCCATGCTGAAGGTGGCCATGGTTTTCTTGGCGGCGTTGGTGCCGTTGGCCGAGAAGGTCGGTGCCGCAGCAACCCTGGGGAGGGTGGTGGCGACCCAGGTGTATTTCAGGGTGGCCTCGCCGCCGGCATCGGCGCCCAGGACCGAGAGCGTGGTCATGATGCCGGTCACCGGGCTGGGCGTGGCGCTGGCCGGCGTGGCCACTGTCGGGGCCGGATTCACGGTGACCGAGGCCTTGGCAGAGAATGCCCCGCTGGCAGCCGTCACTGTACCCTTGGCCGAGGTGCTTGGGGCTGTGAGCAGACCGCCGGCGGAGATGGTGCCCACGGTGGTCGTCCAGGTGAAACTCGGCTGGGTGGCCAGCACGTTGCCGAACTGGTCCTTGGCGGTGGCCGCAAATTGCTGGGTACCGCCGGTCTTGACGGTGGCCGACGCGGGGCTGACGGCGATGCTGGTCAGCGACTGGTTCACCACCACGTTCACACTGCTGGTGGTCGTCAACCCAGCGGCATCGGCGATGGTCACGGTGAACCCGTAGGTCCCCGCCTTGCTGAAGGTGGCCACGGTCTGCTTGGCGGCATTGGTGCCGTTGGCCGAGAACGTCGGCGCCGCGGCACCGCTGGGCGACGTGGTGGCGGCCCAGGTGTACGTCAGGTTCGCCTCCCCGCCGTCGTCGTCGCCCAGCACCGACAGCGTGGTCGTGGTGCCGGTCACCGGGCTGGGCGTGGCGCTGGCCGGCGTGACCACCGTTGGCTCGTTGCCGGTATCGACCTCGAGCGGGGGGGAGATGTTCCCGTTCTTATCGTGGGGCGCAACATCGTATACAAAACCGGGATCCGCTACCGTGTCGAGCGATGCGACGTACAGGTCAAGTTTCGGCCCCACGTTTTTCAGCTCATTCAGCGGGATCGTGACCGTGAAGCTGCCGTGCACCGGTTGCCCAGACGAGTCAAAGTCATCAACATCGTGTGCATCGACATTGACCCAGGTGTCGTGACCGGATGCGCTTCCGTCTGGACTTATGAGGGTAGCCGAGCGAATGAACCCGGTATACCCCTCATCGGTCGTGATTGTCACCTCGTAATCCGGCACGAACCCCCCACTAGGAGAGGTGTCGAGGTAGATCGCGTACTCGGTGCCTATGTCCCTTGAGGGGAGCTGTTCCAGCACCCCCTTCACCACAAGATTTCCTCCGACCACTTCGGCATCGACCTCGATGAAGTCCGGCGCTGCCAAGATCCCCACGGGGCTTGGCGGCGCCACCCATCGATTTTGATTCTGGTCCAACGTGAGCGGCGCGACCACCTGGCCGGTGGCCGTATCGACCACTCCCGAGCCGAGACCCCTGGGCAGAGAGTCGTAAGTTACAGTGCCAAGTTCATCTGTAAGCGTACATCGTGCATACATATCTCCTTGATTGGGATACGTGGAGAACCGTGTCGACGCCTCCGTGAGGGGGTCTTTGAAGGTGATCTGGAAGGGGTCGAATGTGCTGATGGAACTGACCAATGTGAGGGTGCTTCCCGAGACCACCCAACGGCCGTCGTTGTCTTGGCCGCCGAAAACCGCGTCGGGATCATCGAAAGGATCATAGGATTGATCGTGTTCGAGATGGATCAACGCGCCCTCGATGCCCCCAAGTCGAAACCACAGCGACGTGTCTCCACCAAAGCTGGGGACACCGGTCCCATCCTGAATCGCCCCTCTCATCGGGATATCCCCGGTGTCAAGGCTTCGGTCGGAGTCGAGATCCAATTGCCCCACGAGGGTGCCGGCCGAACCGATCGGCTGGGAAAAATACAGGCTAGTGAAGAACTGATCCGCAATCGATGCAAAAGAGGCCCCTGTGATGTAGTAGGGGCTGCCCGCACTGGCCTGTCCAACGTTGGTGACCGTGTTAATCCTCGTACGAACCGGATCTCGCACAACGACATTCCCTGTGCTCGTGTCAATCGCGCCGAACTTGGGGACGCGGTCCCCTTCGGCCTGGGCTTGACTCCCATCCGAGGCGCCGTACGTGAATGCGAACACGTCTAGTGCCGCTGGCGGAGGGTTGCCAGTCTTCGAGACAAGGTCTGCGAGTGGGAGGCTGAAGTCGTAGAAGTCGCCCAAGTTTTGGATGCTGCCCAGGTAAGTGACCGCACCTTCCGCGACTGGCTGGTCCGGCCCCAGTCCCAGATAGGGGTTTGAAGGTGGTAAAGTTAACTGGGTCTGACCTGGGGTAGAAGGTAGTGGGTCAAGGTAATAATCGCCGTTGACCCCTCCGATGAGGGGAACGTTGACGCGATATTCCTGGCCCCCAACGTGGTGTATTCGCTGATCACCCGTGAGTGGATTCTGATCGGTGTCGAGGTAGATTTCGACATTAGCCGGCTCAAGGCCGGTAGCCACAAGACTGAATAAGACCTGAAGATTGCCTCCTTTGGTCGTTGCTTGGAAGTAGGTCATTGTGACGGGGAGGGAGGGGGACGGCGCAAAACCGGCTGGGAGGTTCGGGTTCGGTAAATTGAACACTCCCGGGAGACCCGCGACGTATGAGTCGGCTATTGTCGCTGTGGCACTGGCGGCCGTGCCCACGGTGTAGCCCGCGCCGGAAACGAGGGTCATAGTGAGTGTCTTGTTCGCTTGTTGCCCGCTCACATTGATCGGCATGACTGTAGCGTATGCCGTGCTTGAGCCCGCATCAAAGACGGCGGTCTTATCCATGACCTGGTAATCGACGCCGGGCGTAGCCGTGCCCCCCAGAGAGAAGTTGGCTTGCAGGGGGGACGATAGGTCGCCCGTGCGGGTGAAGCTGAAGATCGCCGGCGACGGCCCGATCTCCGAGGCCTGGGCCATCTCGGTTGCTACCGACACGACGGAGTTGAGCAACTCGCGTCCCTCCAGGAATTCTGCCTGTGGCCGCCAGCCTCGGCGGGGCTTCCGCGCCGGCCGCGCCCTCAGCCGGGGCTTGGCCCCTTCCTGCTCCAGGCTCCGGCGGCTTCTGTTCTGAACCGTGGTCGCAATCATGGTGCACCCCTTCAGACTAAGGTGTGGGAAGAAATCGGTGTCGGAAATCGGTGTCAGCCGATCATGCCGCTGCGCGGCACCTCTGTGGGGGCGAGCCAGGACACGGCTATGCCTCTGTCGGATCTCTGGAGATCAGCCCCACTCGTCCTACCCCACTCAGCGAGCGCCGCGGGCGGGAAGGGCCAGGGACGGCGGTCGGAATGGCGCGGGGAGGGCCGCGCCGTCGTGTCGTTTCGTTGCCGGGTGACGACCCGGGCAGGACGGGACCGCCCAGACTCCCGGTCGGCGCGGGCCGGGAGGAGCGGGCTGTGCGACGGGCTTCGGCCCACGCCGGGGGCGACAAGGAATGGGCCGGCAGCCGGACAAAGGATTCCGCGCATGGACCGATCAATTGGTACAATGAATCTGAGTCAGTTCGATGCAATGCTCGTCTCGGGAGGATTCCATTGCGGGTAGGGATCGGGGAAGGGTGGGCATGAGCGGCGACCAGACCGCACAGATCCAGCGCTGGATTGATGGCTTGGGGGCCGGCGATGCATCGGCCCGCGAGGCACTGCTCGCCTGCGCCGCCGAGCGGCTGACCCGGCTCACGCACAAGATGCTGAAGGACTATCCCGGAGTGCACCGCGGGGAGGAGACCGACGATATCTTGCAGAATGCGACGCTGCGCCTCTGTCGGGCCCTGGAGGCGGTGAAGCCGCCGTCGGTCCGCGATTTCTTCCGCCTGGCCGCCGCGCTGATCCGGCGCGAGCTGATCGACCTGGCTCGGCGCTATTCGGGGCCGATGGGCTTGGGGGCCAACTACACGAGCTGGGCCGGCTCCGGGGATGAGATGCCGGCGCCCGACGTGGAGGTCGCCGACACAACCCACGACCCCGGTCGCTTGGCCGAGTGGACCGGCTTTCATGACCAGGTGGAGGCCTTGCCGGAGGAGGAGCGCGAGGTCTTCGATCTGTTGTTCTACCAAGGGCTGCCGCAGGCCGAGGCCGCCGCGGTCCTGGGCGTCTCGGAGCGGACCATCAAGCGGCGCTGGCAGGCGGCACGGCTGGCGCTGCACGAGGCGCTGGGCGGCCGATTGCCGGGGGTGTAAGCCCATTCTCGGGAAGCTCGACCAGTCGGGGCCGCGCTTGACAATGATTCCGAGCGGCGTCCAGTCAGCAGTAGCTCTCGACCAGTGACCACCAGATCCCCGACATGAGCCTCACCTCGATTCGCCGAACGGTTGGGGGTCTACCGGGGCTTCTCGATCCTGCACGTCCCTGTGGACCGCGCGCCGCGCCGATCATAATTGCGACCCCCCGTTGTGCCATTCTGGCCACTCCTTTTGGCCCCTCCCACCCGCGGCTCTCGCTCAGCAGAGTAGGCGAGCGTGCGAGCAACGGCCTCGCTCCGCGGGGGGCGATGCGCCAAGGGGCCCGGGAGGAATTGAGCGTGGCGAGCGACAAGGGGGGAGGGAAGAAGCGGCGGTCGTATCGCCCGGCAGTCGAGCCGCTCGAAGCGCTCCGCCTGTTGAGCAGCGCCGCGCAAACGCTTCCCGGCATTGTCGTCCCGCACGATCTGCTCACGCGGACGAGCCTGCTCGATGCCCCCGTGCCCTCCCCGCTCTCGGGCACCGCGTGGGATACGGCCCTCGACCAGACGCGGCGGGCCGAACTGCTGGGCCAGCCGAGCAACGGGGCCGATTCCGAAGCGATCTCGTCCGGGATCGCGCAACTGAACCGCTACCTCAGTCGGGCCTGGTACCGCGCGGGGGTCCCGGCCCAGATGCACGACGACTGCTCGCAGGCGGTCTACGTGACGCTGCTCCAGAACCTCGGCCGCCCGCAATTCGACTCCCTGATGGCCGAGATCGGCCACGCGGGCATCCGCGACGTCCTGAGTCGTGAGACCGCGGAAGGTCCCGACTTCTTCCGCGCGGTCGATACCGTCAAGAAACGAGCCCAGCGCGAGCGCAATTTTCAGCCGCTCGACACGCTTGGCGTGGTCGCCTCACCCCAGGAAGGCGACATCCAGTTGCAACAGCGCGGGGCACTCCGCGAGGCGATTGCGCAGTCGCTCAACCCCCGCGAGGCCGCCTTGATCAACGCCACCCTGAACGGGGAGACGCCCGCCAGGATCGCCTCGCAGTGGGGCGTCGCCCCGAAGACCGTCAGCAATGAGAAGACCCGGGTGATCCAGAAGCTCAGGACCGTCCTCGGCACCGACGTCCCCGCCTGAGGTCGGGTAGCGGGAGGGCGTTGCTGTCACTCCCGCCCCCTCAGAACCGTGCGCACACCTTTCAGCGTACACGGCTCAAGCGACTGACTACGGCTATGATTCCTTCCTCATTCCCGCGGGGAGAAGGTGGCCGGAACGGCCGGATGAGGGGAATTTGCGGGCCAAGGCTAGCATCTCATCCCTCATCCGCCCCTGCGGGGCACCTTCTCCCGCGGGGAGAAGGTAGGATCGCCTCGGCCTTTCTTGATCGCTGTATGCAACGCGCGAGCAAACCGCGCTAGGCGCAGGCCCCAGGCCAGAAACGAGCGATCATCCCCAGCTCTTCCCTTCCGAGCCCCGGCGGGTCGACACCAAACATCTGACGACGGACACTCGATTGCCCGTGTGGGGTACGAGGCGGGGGATCTGATTGTCCCATCGCGGTGACCTGGGGATCACGCTCCAAGCTAAGGAGAACTGGCAGAGAACTGGCCGTGCAATTATTCTAGGCGAGGCAGGAAAGCTGCAAGGAGAATCAGGTTTCCCAGATTTTCCATGATTTCCAAGTTGGGTGCCTGGCCCTCCCCGCTTCTTTTATTGCAACGATCGTGCACCGCGGCGCTGAGCTGGTCGGTGCGGTGCAACTGGGAAACTCTTCCCACCTCCCACAGGGCGGCCCAGGGCCTCGCCCTCGCTGGGAAAATGAAACAGCCGTGCGCAGGCAGAGACCTCTTGCTGACCTCGCTGCCGATTGATCAGAGCCTGCCCGAGATTCTCGCCAGCCTCCATGAGCACCGGGGACTGGTGCTGGTGGCGCCGCCGGGAGCGGGTAAGACGACACGCGTTCCACCGGCGCTGGTGCGGTCGGGCCTGCTCTCGCACGAGCACCCGGGGGTGATCGTGCTCCAGCCGCGGCGGGTCGCGGCGCGGGCCACGGCGGCCCGCATCGCCGACGAGCAGAACTGGTCCCTGGGCGGCGAGGTCGGCTACCAGATCCGGTTCGAGCGCCGGATTTCGGCGCTGACCAGGCTGCGGATCCAGACCGAGGGCATTCTCAACCGGCAGTTGCTGGCCGATCCCTTCCTCGAGACCATCGGCGCCGTGGTGCTCGACGAGTTCCATGAACGCAGCTTGCACTCCGACCTGGCCCTGGCACTCTTGCGAGAAATCCGGCGGGATGTTCGCCCCGACCTCATCATCGTCGTGATGTCGGCAACCGTCGATGCCGAGCCGGTCGCGCATTTCCTTGACGATTGTCCGGTGGTGCGGGTCGAGGGGCGAACTTTCCCGGTCGATCTGTCCTATCACCCGTCGGTCCGTCCGGCCAGTCCCGAGGCAATCGAACCGCTGGTCCGGGAGGTTCTCGCGAATCGGTCCGCGGCCGGCCATGTCCTCGTGTTCCTGCCGGGGATGGCCGAGATTCGCCGGGTCCGGAAGGCGATCGAGCCCCTGGCCGCGGCATACGGGGCTGTCGTGCTGCCGTTGCACGGCTCGCTGCCGGCCGAAGATCAGGACCGGGCGATGCGACCCGGTCCGCAGACGAAGATCATCCTGGCGACAAATATCGCTGAGACCTCGCTGACCATCGATGGCGTCACGACCGTGATCGACAGCGGCCTCGCCCGGATCGCCCATCACGACCCCCAGCGCGGTTTCGATCGCCTCGACCTGGCCCGGATCAGCCAGGCGTCTGCGACCCAGCGGGCGGGCCGCGCCGGGCGGACCGGCCCCGGGCGGTGCCTGCGGTTATGGTCCGAGCGCGAGCAACGGATGCTGGCACCGTTCGAGATTGCCGAGGTGCACCGCGTCGACCTGTGCGCGGCCGTTCTGGCGCTTCATTCCTGGGGGGTTCGGGATGCCGCCAAGTTCGCCTGGTATGACAGCCCTGCGCCCGAACGGCTGGACGCGGCCCGGCGGCTCTTGGCGAGCCTGGGGGCTCTCGACTCCGTCCACAGTCGAATCACGCCGCTGGGGCGGCAGATGCTCGAATTGCCGGTTCATCCGCGGCTGGCCCGCCTGCTCATTGCCTCGGGCCGCGAGGGGTTGGTTCTCCAGGGCGCAGCTCTCGCGGCCGTGCTTGCGGAGAAGGACATGGCGGTACGGGACGGCGGCGGCGGACCGGCCGCGGCCAGTCGCCGGCCGACCTCCGGGCGCGGCCTTTCCGACCTCTTTTCGCGACTCGACTGGCTTGCCGAGGCCGAGTCGGCCCGGTTCTCACCGAGCTTGCGGGCTCGCGGGATCGATCCGGCCGCGGCCCGCCAGGTGGCGCGGGTCCGCGATGACCTGGTCCGGCTGGCCTCGAGGTCCGCAAGCAATGCCGGCCATTTCCCGCGAGCGGTGGACGACGAATCGCTGCTCAAGTGGCTGATCCTGGCCTATCCCGACCGGGTTGTGCGGCGTCGGGGCTCGGAGGAGACCGGGGTGATGGTTGGCGGCCGCGGAGTCCGGCTGGGCCGCGGTTCCATCGTCCGCGACAGCGAGCTGTTCCTCGCGCTCGATCCGCGGGAAGAGCGCCGGCAAGGGACGCTCGAGCTCCAGGTCAGCCTGGCCAGCATTGTCGAGTTTCCGTGGCTGGAAGAGCTGGTGCCCCAGTTGCTGCGTCGCGAGCGGAAGACGTATTTTGACCCGGCTCGCGAGCGCGTCGTCGGCGTGACCAGGCTCTGGTACCAGGATCTGCTGGTCCGCGAAGATGCCGGTCAGGCGGTGGATCCGGCCGAGGCCTCCGCCGCCTTGGCGACCGCGCTGCGGGATCGGGCCGGCGCGCTTTTCCGGGACGATCCGGCCGCCGCGACCTGGCTGGCGCGGCATGCGTTCGTGAAGCAGGCCGTTCCCGAGCTCAACTGGCCAGAGATCGGGGAGAGTGACTTCGCGGCTCTGGTGGGACAACTCTGTCAGGGCCGGACCTGCGCAGAGGAGGTTCGCCAGGCCGACAAGGTTTCCTATCTCGAAAGCCTTTACAACACTGCCCAGAGGCGCGAGCTCGCTCAGAGTGCCCCGCCATCGCTCCAGGTTCCCAGTGGCCGGCACGTCCGCCTGCTCTATGAGCCGGACCGGCCGCCGGTCCTCGCCGTCCGGCTGCAAGAGCTGTTCGGGTGGACCGAGACTCCTCGCCTGGCGCGAGGACGCGTGCCGGTCGTGCTTCATCTTCTTGGCCCCAACTCCCGCCCCGTGCAGATCACCGCGGACCTGAAGAGCTTCTGGACGACGACCTATCACCAGGTGCGCAAGGACCTGCGTCGGCGCTATCCCAAGCACGCCTGGCCGGAAGACCCGCTGACGGCCCTGGCCAGCGGGGGTCCAGGGAAAAAGCCTGGTTGAGACCGCGCATTCCCCGAATCAGAACGACACCTGCGGGACCTGGCGCTCCTTTTCGACCTCGAGCTCGAAGAGCTGGGCGGGAGCGAAGCCCAACGCGTTGGCGACCAAGTTCGTGGGGAAGCTCTCGCGGGTGGTGTTGTAGTTCATCACGGTGTTATTGAAGATCTGCCGCGCCGAGGCGATCTGGTTCTCGGTAGCGGCGAGTTCTTGTTGCAGGAGAATCATGTTCTGGTTGGCCTTGAGGTCGGGATAGGCCTCGGCCACGGCGAAGAGGCGGCCAAGCACGCCATTCAACTGGGTTTCGGCGGCGGCCAGGCCCGCCATGGCCGACGCGTTGCCCGGATTGGAAGCAGCGGCACGCGCCGCGGTAACGGCCGCGCCCCGCGCCTGGGTCACGGCTTCGAGCGTCCCTTTCTCATGACTCAGATAACCCTTGGCCGTCTCGACCAGGTTCGGAATCAGGTCATGCCGGCGCTTGAGCTGGACGTCGATCTGACTGAACGCCGCCTTGAACCGATTCCGCAGTGCCACCAGGCTGTTGTATGACCCCGCCAGCCACAGCAGGACAACGACGACAACCAAGGCGACGACGCCCAGAATAGTCCACATGGATGCATTTCCCTCGGTTCGAGCCAACCACTCCCTGTCTTACCCCGCGGAACTGAGTCCTTTCGTCCGGTCGGACGTTTCCCGATCTTGCGGTCTGCTGCACCGGGTATCAAGCGGGAACAGGATGCCGGGGAAAAAAAGTGTCAGAACCGTCGGGCTTTTCCCAGTTTGCGATCGCCGCGCCCTCATTCGCTGAAGGATCGAGGAACTTGCCCAGACCGGGCGATTCCGAACGAATCGGAGGGAAACCTAGCTGGCATTCCCAGAATCGGACCACTTGAATAGAATCTGCCCTTGCCGGAAGGTAAGGATGCCTGAGGCTTTGGTATCGTCGGAAGGACTCCTCAACCCCAATGCACCGACGCGGGCGTGAGCTCTGGGCGACTCTCGTGCTTTGCGCCAGCTTGTCGGGGTGTGCCAGCATGCGGCAAAACGCCCCGTCCCCCGATCTTCGTCCGTGCACTGATGGTTATGCGTACACAAGAGACGGCTGGCGGCTGGGCGTTCGTCATTACCGCCCCGCGCATCCGGATCCGGGCAAGCTGCCGGTCATTCTCTGTCATGGCCTGGGGCTCAACGCCACGTTCTGGACGATCATCGACAACAATCTCCCTGCCCAGCTCTGTGAGCGCGGCTACGAGGTCTACGTCTTCGACATCCGGGGCTCGGGAGAAAACGGCCGGCCCGGCAAGGATGACCGGGTCAACCGATTCCTCCGCCAGACCCCGTTGCGGGAGAGGGGTGAGTCGTCCTGGACGGTCGACGACCTGGTCCGTTACGACGTGCCGGCCATTCTCGATTACGTGGAGCGCGAGACCGGGCAGACCCGGGTGAACTGGATCGGACACAGCCTGGGCGGAATGATGATGTTTCCGTTCATCGAGCTCAGCACCGAGCCGGAGCGGATTGCCACCTTTGTGGGCATGGGGTCCACCATCATCCAGGCGAAGACGCCCCAAACCGACATGTTGCGGGCCAACCTGGCAATCCGTGCGCTGCTCAGTGTCGCCAGCGCAGGGCGAATGGGACGGCCGCTGACGTATTTCCGGTTGCCCGGCATGGGAACCATCGACAGCTTCTATTACACGGCCGAGAACGTCGATCGCCGGACGATTTCCCGGTTCTACGGGTACGCGCTTGAAGATCCCGGACCCGGGGCCTTGCGCCAGTTTGCTCCTTATCTGAAGACCGGCCACCTGCTCTCTGCTGACCGGAAGATTGACTACTCGGCGCGGCTGGGAGAGGTCGCGGTGCCGACCCTGATGGTGGCCGGCGCGCGCGACGTGCTCTCCGACGTCCCCTCGACGCGGATGACCTTCGACGCGCTGGGGAGTGGCGACAAGACCCTGTGCGTCTTCAGCAAGGCAAACGGCCACGTGGCCGATTACGGCCACTGCGACCTGGCCTGGAGCCGTTACGCCCCCAGGGAGGTCTTCCCGGTCGTGATCGACTGGCTCGACCGCCGGCAGCCCGGCGTCTCCGCGACCCGCCAGCAGCCAGCAAACTCGCCGGCAAGCACGCCGCAGTTCTGGCCGTCACCGAGCCCGCAGAAACGCGTCGATGCAGATTTGTGACCAGGTCTCGAACTCGTTCCTGACGCTGTGCAGGAGGGCGATGCGAACGAATTCGGGCTCGGCCAGCCCATCCTCGCGCGGAAGCACGTCGGGGTGTTCCAGATCGCAAACGTGAACGACGCCAAGGTGGACCGAGCCCACGGGGCTGGAATCGTCGTTGATCAATCCGACCAGCCGCATCGGACCTGGGCTGGCGACCTCGACCTCCTCGTCGAGCTCGCGGCGCATGGCCAGCTCATAGGCTTGAAAGCTGCGCCGGCCTTCGGCATCAGACTCGGCCACGTGCCCTCCCACCCCCAGCGACCGCCGGCGATGGAGCCGGGCCTCGCCCTGCGTCTTGCCGCGCGTGTAACAGAACACGGCATCCGCGCACCGCAGGACGACATACGGAATGATCTGCTTCCAGCTCGGGTCCTCTTCGACCTCGGACCGGGGCCGGTATTCCATCAGTTCGGGAACCAGCAGGGCCGACAGATAGCGCTCGGCATCCGGGTGGAAACCCTGAAAGCGGCCCAGCCGGTCCAGCTCGGAACCGGGAACGACGAGCACGCGCTCGCTTGAAGGATGACTCACGTCTTGGCCTCGGGAAAAGCAAGGAATAAGAACGACGCTTTGCCCCCCTTTGCCGTTTGACTCAAGAGGAGCCGGCTCGCTATTCTAGCGTCGCCACGCCCGAGGCGGAACGAAGACGTGATATTGTACGTCCCGGTTCGGCTATGTATTGTTTTACGGTGGCGAGAGCCATCAGGAGGGCTCTCCGAACGTCGCCTTCAGGGTCCACCCGCCCCGACACGACGGCCCGGCGACAGCTCCCAATTCCTCAGCATTTTTCTCTGTTCCAAGGAGTGCAAGAGCTTGAAACCCGTGCCCGACGAGGTCGTCCTCCGCCAGCTTCAATGGAGGTACGCCACCAAGAAGTTTGACCCGACGCGGAAGATCGCCGCCGAGGACTGGCGATCGCTCGAGCAGGCGCTGATTCACTCTCCCTCATCCTTCGGCCTGCAACCCTGGAAATTCTTCGTAGTCACTGACCCGGACTTGAAAGCGAAGCTGAAGCCTGCGAGCTGGAACCAGGCGCAGATCACCGATGCATCGCACCTGGTCGTCTTCGCCATCAAGAAGAACCTGGGCGCTGCCGACGTCGATCGGTACCTCGCCCGGATTGCCGAAGTACGCAGCGTTCCCCTCGAGTCGCTCGACGGGTTCAAGAAGATGTTGCTGAGCTCGCTCAACCGTCCGGTCGAGCAGGTGAATGCCTGGGCGACGCGGCAGCTTTACATCGCGCTGGGCTTCTTTCTGAGCGCCGCGGCCATGCTTGGCATCGACGCCTGCCCCATGGAAGGGTTCCAGCCCGAGCAGTACGACGCGATCTTGGGCCTGACCGAAATGGGTTACGGCGCGACGGTCCTGGCCACCGCCGGTTATCGTGCCGTCGACGATCCCTACGTCAAGCTGCCCAAGGTCCGGTTCAAGCCAGAGGATGTCGTCGTTCATCTCCACGGATGAAAGAGCTGCGGGAGCTCGCCTCGAGCGTGCGTTGATACGTCTGGCTAGAGCTTGGCCTGATGACTTCAGGACCACGGATCAGAGCGCCAGCCGGCCCTCGAACTCCGCGCGCCAGACGGCGGCCAGGGCAGGAACCTCCAGGAGCCGCCGGACGTCATCGGGGTCAGCGTGACGGTCAAGGATGAGCCGCAACATGTCGGTGACCGCAATCCGCCTCTCGTCCTCGGCGACCCGTTCCATCCGGTCGCCCGGGCTCACCACGCCTTCCTCACGAACGGCGAAGTAGATCCCCGGGTGACCGACCTGGAGGAAGGTCTTGACCATGGCAGGGTCGCCGAAGCGGAGGCCGAGCTTGAAGCAGGGCATGCGAGGCTGTGTGACGACCAGCCGCGCGGTTCCGACGCGGAACACGTCGCCGATATGGACCGCATCTTCGATCAGTCCCTCGGTCGTGAGGTTCTCGCCGAAGATGCCGTGGCTCAGCTCACGGTTGAGCCGCGTCCGCCAGGCGGGATAGTGCTCGGAAGGGTAAGCGTAAACCGCCTTGTCTGGTCCGCCGTGGACGGTCAGGTCGGCCTGGGCATCACCGTCGAGGTTAAGCCGGCGCAGGGGCACGGGGCCTGCGGCCGGTTCCTTGAAGATCCCCGTTTTCACGGTCCTTCCCTGCCAGACCACGTCGCGAGGCATGCCCACATTGAGGGAGACGATTCGCACATTCTGCTCCTTCGGTCAGCGTGGAGAGTTCGCGAGCCCCTGTCTCAAGACGGGTCGGGCAGCCCGGCTATTCGCTCCCCTCCTCGTGTCCGGGTCCGGCCAGCCGGTTTGCACCCATGAAGCCCAGGTTCCGGCGGATCAGGTCGATCCGCTGTTGCACGCAGGCGGCGGAGCGGAGCGGGTCGCGCGGGGTCTGTTTACAGTAGTCGACCAGCTTCTCGACGGTCGTCGCCGCGACGTGGCAGCGGGTGTCGCTGGAGGCGTAGTAAATCAGGATATGGCCATTCGATCGGAGGAATCTAAGAATCTAGAGGAGACATTCCTATTAGTCAGTAGTTTCCAGGTTTTACTGTAGTAATTCTATACAAACGATCACTCACATTCGAGTACGTACAGTTGTAAAAGTGACCGACATTCCGCACAAAACAAGACGTAAAGCTTGATTTAATAAGTGCTTGAGTCTATATTCAAGAAGCTTCATGCAACCCTACGTTGACCTTTCGCGGGCCTTTCTTCGATTGCGGATTTGTCGAATTCATGAATGAATAATAAGCCAGATTTTCCCTAAGCCTTTTTCCCAATTAAACTTACGTTAGTACAGTAAATCCTGGAAACTACTGATTAGTCGTCGCAGGATAGATAATCTAGGCGACTTTCCGTGATCGCTCGCCCGGTGTGGCTGTAGGACAGGGGTTGTCGTCCTCGCGGTCCAAGGCTGTATTCCGAGCACACCCTGGCCTTGCCTTGGTTGATCACGTGATAGCACTACACTCCGACCGACGCCCGGGTAGATCGAGCCATGGCGGATCTCCCACGTGAATAGGCCCAAGGACCAGAAATCGATGATTTCCTAAATTCTCCAAACATCCGCCGTGAATAGCAATGTCCCCTTTCCCTTTTGCGGGCCTGCGGAATAGCGCGTAACCGGCCTGGTTGACCACCGACCTTCTCCGGGAGGCGGCAACCACCCGTCCCCGCTGCCGCCAATGAAAGGCGGCTCGAAAGTGCTGATTATCGACGGTGGTCCGTGGGCGCACAAGCGGGCAGCCCGAAGGGAACTCTTGCCCCTCCACCGTCAAGGCACTAGGCTAGAGGAAGCTAAGAACGGAGCAAAGCAATGCGTCCTGAAGACATCTTGTTCTGGATCAAGGCCGTACCATTCAAGCCGTTCCGGATCTGCCTGAACAGCGGGCGGACCTATGAGATTCGCCACCCGGAAATGCTCAAGGTTTCCCGAACCACGATGCTCATCTTCTCGTTTGCTGGCGAGCCCGAAGATCCTTTCGAGAAGGCGGAAATGGTCGGCCTTGTCCTGATCGAGCGCATCGAGCCGATCGAGGCTCCGGCTCACGCTTGAGGCTCCTCGTCGCGCTCATGAGCGGATCGATCGGGCTGCTCGACAATCGAATCGGCCGCATCATTCTCTCCGCGCAAGCTCCGAATCACGCTCCGGATTCGCGCCCGCACCTTCTTGTAATCGATCGGCTCCCAGGCCTCGAGCGCGGGAATGTAGCGGAGATCGCCGCTGGCCTCGATCTTCTCGAGCAGCCGCCAGATCACCTCGCGGTTCCGGTCCTTGAGATCGCTCATGTCGGGCGGCTGCCGGCTTGACCTCAACGCCTGGTCGATGTGGCGGAGATGCTCGTTCGCCATGGTCTCCTTCTCGATCGCCCAGCCTTTCTCCGTGTAAATGAGCAGTGGCAGCCGGTAATCATATTCGATCGCCAGGTAGCCCTTGCGGATGACCCAATCGACCCGCGCCTGCACCTCCTCGGCCGGCAGGTTCTTGTAGAAGCCGTGGGCGGGGCTCTCGTCGAGGGATCGGGTGAGCACATCCTTGGCTCGCGACCCCTTGAGGATCAGGGTCAGCAGGTGCCGCCCGCCGCGCATGATGAGGTCATCGGCGCCGCGGAGGATCATCCGAACCTCCGCGGGCGGCAGGGAGCGGATTCCTTTCGTGTCCAGGTGATAGGGAACGCGCTGGACCCGGCGGCTCATCGTCTCGTCTCCCCGTGCTCTCCCCTGAGATAGATTACAGATTTAAAGACGCTTCATGAACCGCTTCACGAGGAAGCATCCACGCCTTCGGTCCTGCAAGGGAATGGTTTTCGCGGGCTCGATTTCGACTTTTCGACAAGTGCCCGAAAGGCGGCGTTGGATTCGAGGAGATCGCTAACGAGTGAATCGTCCTCATCGGGCTCGAGTGGTTGAATTGTCACCATGCGATTGTCGGGCAATTCGACGACGATCGCCTCGCCCGAGTCACAGCACTCATCCAGCGTCCCCTTGGGATCCGATTCCAGTTGACTCAGGGGGATCACCTTCGTGCCCATGGAACTCATCTGTACGAACCTGCTCTCTTGCTTTCTGGGCCATCGCAGCCAGTTGGTTCTGGGAGCGAGCGAAAGAGCGTTCCCAGGCCTGATCGTCGGCGATCCTGTCGAGAATCAACGCGGCAATGGCGTCCTGCTCGGCGTCCGCGAGCTTCTGAACTTCCGTGATGGCCTGATCCAGTAGCTTTGTCAAAACAACCTCCCCAGCCATTCCTTCACTCAGAATGGTGAATCGCTGAGGTTTTCGCAATGCGTTTGGTCATGATACGACAGTGGGAAGGATGATCTTCTTTCTCGAGCTGCAGCTCAATGCCGGAACAAGAACTCCTTGGAATTGATCAGCACCCAGCCCGGATCTTCGACGGCGGCCCGCAGATCGGTGCCGGCCTTGAGGTGCTTGGTCGCGGCGGCGAGCTCGGCGGCGGTGGGAGTGCGGCCGAGGGCAACGAGGTAGAGATCAGCGGTGATCACCTCGGGGGACTTGCCACTCCTGGCGAGCCGAGCGATCCGGCCGTTGTCGTCGTGGAGCTTGCCGTTGACGGTCGCGCCGCCGATGAGCTGGAGGGCCTGCGACAGGTTCGAGTGCACTACCGAGAATTTCATTCGGATCGGACACTCGCTGTTCGCCCTGCTGGCAGGCTGGCTGGGCAGCTCTCTCGTCGCCTCTGCCGAGCTTCGTACTCCGCGCGCGGGGACGCATCGCATCGCGAAAGGCGAGATGCCGCCGCGATTGCGATGCGCCCCATGCCCTCTCACGCTTGAAGCTCGGCCCCGGGTTGTCCGCAGAAGGAGAGCGAACCCGTGGCCCCTTGGCGCGGATCAGCGCCTCCTGAGACGGCTGAACCCGCGGAACCCTCGCAACCGCGCGAAGTGGGTCACGGTGGTGCTCGTGCTGCTGGTGGTGCTGCTACTCCCGCTGGTGCCGCTGCCCCCGCTGGTGCCGCTGCCCCCGCTAGTGCCGCTGCCCCCGCTAGTGCCGCTACCCGCGGTGCCGGTGGAGCTGGTGACCGAGGTTCCCGCACCGTTATGGAGGTTGGTCCGATCCGTCTGGATCGCTGCCTGATCGGCTGCGAGGGTCGTCAAGTCGGCGGCCGTGACCTTGGAATCCTGGATCGTCTGAACCAGGTCGTTGAACGTCTTGTCGATCGACGTTTGTGCCACGTTCGACCCGGTGAACAGGGCGTTGAAGTCCGTCTGGGCCTGGGTCGTGTCGGTACCAGCGGCGACAGCCGTGACCAGCTCGTTGACGACCTTCTCAAGGCTTTGAGGATCGAGCCTCAACCCTGCGCCGGCGATCGTCTGGCTATCATTGACCAGGTTGGTCAGATCCGAAACCGTGACGAGCGACTTGGCCGCCAGGGTCTGGTTCTCAGTCTGGAGCGTCTGGCGATCGGTATTTAGCTGTGTGAGTAGCGAGTTCTGACTGGCGGCCGATGGCGCATAGAAACCCTGGGTCCCCCCAGCTTGGGCCGGCAGGGTCGCAACGCCCGCGCTGGAGAGGCTCGTCGCCAGGTTGCTGGTGAGTGAGCCACTTCCCCCCAGGAGAGACTGAGCTCCGCCGAACCCGCGGCCGCCACCGGGCAAGTTGTTCAGATCACTCTGGACGGCCGCCTGGTCAGCGGCGACGGCCGACAGTTCGGCCGCGGTGATCTTGGAATCCTGGATCGTCTGGACGAGGTCGTTGAAGGTCTTGTCGATCGTTGACGGGGCGACGTTCGACCCGCTGAACAGGGCAGTGAAGTCGGTCTGGGCCTGAGTGGTGGCGGCAGCGCTAGCCACCGCAGTGACCAGCTCGCTCACGGACTTATGCAGGTTCTGAGGATTGATCCAGAACCCGGCGCCCGCGATGCTCTGACCGTCGGTCGTCAGGTTGTTGACGTCGACAATGGTGATGCCGGACTTGGCCGCCAGGCTCTGTAATTCGGTCTGGAGTTTCTGGCGATCGGTGTTGAGCTGTGCGATTTGGGTATTCTGGCTGGCCCACGGCGCGTAGTAACTACTGGCCGGCCCACCGAAATCGCCGCCGGTGACGACTCCGACACTGGCAAGGCTCCCCAGAAAGTTGTTACCGCCGCCGCCCCAGGTCGACAAGACCACGCGCCCCTCGAGCGCTTCAAACGATGGACCATGCCTGCGCGGCGATCTATTCGCATGACCATGATGAAGGCTGATCGTATCGTCTCCGCCAAAGATCCAGCGGGCGGGAATCGACAGCCAGGATTTAGCTCTCGAAATCATCACATCCCCCTTTGCCGAAAGCAGTAAGAGATTATCGCCGCGCGCGGTGATCATGCTCTCGGTGCCAGGGGATCCGATAGCGCGGCCCAAGGGAAAACGCAAGCCTTCCCGGCCGGCGCGCGCGAAATTTCGTGGATTGGTCTTGACAATGAGGGTCTGCGCTGTTTGGCGCACGCCGAGGAGCGGTACCTGGGGGAAGACGACTTACCATTCCGAGTCGATTGCAGCTTGGGATCCAGGTCCGAACCCTGAAGAGTCGGGTGAGACGGATCCGCCCGAAGAGGGGCTGGCAAGCCTGGGCCGGCGAGCGGTTGGTCTCGATCACCCCGAGAATTTGTTGATTCTTTTCGACACCCGTCCTATCGCCAGGTCTTTTGAATATCGCCTTCGGGGATGGGCGCGCACCCTCTACTGTTACTGCGATACCGCCCGCCGTTTACCACAAATCGTCCAGCGGGTTAGAGAGGAAGATGACTCCGTCGACGAATCCGAGATTGGCCGCAAGCTGAACGAATGGATCGATGCCTGTATCATGGTTTGCATCGACGGTGCTTACCTGAGCCTGGCTCTTGTTTTAGACCGTTCTTGCCGGATCAGCCACGCGTCGCGCTGATGATTCTCTGGATCACGGGGGGCGTTGCCTTCTTGATTCTCTGCTTGAGGCGATTCATGGGCGTCCACCTGGCTGTGACCCAATACGGAACCAGGTGTATCTGATCCAGAGGTATGGAAGCGATAATCATATCCCTGAGATCACGCGTTGTCGCCGGCGTTGTATCCCAGTCGCCGGCGCAAGTCGTCGCCCAGTTGAGCAGATGCACGCGATTCGCAACGGAGATCCCACTAACTGCATCCTTGAACCGCTGCTCCCATCCTTCAGGAAGCTGGGGCAGGAAACCCTCAAAAAACCTGGCCAGCAATCGCCATTGCCTGAGCTGCTCGTCATCATCACGCGCCATGATCCGGCTGGCCTGCTTCTCATGCGCAGAGTGGAAAGCACAAATCCAGGGATCGATGGCCAACCTCCCTTCCCTCAGGACAGAAGCCATGATCATATTCTCGTTGAATAGCTCACAATCGTGCAGGATCGGGCGAACCGCCCGGCGGAGCACGTCGGTTCGAAACGCCACCATGGGGAAGGTTGCGATGTTGACGATGTGTAACAACGGGGCCACGGCGACGCCATCCATGAAGCGTACCTCTCCGCCCATCCAGTTCACGTCAAACATGGGGCCGATCACGGGTGCCCAGTGGATGGAAGTCGGAGAATGGTCGCACAGGGCGAATCCCGAGTAAAAGAGAATGTCCGCGGCCTTCGCGAAGGTTTCCAGGGCGCGACGGACAAAATCACGGTGAATCAGGTCATCATCCTGGAGCCAACTGAAATACTCACCCTCGGCCAGTTCCACCGCCTTGGCGAAATTGGGCCACATGCCGATGTTGGTCGCGTTGCGGTGATATCGAACGCGATCCCCGAACGATCGAACGACCTCGGGCGTTCGATCCGTCGAGGCATTATCGCAAACCAGGATCTCGGGGTCGGGACATGTTTGGCCGACAGCCGCCCGCAATGCATTGGCCAGGAGGTCACACCTGTTATGCGTTGGTATCCCGATCGTGAACCGAGGCATATCTTCAATTCCTTCAGGGTGGAGATCGAACGAGGATCGGTCGGGAACACTCCAGCGTGATCCGCCACCGGTCAGCGACGTGCTCAGAGCGACATTCCCGGATCAACGGCCGGTCGCCGGCCGGCATTACTGTTTTCGGGGCGTCCATCACGGCCGGCCCGATGGATGATCCACACTGCATTGGGGCGAGTCAGGACTGTACTGGGGTCCGAGACCCGGTAGAAATTCTCTTGACGAGTTGACACGATCACCCCTCGTGCTCACGGCGCCAGCCGTTCCAGTTCCTGGCCGATCGCGGTCATCAACGGGGCGATCAGTTCCTCGTCGAAGCCGAAGCGGGTACCCGCCGCGCCGAACAACTCCGGCAACGGGCGCGAGCCGCCCAGGGAGAGGGCGCGGCGGTAGTCGGCAACGGCCCCGGCACGGTCGGTCAGGCCCCGCCGCCAGAGCTGCAATGCGCCAAGCTGTGCAATGCCGTATTCAATGTAATAGAACGGATACAGGAAGATGTGGAGCTGGCGATGCCAGGAATGGTCGCGCGCTTGCTCGTATCCGGACCAGTCCACGATCCCGCCGAACCGGTCGATGAGCGACCGCCATGCCGCCCGGCGATCGTCCCGCGTGTGGCCGGGATGGGTGTAGATCCAGTGCTGGAACGCATCGACAGTGGCGATCCAGGGGAGGATGAGCACGATGCCTTCCAGCAGCTTGCGATTGGATCGGTCGGCCTCCGCCTGGTCGTAGAACGGATCGAGGTTGCGAGCCCCGAAGAGCTCCATGGTCATCGAGGCGACCTCGCAGAACTCGAGCGGGCTCTCTCGGTAGGCGGCCAGCGGCTCGCCGCGGCAGGCCAGGGTGTGGAAGGCGTGCCCTCCCTCGTGAAGCAGAGTCCTCACGTCGCCGTCGAGTCCAACGGCATTCATGAAGATGAACGGCAAGCGGTCGTCCTCAAATGTGGTCTGATAGCCTCCGGGCGCCTTGCCCTTGCGATTGGCCAGGTCGAGCAATCCCTGGGAACGAAGGAAGGCGAACTGCGCCCCGAGCTCCAGATCGACCCCGTGGAAGATCGTCTCGGCCCCCTCGGCTAGCCGGGAGACATCAACAAAGGGTTTCAGTGGGGGCCGGCCCAGCGGGTCGACGGCCGTGTCCCAGGGACGCAAGGCCGGCACGCCGAGTGCCGCGCTGTGCTCTTGCTGAATCTTCCGAGCCAGCGGTACGACGACGTGCTCCACGGCGGAGTGAAACTTGACGGCATCGTCGATGCCGTAATCGAAGCGCTCGCGCTGGCGGAACGCGAAATCGACGTAGCTGGTGAACCCGGCCTCGCGGGCGACCTCGATCCTCAAGGCCAGCATCTGGTCAAACAGGTCGTCGAGCGCGTCTTTGTCCTGGAGCCGCCGGCTGGCCGCGAGTTCCCAGGCGGTCTGGCGGACGCTGCGATCGGTTTCTTCCAGAAACGGCGCCATCTGCGC
This sequence comes from Isosphaeraceae bacterium, assembly GCA_049516015.1. Classification (GTDB taxonomy): domain Bacteria; phylum Planctomycetota; class Planctomycetia; order Isosphaerales; family Isosphaeraceae; genus Aquisphaera. The sequence continues at coordinate 6,221 of JBEKTN010000048.1, read as the reverse complement.
CAGGGTTCGCTCCTGGCCCTGGAAGGTGACGGTCATGGCCCCCATCGTCTTCTGGTACTGCTGCTCCAGCTCGGCCAGACGGGTCTCACGGGGGATGTTCGCCTCGCGGTAGAGGGCACGGCGGTTTTCCAGGGCGCGGTTGAACACGGCATATCGGCTGGCGTCGAGCTGCGCTCGAAACGGGGAATCGAGGTAGCGGTTGCGAACCTCATTCTGAAGGGGCTTGAGCTGGGGCTCGACGTCGCGGATGTAGCTGAGGTACGCCGCCTCCCGTTCGGGGTCGTCGGTCTGACAGGTCATGGCGACGTAGCGCTCGACTCCCTCTTGTCCCACCGCCGAGTTCAGCTCTCCGGCCGCGACCAGCCACCTCTCCAGGTCGGCGGCCGAAGCGATGGGCATCGCCAGGAGCTGCCGGTACCAGGGCTCGATCTGCTCCCAGGTCTTGAGCTCGACCTTTTCGGGCAGCCATTCATGAGGGAATTTCTGGGGAATGTAGTTCGAGATTGCCATCGCTTGCGCCTGTCATGAACCGGGAGAACGGGCGGCCGCAAAGCTGTCGCCGGGCGGCCGGGCCTGCACTTCCTGGTCGTTGGGTCAGAGTAAGACAGCCTGGACCAGCCAGGCTCCGACAAATAGCCACATCGACATGATCGTGGTGGCGATGATCAGCACCAGCGTGGTCGCCGCCACGGCCTGTCCGTGCTCGAGAAGGCCCCGGGCCATGCCGATTGCGCCGATCGTCTGAAAGAGCGCCAGCACAACCGTGGTACCCAGGACAACCTCGCCCAGTGCCGTGAAAAAAATAATCAGTGCGATCCTGCCCACCGTATCCCGAACGATGGCCAGCACGATGCCCAGCACAAGAATGAAGATGACGAGATGCCAGAGCCGCATCAAAACACTACCCCGGAACCATGGTTCCACCGGCCGCTGCGACCTTGCCGCCACTTCCAAGCTGGACGCGAGTGCCCGCGCTTCTCTGGATCATCCCCCGACGCCGACTTTGCTGTCAACCGCGACTCCGCCTGGAGATACGCTTGATCGGGCCGCGACCCGGAGGGTCTTTGAGTCGCCGGCTCTGGTCAGTTAAGAGTGGGGGAGACGACCGGGCCACGCCGCCGCAGCGCGCCCATTCGCATTCGACCCGAAGGTTAGCCAGCCCCGAAGGCGGCCGCCGGAATGGTGACCGCGAAGTCCAGCCCGCTCCAAGGAGGTCGACCGCCCACACCAGGGATTTGCAACGTGATTATGCCTGCCGAATGGTATCCTCTGGGAAGTTTGACCTACTTATCCCGCGGGCTGAGGCACCAGTGGATGGTTTCCAGCTCGGAGAGGCCGGGGGGGATCGGCTCGGGGCCGATCCACGTGGAAACCAGGCGCTCATGCATTCTGTGGAGCAGGCCATTTCTTACGGGGTCGAGCCGCGCGTCGCCGCTCACGTCGATCGTCTCGTCCGGGTCGTGTTCGAGGTCGAACAGCCTCTGAAAGGGTCCCGACAGCGGACGTCCCGATTCCAGGTGATCTCTACGCTCGCGGCGGCCGGAACCGACGATCAGCTTGAACCGGTCGGAGCGGACCATTGCCTCCTCGCTCTCGTTGTACTCGCTGAAGACCACGTCTCGCCCTTTGGCCCCGGGCTTGCCTTCGATCAGCGGAGCCAGGTCGATGCCTTGCAAGACCGGTGGCGCCGGAACGTTGAGCAAGCTGCAGACGGTCGGGAAGAGATCGACGAGCTCGACCATGTCGAGGATGGACTTGCCTTGCGGCAGATGACCGGGCCATCGCATGATCAGCGGCACTCGGACTGCCGGCTCATAGAAGCAATTCTTCTCGACGCGCCCGTGCTGCCCTAACATGTAGCCGTTGTCGCTCAGGAACACGACCAGGGTGTCTGTAGCCAGACCGCTGTCCTCGAGGGCCTGGATCAGGCGGCCGGTCTGGAAGTCCATGAACGAGAGCGACGTGTAGTAAGCGGCCTGGATCCCACGGAAGTCGTCGGCGGTCAGGTTGTGAAAGATCCTGGGCTGTTCCTCGCGATCACGCTCCGAAATCGGGGAGACGGAGAATTGCTTGGGCCGGTACCGTCCCCGCCACTCACGCGGAAAGCAGAACGGGGCATGCGGTTCATAGAAGCTGACGATCATGGCAAAGGGGTGGCCGCGATTCTGGTTCATGTATTCGATGGCGCGGTCCACGAAGAAAGTCGATTCCATGGCCTGGGTGGGCAAGCCATGATCCTCACACCGCGCATTGAGCCAGACGGCGGCCGGGTCGATGAAGGGCCGCCATTCCTTGCGATGGTCGCCCCCCTCCGGCGGATGTTGCTGGAGGTGGGCCAGCCACTGGGCCACGTCGATGCGGATGTCGAACCCGTGCCGCGATGGGCCGTTGAAATGCATCTTGCCGATGGCGGCCGTCCGGTAACCCAGAATGCTTAGCCAACGACCCAGCGTGAGGGCCTTCTCGGGAAGCCGGGTTTCCAGCCGGGTGACGCCCGCGGCATGGGGAAGCAGACCGGTGATGAATGACTGGCGGCTGGACGTGCAGAGCGGGGAATTGCAGAAGGTCCGGTCGAAGAGGACACCCTGCCGGGCCAGCGCGTCAAGGTGGGGGGTCGCACCCCGCTGGTCGCCCGCGGCACCGAGACAGAGGCCGGACTGGTCATCGGCGATGATGAGCAAGAGATTGGGGACAGTCCGTCCCGATGGTCTGGCATGGGCCTGGAGCATCCCCGGGAAATGGCAGGTTCCCAGAATGAACAAGCCGCCCAGCAGCGCAACAATCGCGATTCGCCCCGACCGGCTTTGTTTCCTCGGCCGGATGAGCCACGCTAGCCTCGAGTCCTCGATCGCTCCCTCCAGTATAAGATCCGTAGAGGAGACTGGCAGCAAGTTCGTTCTTCCGGATCATCACTGCTCGTGATTCGATTCCTTCGTGAATTTTTATCATCCCGTCCTCAAGCCGGTCAAGCCAGCGCACGGTTCACGCTTCAGCCGATTTTCAGGGAAGACCGGGATCGTTGCTCCAGGTACCGGCCCGTCCGGCTCTCGGGAATCGAGGTGAGCGTCTCGGGCGGACCCATGGCGACGACGCGCCCGCCGGCCTCGCCGCCATCGGGGCCAAGGTCGATCACCCAGTCGGCCGCGGCGATGACATCGAGGTTGTGCTCGATGACCACCACGGTGTTGCCCATGTCAACCAGGCGCTCGAGGATGGTCAGCAGGCGGTCGATGTCGGCGAAATGAAGACCCGTCGTGGGCTCATCCAGGACATAAAGGCTGCGGCCGCCGGACACCCGGCCAAGCTGCGCCGCGAGCTTGATTCGCTGGGCCTCGCCCCCGGAGAGCGTGGTGCTCGACTGACCGAGCGTGAGATAGCCAACCCCCACGTCGTGCAGGGCGTCAAGACCTGGCAGCACGCGAGGCTGCGCGTCGAAGAAGGCCCGCGCCTCATCCACGCGCATCTCCAGGACCTCGCCGATCGACTTGCCTTTGAAGCGGATTTCCAGGGTCTGACGGTTGAACCGCTGGCCCTGGCACTCCGCGCAGAGCACATAAAGATCGGGCAGGAACTGCATGGGAACTCTACGCCGGCCCTGACCCTCGCACGCCTCGCAGCGCCCTCCCCGGGCGTTGAAGCTGAAGCGCGCGGCTCCATAGCCGCGCAGCTTTGCCTGGCGGGTGGCCGCGAAGACCTTGCGGATCGCGTCGAAGACCCCGGTGAAGGTCGCCGGGGTGGACCGGGGGCTGCGGCCGATCGGGCTCTGATCGACCTCGACCAGCGATTCGATGGCGTTCAGGCCTTCGATGGCGGCCGTGCCCGCGACGGCCCGACGAGTACCCGGAGCGTGGCGGCGGTATTCCCGGGCCAGCACATCATGGATGAGCGTGCTCTTGCCCGACCCGCTCACGCCGGAGACGCAGGTCAAAGTGCCGAGCGGGATACGGGCTTCGATCGCCTTGAGGTTGTGTTCCGAAGCGTTGTGGATGACGATCCAGCCGGACACGGTTTCCAGTCGATTCTTGGGGCGGGACGGTTCCGGCCGACGCTGGCGCAGGTAGCGTCCCGTGACCGAGCCGGCCGCGTCGGCAAGCTGCTCGGGCCGGCAGGTCGCCACGATCCGGCCGCCGTCGGGACCTGCGCCCGGGCCAAGATCCACGGCCCAATCGGCGGCGCGGATCACTGCTTCGTCATGCTCGACGACGATCACGCTATTGCCCTGGGCCTGAAGCCGGCGCAGGCTGGCGATGAGCTGGTCGGTATCGCGGGGGTGGAGGCCCGCCGTTGGCTCGTCGAGAACGTAGCAGACGCCCACCAGCCCCGCGCCCAGTTGCGTGGCCAGTCGGGCGCGTTGCAGCTCGCCGCCGGAGAGCGTGTCGGCCCCGCGCGCCAGGGACAGGTAGCCCAGCCCGACCTCCTCGAGGAAGCTCAGCCGGCCGGTGATCTCGCGGACGAGGGGCCGGGCGACCGGTTCCTGGGCCGCGTCGAAATCCGTCTGCTCGAACTCCCGCCGCAGCGCATCGATCGCCATCGCGGAGACCATGTCGATCGACCGGCCGGCGATGCGCACCGCCCGCGCCTCGGGTCGCAAGCGCGTGCCGTCGCACGCGGGGCAGGGGGTCTTCTCGTCCTTGGTTTCAGCCGCGGCGATCACGCCCAGACCCTCGCAGGTGGGGCAGGCTCCATAAGGGCTGTTGAAGCTGAACCCGCGGGGCTCCAGGGCGTGCAGGCCCGCCCCGCAGCCGGGACAGGACAGGTGGATGCTCAGTACGTGATCTTCCCAGCCCGTCCCAGTCTCCGCCGCGATCACCACGACCCCCTCGGAGAGCTTGAGGGCCAGGTTGATGCTCTCGGCCAGGCGCGGTCGAATTCCCTCGCGGATCATGAGCCGGTCAATGACTGCCTCGATACGATGGATCTTGGTCTTGGCAAGCTTGGGAGGCTGGTCGGTCACCTCGACAATTTCGCCGTCCACCCGGGCACGGATCAGCCCCGCGCGGCGGATCGCCTGGAAGACCTCGAGGTGCTGTCCTTTGCGTCCGCGCACCAGGGGCGCCAGGATCATGACCTTTCGTCCTTGGGGAAAGGCCAGCACGTGGGCGGCCATCTGCTCCGGCGTCTGCCGGTGGATCGGCAATCCACAGCGCGGGCAGAATGGCGTACCCAGCCGGGCGTAGAGCAGCCGCAGGTAGTCGTGAATCTCGGTAATCGTCCCGACGGTACTCCGGGGACTGGCCTGGCCCGCCTTCTGGTCGATGGCCACGGTCGGCGGCAGGCCTTCGATCAGATCGACGTCCGGCCGCTGGAGCTGGTCCAGGAACTGGCGCGCGAAGCTGGAGAGGCACTCGATGTAACGCCGCTGCCCCTCGGCGAAGATGGTGTCGAAGGCCAGCGAGCTCTTTCCCGAGCCGCTGACCCCCGTAAAGACGACGAGGCGATCGCGCGGCAGGTCGAGGTCGATGCCCTGGAGATTGTGCACCCGGGCGCCGCGGATGGTGATCGCGGCGGACGGGTCGAACACCCTCGGCGCCCTGGTCATTTCCGCGAATCTCCCCCGGCTGCCTCGTACTGTTTTGATCGCACGTCTCAGACCGGACGCCAAGTATCGCAAAGATGAAGTCGAGACCATCAAGGACCGCATCCAGCGGCTCGCCAGGACTCATGGCGTCGAGATCGGCGAGGATTGACGAGCCCGGCCGGCACCGGCCCCGAAGCGCGATGGGTTCACGGCCAGGCAAAGTCGGTGGTCCCTTGCCAGGTCCTCAGGACTTGTCGATGAGGACCTCGGTTGACTTGATGACCGCCTTGACATGATCCCCCGGCTGTAGCTTGAGCGCCTCGGCCGAGCCACGGGTTATGATGGCGACGACCTCGGTTCCGGCGACATCGACGATGACTTCGGCCATCACATTGCCGAGTTTGACCGACTTGACAACGGCGGCGAGCTGATTGCGGGCACTGAGCATTGCGATATCCCTGGGTCATTTGTTCAGTCATGAGGTACCATTCCAGTACCCATCATACTATGAAGGATGTCGCAAGGGCAGTGTCAGGCCGAGAAACCGGCTGCTAATCCGCTCCATGATTCGCCAACAACGAAAACCGCGTCAACCCCGGGAGAGGATCGACGCGGTCTTGTGGTCTTCGCGATGAGAAACCTGGGCCGTTACTTCCCTCGGACCTGGCTCTTTGATTTGCGTGCGAAGTAGGTTCCCATGGCG
>JBEKTN010000047.1:0-32965 GCA_049516015.1 Isosphaeraceae bacterium | reverse complement strand
TCTCAATTTGATAGTTGTTAGTATTTACATTTTAGTATTCACAGATAAGTAGGAAATCCAGGCTTTTCCGCGGTGGACGTGCGCAGGCGGAAAAAGCCTGAAAAACCGCCACCGCCATATTTAATTTGACACGGCGTTTGTACACTGAGCCTGTTTCAACCAAGCCGCTTTCAAAGAGGTCAAATCAATGACCAGGGAAAAATCGCTGTGCGAAGGGGGGACACAGGGGGGTTCTTCGAGTGCCTCTGCGTTGCGCCAGGTTCGGCATCCAGGCGATTGAAAACCGCTCTAAGAGGTGTGCCGAACAGCTTCACACATGGACCGTAGTGGACGCTGTCAAGGCCTTGGTATCGGTGTCGAAGTCGATGACGGTAATGTTTCCCTGGGGAGTCGCCCCGACGTTGATGATCTTGCGGCCGTCCTTGAGCTCCCGCTCCTGGGCAACATGAAGATGTCCGCAGAGATGAACTCGAGGGGAAATCGTCTTGAACGCGTCCAGGAAGCATCGCTGGCCGCCGTGGCGGCCCGACGGGGTGAGATCGGCCAGACCTACCGGGCAGCCGTGCGTGAGCAGGATGTCGACGGGTTCCTTGTGCGCGATTGCGGAAGCCCACCGAGTAACATCGGAATCGGTCACATAGCAGGCAAGCCGGTGCGATTTTGCCCAGATTCCGCCGATGCCCGCCAGCTTCAACCCATGAAAATCCCGGACCTCGTCCTGCCCGAGCAACACGGCCGAGCCGTCTCGATTCTGCAAGCGTGCCAGGAGCTCCAGCGGATCGTGGTTGCCGAACGTCGAGAGAACCGGACAGAGATCGAGAAATCCTTCCAGATCGCCCTCGCCGACCTGGTCGGCATCGCCCCAGTCGCCACAACAGAGAAGCAGATCAGGCCGCAGCTCGTGAGCAGCTTTCAGCGCCAGCCGTGAATCGCCGTGCAAATCACTGATCGCCAGGATCTTCATGCTCCGCCCCCTGCGGGGCCTCTCCCATGCTTACCGGCCGTAGCGCGACCTGCATCAGCTTCCAGGATATCACGGCCCCGGCTTGAGGCCAGAGCCGACCGATCCCGCTCATCGGGAAGAATCCGACCGGCCGCGCCCCGGCGTAGGACCGCTTCGCTCGCGGGCCAGCGGTCATGTGGGGGGAAATCAGTCTCCGTCCATCGGTTTCTGGTGGTAGAGCTTCAGATAGCTTTCGTACCTGCCGACGTGGATCTGCCCCCAGTGGACGGCCTCCTTGACGGCGCAACGGGTCTCGTGAGTGTGCGAGCAGTCGGGGAACCGGCAGTGGGGAATGTAAGGGCGAAACTCGACGAAGTGCCCCTGGAGCTCGCCGGGAACCACGCCCCAGAGCTCGAACTGGCGAAGCCCGGGCGTATCGACGACGTGGCCGCCCGGCTCGAGGCGAATCAGTTCCGCGGCCGACGTGGCGTGTTTTCCTTTGAATGTCCAGTCCGAGACCTCGCGGACCTTCAAATTCAACCCGGGCTGGATCACGTTCAAGAGTGAGCTCTTGCCCACTCCGCTCTGGCCCGAAAGGGCGGTGACTCCGCGCCTCAGCAAGGACCGGAGCCGGTCGATCCCCCGGCCGTCAGCGGCCGAGGTGACGATGGTCTCGTAGCCGAGTTGAGCATAGAGGCCGACCACCCACTGATACAGGGACACATCGACCAGGTCAGCCTTGTTGAACACGATGACGGGCCGGACGCCGCCGGTCTCGGCTGCGACCAGGTAACGATCGATCAGGCTGAGCTTGAGTCCTGGCTCGGCCAGGGCCGAGACGATGAGCACAGCATCCACATTGGCGGCGATGACGTGCTGACGGCGCCGGTACCCCCGCAGAATGACCCCACGCCGGGCCTCGACCTTCTCGATCAGCCCCTCTTCGCCGCCAGCGGACGCCGGTCGGAACCAGACCCGGTCACCCACGGTGATCACGTTCCGCCCCTCGATGGCCAGGCTCTTGAGCAGCCGGCGGACATGGCATGGTAACATCCGGCCGTCATCGGTCTGGACGATGCAGATCAGCCCGTGAATTCGCATCACGCGGCCCTTGAGGCAGGTGGATTCATCGACCACCCGCTGCGCAGCCGCGGTCTCGGCCTCGGACGCATCGTCATTGACAACGCGAGCGGTCGCTTCCCCGGACTCCGCGACAATCGTGCGATGCCGTGAGAGGTCCCCCTTGGGCAGGACACGCTCGGTGGCAGCCGTCTCCTCCGAGGCCTTCCCCTGGCGCTCGTAGTTGCGTGTGAGGTCGTTGGCTCGCGTCCGCTTCTGGCGGTTCTTCTTGAGCGCGACCCGGACTTTCTTGTTCTTCGCCACGGATGGGGGCTCGGAGTCGTGAGGACGGTGAGAGATTGGAGTCCCTGGATCGTGATTCCAGATTCCAGAAGAAGAGCACTCAAGCGGTTCTGATATCTGGAATCCGGAATCGTTGCCTCGGACCGCGGCCGCGGCACGTCCCATGCGGTTGCGGGTCGAGCCAATCAGCGTGAGTGCAGAGGCCGCCGGCCGCCCGCTTTCTCGGCGCTGCTGCCTGCGGCCTCGCCCAGAATCTGTAGCGCGCGCTTGGTGTTGGTCGTGTGGAAGATGCCAAGGGCCTTGCCCGGGCTAAATGCCGTCGAGGCGTAGGCGTAGTCAATGTTGATGTGCTCTTCCGCAAGCTTTTCCAGGACCTTGGCAAGGGCGCCGGTGCGATTCTCGAGCCCGACGGCGAGGACCTCGGAGATCCGGTACTCGGTTCCCAGGGAGGTCAGGACCTTCTTGGTCGTCTCCAGGTCGGTGGTGACGAACCGAAGAACACTGGGCCCATCGGTCTCCATCACCGTGATGGCGCGAATGTCCACCTTTTCCTGGGCCAGCGCGGAGCAGATCTTCGCCAGCCGTCCGGGCTTGTTCTCCAGGTGAGCGGTCACTTCGTTGACAATTTCCATTGAGCGGTCTCCGAGACAAGGTGGTTGCGTTGACTACAAAGACAAACTCAAGGCGGGATGGAGATCATCCGGGTCCCGCGTCCGCCACCGGGCCTGCCTATTCGCCCTGGCCCGCGGGGACCGCCAGGTCGCGCCGGCGCTCCGCTGGCGGCTGGGGGTTGTGCTGCGCCTGGGAGGTTGCCCGGCGCGGGTGTCGGTGCGGCCGGCCTGACCAGGCGGCACGCCCGCGGCCTCCAGGGCGCGGGCCCGGGCCGCCTGGACTGCCGGAGCCAGAAGTGCGCCGCCAATGGCCCCCATGCCCAGCCCGCTCACAACATTGGGAAACGACTCGCGGGAGACCAGGCGGATCGACGTGTCGTCGACCACCACGGCCAGTGTGGCGGGAAACATCAGGGCCTTGAGCTCTTCGGCCTTGGGTAGCTTCGCGGGATCGACGAGCATGACACCCAGCGGCGTCTGGTTGAGCATCCTGTAAGCCGCCGTCTTCCGCCAGGCCTCGGCATGAGCATCGAGTCCGTCAAAATCCACGTAAAAGATCAAATTGTCGCGGGGCACGAAACGCGCCAAAGGCGTGGCGCTCGTCGCGGTGGGCTGAGCCGCCGCCGTCGTCTCCGATGCGGATCTGCCCGGCGGCGTCTGAGCGCGCACCACCGTCGCCCCGAACCCGCCCAGCAGAGTCAGGGCGAGAGCTGGAAACCACCGTGGAAGCGAATTTCCGGCCAGACTCGAGAGACGGCAGCGGGAAGTTTGCAACCCCGAACCGATCTGCATTTGTGGCACGGTGGCAGTCCTTCTGGAGTGTCCGCGGAAAAAGGATGGAAATGAGTGCCTGGCGACGCCTCAAGAGCCTGTTTCGGCCAGAACCGATCGACCCCCCGGGACGAGCGATCGGCAAGAGCGGAGTAGCGGTGCAACACAGCCTTGCGATTCGTCCTTGAAAGACCCGCAAGCTCCACCGGCCGACCATCCCCCATACCGCCATCGTATGATCGAAATGGTTCCGCGCCAACACGCTGCTCAATGTGCAGCCAGTTCGTTCCGGCTCCGGGCAATGTTTCGCCCCACAGCACCCCGGCTGCGTTTTCTGCCCCGAAGCACACACTCGATCGATTACACACCTGGTCGGGCTTCTTGGCCCCAGGGAGTAGGAGTAGAATGTTGGTGGATCATTGGAGGACCATCCATGTCGACCTCGACTGCCGTACAGTACCAGCACCTGGAGCCGCGGCCCGGTTCCAACTATCGCCAGCTCTTCCTTAAGGGTCGCCGCATCCGCGCCGCGGTCGTTTATGAGGCCGTCCACGGTCCCGACCCTTATACTCCCGAGGAGTTCGCTCGCGATTACGGCGTGCCCCTGGAAGCGGTCCGCGATGCCCTCGACTACGTTGCGAACAACCTGCCGCTAATTGAATCAGAGCGGGACCGCGAGGCCGCTGACGTCCGGGCCCGTGGCCTCGATCGACCCACGAAGTCGTGAGGGTCCTGATCGACGAAAACATGAGTAGCCGCCGCCTGGCCGCCCGGTTGCAGTCGGTTGGGCACGACGTTGTGCTCGCCTCGGACGTCGGTCTAGGGTCGGTTAGCGATGCTCGAGTGCTGGCCTGGGCTGTCGCTCAAGACCGCCTGGTGTTGACCCGAGACCACGAAGACTTCGCCGATCTGCACGACCTCGTCTTGGCCGTCGTCGGCCACCACCCGGGCATCCTGATCGTCCGATTCGACAACGACTCGCGGCACAACCTGACCGAGCGGGCAATTGCAACTGCGCTTGGGAACCTGGAGTCTTCTGGGGTGGCGGTCGCCGACAGGATCCACGTCCTGAATCACTGGCGTTGATTGTGGGCCAGCGACCCATGCAATGAACTATCCAGCATCTCATGGCGACGCTAGCGACGTGATCATCTGCAGGTACGGCAGGAACACGGCCAGGATGATGAAGAAGACGACCCCGCCCAGAATCGCGACCAGGAGGGGCTGGATCAGGTGGCCGAGGTTCTTGACCATGCCTGAGACTTGCTCCTCGTAGTCGTCGGCCAGATGGTTGAGGCTTTCGGGGACCTTGCCCGTTTCCTCACCGGTCTGGAGTACCGCGAGGACGTCGGGGGAAAACTGGCCGGAGGGCGCAAGCGCGACGCTCAGCTCCTTGCCTTGCATGACCTTGTCCTTGGCGGCGCGGACGGCCAGGCTGATCGGTGTCATCGCGAGCACGCCGGCGGTCAGGTCGATCGAGCTGCCGACGTCCACGCCGGCATCGAGCAGGGTCGAGAGCGTGCGCGCGAACCGGCTGATGTCGAGCTTGCGGCAGAGCGCGCCGAAGACCGGAGTCCTCAGGATCAGGCGGTCGATCAGGGCCTTGCCCGGCGCGGTCTTGTAGAACCGATAGATCAGGAACGGGGTACCGACCAGCAGTAGGGGAATGAGCCACCACCCGACCCAGCCCACGAAATTGCTGAAAGCCAAGAGGGCGCGGCTGGGCAAGGGAAGCTGGATTCTCCGGTCGATGTCCTTGAGCATGGATGCGAACATGGGAAGCAGAACGATGGTGAGCAGGGCGATAACGCCTCCGGCCATGGTCAGCACGATGACGGGATAGATCATGGCCGACCGGGCCTGGCGAATCAGGCGCTGGCGGGCCTCGTAATGATTGCCCATCATCCGCAGGGTTTCGGGCACGCCGCCCCGCGCCTCGGCGACACGGATCATACTCAGGAACATGGTGCTGAAGATCTGGGGCTCACGGGCCATCGCCTCTTCCAGGGTCGAGCCTCCTTTGATGGCCAGCCGCAACCGGCCGACGGCCGGGCCCAGCGCAGAGCCGGCGAACTGGTTCTCGAGGCTCGAGAAGGTGCGGCTGTAGTCGACCCCGGCATTGAGATACGAGGCGAACTGGCGGCAGAACTGGGCGAGCTGGCCCGAGCTGACGCGGCCGAAGAAGATGCGTTCCCACCACTTGGGCCCCGGCGCGAGGGGCTCTCGGTACTCGCTGGCGAACTCGGTCGAACGTAGGCCCTTTGCCGATTTGGCCCCTGCCCCTGCCCGGGTTCGCGACGACGAGCCAGGCCGGGCCGGGCTCGGCCGGAACGTGGTTCCGTCGGGATCGCCGGTCTGCGGAACGGGCGGAGGTTGCGCGCCGGGACGTTTCGGCGCACCAGCCGGCGGGCGCGGCCGGCGCGGTTGTGAAGGACCCATATCTTCGGGGTCTCGGCTCAAAGTCTGGCCCTCCACGTGAGTTGCCGGTGATTGCTACGGGAAATCGGACGGGGATCGTGCGGCTCGCGTCTTCATACCATCGTCCGGGCCGGCAGGCCCGAGGTCAAGCCTTGTCGACAAGTGTCGGAGATTCGACCCCGCGGCTCAGGGTCGAAACATGCTTTCGGAATGCTGAGCACAGGTAGCCGTCCTGGCCGCTACGGCACCTCGGGTTGGAGCAGGCTCAGAAAGGCGACAGGTCGGGAAACCCAGCTCCCACAGGGCAGGAGCGAGGCCAGCGCAGCGAAAACCCCGGAGGGGACTCCGGGGCCAGTGCGGTCGCGGTCGCAGGATACGAAGGAGTGAGTGGCCTCGCCGGGTCAGGGCGCGGCCAGCGGGATCACTTCTTCTTGCGCGACTTGTCGCAGGACTCGCCCTCGAGGGCGTCTTTCTGCTCGTTGATCATCGGCCATTTAGGAGCCTCCTCGGCATTGAGCGCGGTGAAGTCCTTCCATTCCTCGGGAAGGTTGTCCTCGTGGAAAATCGCCTCCACCGGGCACTCCGGAACACAGGCTTCGCAATCGATGCACTCATCCGGATGGATGTAGAGCATCTGTGGGCCTTCGTAGAAGCAATCGACCGGACAGACCACGACGCAGTCGGTGTACTTACAGTCGAAGCAAGGCTCGGCGACAACGTGAGCCATTCGTGACTCCTTTGACAGATCAGATTCGTGACATTGAATCGCGATTGTGTGACGGTGGGGCGGCTGTTCTTGCACCGGATGAACGTCATCATAGGACGAGGTCCCGGGGCGGTCAAGGGAGCGCTCCGCCCTCCGCCAGGCTACTGAAACTGTTCGTTCAGCCAGTCTTCCGCTTTGCGCTCTTGATGTAAACCGGTTTGAGCGGAACGTTCTCGAGCGAGCGGCGCGTGGTTGTCGGTGCCTTGGCGATCTTGTCGACGACATCCAATCCGTCGATGACCTTGCCGAAGACGGTATAACCGGCGCCGTCCCTATTCAAGCTCGGGTTGTCCGCATGGTTATTCAAGCTCGGGTTGTCCGCATGGTTGATGAAGAACTGGCAGGTCGCCGAATTCGGGTCAGAGGTGCGGGCCATGGCGATGGTCCCGCGGTCGTTGGACAGCCCGTTGCTCGACTCGTTCTTGATCGGCTGATGCTTCCCCACGGATTTCTCGACCACCTGATCGGTCATGCCACCGCCCTGAACCATGAAGCCCGGGATGACGCGGTGGAAGATCAGGTTGTCGTAGAAGCCCTCGTCAACGTACTTGAGAAAGTTCTCGACCGTGATCGGCGCCTTGTCCGGATCCAGCTCCAGCGTGATCGCTCCCAGCGATGTGTCGAGCACGACGACGGGCTTCTGGGCCGAGCCCTGCCCGGCGACCGTGCTGAGGGATAGACAGGCCCCCAGTCCCAGAACCACGACGGAGAGTAGAGTGATCGAAGTCATGAGTCGTCCTAATCGCATGGTGCTGAAAACTCCTTTGAGGCGAACCAACGAGGATCGCCGGGAGGGGCCGCTCGCCCCAGTCCTGACAGATCTGCACAGTAACATAAGAGTTACGCTAACAAACCGAGACTTCTCTGTCGAGCCGCAGGTGCCGGGCGCATGGCCGGTCAGGCCGATCAGTTGCCAGAGATCGACCGGCCGAGCTGCCGGACCAGCACCTCGGCGTCCTGGACCATGGCCGGGCTGAGCTGATCGCGGCCCTCCAGAGCCTTGGCGAGGTATCCCCGGGCCCGCGCGGTGCGGGTGCGATCGGCGGCGAGCAGCTTGCCAAAGTGGTAGTTGAGCACCGGATGGTTGGGCGACCTGGCAAGCCCCGACTGGTAGGACTGTTCGGCGTCGCCGCGGCGGCCGAGCGCTTCCTGGATGGCGCCGAGCGTGTCATAGAGCTCTCCCGGCAGCGCCGTCGCGCTCACTTGCTTCATCAGGGACTGGAGCAATTCGAAGGCCTGCTGGCTGCGGCCGAGGTAGGTATGCAGGATCCAGGCCTTGTTGTTAGCCGCCTCCACCTGTGCCGGCTGCACCTTGAGCACGCGGTCGTACTCGGCGACGGCTCGTTCGAACAGGGGACGGGCTTGTTTCGGGTCGGGCTGGCTTTCGGCCAGCGACAGCAGCAAGTCGCCGAGGTTCAAGTGCGCCACGGGGTTGTCAAGCATCGTGGCGGCCTTTTCCGAGAGCGGCAGGGCAAGATCGAGCTGACCGGCCTTGTGATAGCCGACGCCCGCGGCCAGCACGATCGAGCCGTTCTTGTCGCGGTTGCCGATCTCGGCGGCCAGGGCGCGGGCTTGCTCGAGGTCGCCAGCGCTGGCCGGCTCTCCACCGGGTCGTTTGCCTGCCAGCAGTTGGAACAGTCTGGCCACGGCATCGCCGTCCTGGGGATTGGCTTTCAGGTCGCGCTGCAAGGCCGCGATGGCGGCCGGCCTGCGGCCTCTTGCCTGCTCGATCTCGGCGAGCGTGTGATACGCCTCGACGAACCTCGGCTCGGCGGTGACGGCCGCTTCGAGCCGCTCGACGGCCGCCCGCCGGCCGGCCTCCCGCTGCGAGCCGGGCGCCCCCGTCTCGGCAAGTGCCCGAGCTTCGAGCAGGATGGCGTCGCCGCGGTCCTTGTTCGTGTCGAGCACGATTCTCGCCTGCTTGAGCGCCTCATCGGCGTCGCGCAGCTTCATCAGCTCCTGGCCCAGCAAGATGTGTACGTCGGGCTGCATGGGATTTCGTTCCAGAGACTCCTTGTAAGCCTTGGCGACGTCCTCGGACTTGCCCTGGCGGGAAAGCAGGCGGGCCCGCAGCATCGGCCCCATGGTCAACGTCGGTGCGATCTTGTCGATCTCCTCGGTGATTGCGATTGCCTGGTTGAGATCACCGCCACGGGCTGCCAGATCGCACTCGGCTTGCAAGAAGACGATGCTGCGGGGATAGCGTTTGCGGTAGTCGCGGATCATGACCAGGGCTTTTTCATCGAGTGTGCGCTGGCGATCGGTCTTTCCCCCCACGGCTGCCTCGCCGGCCTGCAGCGAGAGAACCTGCACCAGCGCAGCGGCCAGGTTCGCGTCGTCGGGCGCCTCCTCGATCAATTTGCGAAGAACCTGCTCGGCCTTCTCGTACTCTTTCCGATCCCGGAGCACATCCACCAGCAGCCGGCGAAATATTCCCTTGGGGTCGTTACTGGTCTTCGACTCGATGAACGCGACGGCCCCCTTGGGATCGCCCGTGGAGGCCAGCAGGAAGTACTCTGCCTGGACCAGCTCGATCGACTCGGGTTGCACGGTCAGCCCGCGCTCGAGCGCGTCGCGGGCCCGCGTCGTCCTCGTCGCGGCCGGCGGCGTCTCGTTTTCGACCGCGGCGAGCATCAGGAAAAAGACGGCCGGCGACTTTTCCGGAGTCTTGCTCGTCAGCTCGATGGCCCTGTTCAGGACGCCGGCCGCCGCATCGTATTTCTTGTCACTCATGTCGATGTAAGAGCGCGTGACGACGCCCGCGGCATTGGTGGGGCTGACCTTCAACACATAGTCAAGCTGTGCCAGGGCCGCGGCGTCTTCTTGGTGCTGCCGGTAAAGGTTCGCGCCCCGCACCCGCTCGTCGTTGCTGGGGGGGTTCTTGGGGTCGTTGAGAATCGCCGCCAGCTCACGATTGGCGATCGGCCACTGGTGTTTGGCATCGTAAGCCGTGACCAGTTGCCAGCGGTCGGCGCGGCTGAGTTTGCCGGTCTCGCTGTCGCGTTTGAGCTGCTCGAAGCGGCGAATCGCATCGTCCAGCTTGCCGGACTGGAGCTCGAGGTTGGCCAGGGCCGACTGGGCCGCCGACATGAGCGTGACGCCCGCATCGATTTCCTTGCTGGGCCGGTTCTTGACCAGGTCTTCAAGCGCCTTGGTTGCCTGCGAAAGCGAGCCCGTCTGACTGTCGAGCCGGGCTTTCCAGAACTGCACGACCTTGTTTTCGGGGTCCTTCTTCAGGGCGTCGTTGAAGTGCTCGAGCGCGGCGGAGACGTTTTTCCGCTTGAGCGCGAGCTGTCCTTCCAGGATGTCGCCGGCGGCCGCTTCATTCCAGCGCTTGCGAATCCTGGCGATGGTCTCCGCCGCCGCGTCGAGGTCGTCCTGCTGCATGTCGATCTGGGCGACCTGGACCAGGGGCGAGGAATTGTCGCACCGCTCCGAGAGCGCCAGCAAGAGCTCGCGAGCCTCCTTGGGACGCTTGAGCGATTCGGTGAGAATCTGGCTGCGCATCAAGGTCAGCGTGACGTTGTCGGGATCTGCGCCGAGGAACTCCTTGAGCAGTTGATCGGCAAGGTCGGGCTTGCCGTCCTTGTTATGGATGGCCGCGTCGAGCCCGGCAAGCTCCGGGGAACGGGGGTACCGCGCCCGCGCCTCGCGAAGCAGCTTGCGGGCCTCGTCGGTCTTGCCCAGCTCTTCGTAAATCAGGACGGCGAGATTCTCCGTGCCCGGCCCCCCTTGGCCGCTGGCCCGCAGCCGATCGATCTGCGCCAGTGCCTCGTCATGATGTCCAAGCTGCACCTCGATCTGGGCCTGGCGCAGCGCGACCGCCGGGCCCCCGCCCTGTTGTTCCAGGGCCGCGGCTTTCTGGAATTCTCGTGCCGCGCGCTGGAGGTCCCCAGCCCCGTGCCGGGCCTGGTAGAGCTCGCCGCTGATCTGGTGGAGCGTTCCCTTCAACTCGGGAGGAATCGTCCCCTCGGCAAGCTGGCGGAACAGGGACTCGAGAATCGGTTGGGCCTCCTCGGGATAGCCCGCCTGAAGAATCGTCCAGGCCGCCCAGAACTGATACTGAGGCTCGAGGTTGCCCATCCGAAGGGCGCTCTGGAGGTACTGCCGGCCCAGGCTCTGCTCCTGGTTGAGAACCAGTGCCACTCCATAACGAGCCTGCGCCTCGGCAAGCGCGGGAAGCTGCGCCGCCGCTTGTTTCAAGTGGTTCAAAGCGCTGGCGCGGAGCTTGGGCTGCGCCGGCTGCACCATCTCGTTCTTCCGGCCCGCCTGCGCAGTGGAACAGATCAGGCCGGACTGTTCGAGGTCGATGGCTCCCTGGAACAGGTGCCCCAGCCCTTGAAATCTGGGCTCCGACGAGGCCAGCAGGGTCTGGACGTGCGTCGCCGACTTCTGGTAACGGGCCTCGTCGTCCTGTTTGGAAAGGGCCATCTCGACGGCCACCGCATGCAACCCCATGACCGGGATCATGTTCGCCGGCTTGGCGGCGGGCTGCCGCAGTGCCTCCTCGATCACCTCCAGGCAGCGATTGCGCTGCTGGCGGAACCTGAGGTGATCGGCATAGCTCAGGTAGATCTGAAGATCGGATTTCTGCTTGGCGCTCAAAGCCTTCTTGAAGATTCCCTCGAGCTCGACCTCGATGGCGTCGGCAAGGCGAAAGACGATACCGTCGCGGCCGCCTGTCTGCTTCGGCTTGCCTTGCACCAGCGCCCGCTGGGTTTGCTCCAGAAGCTGGCTGAGCCGGGTCACTCGCCCCGAGGCGAGCTCGGGGTCGGCGACGAGCTCCTTGACGTGGCCGAGCAGGCTATTCACCTGGCCTTCCAGCGGGCCTTCATCCTTCTGCTTCTGCATCTGGATCTCAACCGCTTCGATCCGCACCCTGGCCATCTGATCAACCGGGCCTGCATCGGCGGGCAGAACGATCGACCGCGCCTGCGCGAAGGCCTCGTCGCGAGCCTGGTCGTCACCGGTTGCGATCGCCAGCCGGGCCCGGATCAAACACTGTCGTATCGCCGGGGCGTTCTTCGCTTCGAGCACCTTGAGATGCCGCTTGACCTCCGGCACATTGGGCGACCGCGACTCGAGCTCCGCGAACGCCAGGATGAAGTGCGAATCGCTGTTCTCGGCGTCGACCTTGAGCACCTCCCTGGCCCAGTAGACCGACTCCGAGTCGTTGTCCTGGTTCATGGCGGCCTCGAGGAGCTGCAATCTGGGCCCTCGTGCGCTCTTGTCGAACTTCACCGCCTTGACCAGGTGATCGACCCGCTCCGCCTTGAGCGTCTCTTGACGATCGGCGGGCGCCGTCCTGCACCAGGCGCGGTACAGGTTGGCGAATTCCTCATGGATCGCGGCGCTTTTGGCGTCGTACTGGAGCGCCTGTTTGAAATAGATCTCGGCATCGTCGAAGCGGCCGGCGGCAACCGCGGTCCGAGCCTGCTTCAGGGCCCCCTGCGCCGACCTGGGAACGAGAGACCAGGCCATGGCGATCACACCGACCACCGCGACCACGGAAAATACCCCTGAAAGGACGAGCAGTGGTTTCCAGCGTACGGTCATCGGGCTTTACTCCTTCGGCTCGAGCTGCCGTGCCGCGCACCATGGTCGCCTCCGCGCAGAGGGGGCCATCCGGGCCCACTGGCGGACCATTGATAGGCGGCGTTGAGAATCGTGAGGAGATCCTCGGAAACGATCACAGGAAACACGTTCAGAAGGCGCGTGAGCGGCCGGGAACCGGAAGTTCGGTTCAGGCGAGCGAGCGGAGGTGTGAATGGGAAGGGGCAACGCCATTTGCCCTGATACCTCGTCGAGGTCGCATTCCACTGCCGTTGAATCCCAGAATCCGGGCACCGCATACCATAGATATTCCCCGCCCGGACATCAAGCGCAATATTTTCGAGACGCGCGACCTTCGTCATGGGCAGTATTGGTTAGCGGCGAGTCCCCCATGATCACGAGGGCATCATCGCGAAGATGGGGGCCGGGCTCGTCGAGGCAGCACGCAGAGCGGAAGGGGCCGCAGAGCGGAAGGGGCTACCCACTTTCTGGCACCCGGGAAACGTGGGTGGCCCTTCGCCCCCGCCAGAAGTTTGCATCAAATGTCAAATGTTTGGGATCATCGCAGAATCTTGGTCCGGGCAGCAGCCCGGGCCTGGCAGTTGATCGCCATCGCAGTCGACGGCCGAGCCGGACGCCAGGCGATCCGCCGTCGCCCAAACGCCGGTCGCCAGCGCCTGAAAGAAGTTTCAAGGTGACGAGGTCCTTCGTTCCGATAGGACTTATGGATCCGAATCGTCGGGGCGAGTCTGACCTACCATTTTCGGGGCTACCCACGATTGCGCAGGAAGTATTACCGGCAAGACCGATTAGGAGGAGTCATGGACCGAAGCGATCGCCTGAAGTTGTCCGATCGCGCAAGAAAGGTATGGTGTGCGATCGCGTGTGGCGCGGCGCTCTTGGCGGCGACTACCGCGACCCGCACCGCGGACGCCGGCTGTGAATGCGGGAAAACCTGGCCGCATCTTTTTTGCCGGCAGCACCACCAATACCGCACCCCGGGGCCCGGAGACATCTCCGACATTGACACCGGCGGCGTATGGTTATGGATGCGGAGCCCGGAGCAGGAGAGGAGGGTCGTCATGAACCTCTTCAACCGGTATTGCATCCGTTGCCATGGAGTGGATGGCCGGGGCGTCTGGGATATTCCCGACGTCCCCGATTTCACGAATACGACCTGGCAGGCGACGCGACCCGATTCGTACCGGACGCGAGTCATTCTGCAAGGACGCGGGGCAGTCATGCCATCGTTCCAGGGCACTCTCACCCTGGAAGAAGCATGTGCCATGGCCCGCTATCTTCATACCTTCGTTCCGGGTACTCAGCCGTCGAGACCCGACCTCAGTGAAGCTAGCACCGGGAATAAGCCCGCAGGCAGCCCGGCCGCAGGTAAACCCGCCGCACAACCACCTGTCGCACCTGCTCCGGCATCCCCGCCTGGCACCCCGGGCCCCTTCACTCGCTGACGATTTTTCGGTCCGTTTGTGATCCCGAGCACATTACAAGCAAGACCCGCTGCCCCTCCGAGCCAGGAAGAACGGGGATGGTACCCTCGCAGTACCATCCCCGTGGTCTTTTCCACGTCGTCACAGCCAAACGCTCGCGGATTTCGCAGCGATCCTAGACGCCATCCCAAGGGTCAAGCGAATCGTACACACACGCACGATGTGTAAGAGCACTCAAAGAAGTCCTCGACGCGAGTTGTGATATTTGGGTAGATTGGTTAATTGGAGCTACTCCCAAGAAATTCGGACCCCGAAACGAACAACCTGTCAGATTCGCGAAAAGCGGAAAAAGCCCTACATCCGCAACTTTCGTCTCAATCTACCAACAACGCAGGGTCGATAAAACCAGTGCCGAGGGTCTCAGTCCTCGGCGCAGGGTTCGCTCGCCTCCACTCATCTCGTCCGCTCTCTTCGCAATTCAATCCTGATCGAACTCGCGTTGGGACGGTGATCGTCCATGAGGGAAATCCGCATGAGGCCTTACCTGACACTAGGAATTCTCTGGTCTCTCTTCGTTAGCGGCATGGCGTTGGGTGACGACGCAGCATCACCCCAGCCGGCGCAGACTGAAGGTGCGGGGACGACGAAGCCAGCCGGCGTTGCTCAGGCGGTTGCCATTCAGCCCCCCAGGACTGACGAGGCAAAGTTGCTCTCGGCCGTCCGGGAGGCACTCGATCGCAACGCCCGGGAGATCAAAGCTCTCAAAGAACAGTACGCCAAGGATATGGCGGAGCAGAGAAAGAAGGTTGAAGGGCAGCAGAAGCAGATCGAGACTCTGCAACAGTCGGCCCAGGCATTGCAAGACCGGTTGAAAGTGCAAACAGCCGTGCCGAATGCCCCTGGGGGTCAGAACGCCCAGGGCCAGGATCGGCAGCAGAAGATCGCCGACCTCCAGCAAAAGCAGATCGAGCTGATCGAGCGACAATCGCAGGTCATGGCCGATGAGCTCTCGCAGCAGGGCCCCGCGCTGGACAACTTGCAAGGCATGACCGCCACGCTGGAATCACGCGCCAAGCAAGCGGCTCACAGGGACCTGGAGCTGGCGAACCAGGACGACGCTCTCATCGAGCAACTTGACGCCCAGAGACGCAATGGCCCGCAATTGCCGGCCATGCTCAAGGGGCTGTTCGCGCCGGTCCAGACAACCTCGTCGCCACTCACCATTATCAACAATTTCGCGGTCCGCTACGACATCTTCACGCACCAGCAAGGTGCCGGGCTGTTTGAATTCCAGGAGTACACCCCTTTCTTCCTGGTGCAGCTCAACAAACGCATCCTTTTGTCCGCGGAACTCGTGTTCGCCCCGACAGGATTCGCTCTTGGTCAAGCACAAGCTGATATATTCATTAACGATTGGCTTACGATGGACATCGGTTACTTCCTGGCCCCGATCGGGTTCTGGAACGAGCGGTTGGATCCGGAGTGGATCAACAAGCTGCCCGATGAACCTTTGGTGATGCGACAGGTCATTCCCGACGGTCTGACGTTGACCGGCCTGCAGTTTCGCGGGGGCAAGTACCTGTTCGGGTCTCCCGTGAAAATGGAGTATTCCGCCTATGCCACCAACGCCATGGGCGTGCCCGGAGCGGGACAAGCTGCCGATTGGTCTGACCTGGGCGGAGTGATCGGCACCACGTCGAACATCAACAACGGCATGGCATACGGCGCACGACTGGGGTTCTGGCTCCCCGCCCGCGGGATCAACTTTGGCGTGTCGGAGATCGCCAACGCCCCTTACTTCCACGGCGCCGGGGCGGTTACCAGCATCTGGCAGCCCTATTTCAACTACCATAAGGGGAACTGGGATTTCCGCTTCGAGTACGGCCAGAATTACGAGCGGACCAGGCAGTACATCGGCAACAGCATCGAGCGCAATGGATTCTATGCCCAGCTCGCCTATCGTGACTACAAATCGACCCGCAAACACCTGCAACGGCTCGAGTACGTCGCCCGGTTCAGCGACGCCCGGTTCCGCGGGATCGATCAGGCGGCGGTGGCATCAAACGTGAGCTCGTTCGCCACGCCCATGGACGCGCCGCTCGACCGCAACCAGTACACGATGGGAGTGAACTACTACCTTTTCCCCGCAACAGTCTTCAAACTTGCTTATGAGATCAATCAAGAGCTCCACCATGACTTGAAAGACAATGTAGTATTCATGCAATTCGCCACCAATTTCTGAAACACAGGTCAAATGGCGGAATCGCCTGAAAGAGAACACAATTCATCCGCTCAGTCGAGAAGAGAGGAACCCACAGTGTCATCCATTTTCTCCGAACGGTGGCAACGATTTTTCTTCCCGCTTATGAGTGTCGCGGCGCTGGCGACGCTCGGTTGTCAGAGCACGCCGATCGATCTGACGAAAGGCCCCGCCCCCTTGCGCATTCCGCGCCCCGGGGGGCAACCGCAGAGTTTCGAAGACTCGCTTACCGGCGGCGAGGTTTTCAGCATGTACTGCAACCAATGCCATAACGCCCGAGCATTGGCTGAGCGACCGTTCTTCAATTACGAGAATGTCATTGCACACATGCGCGTTCGGGCCAACCTCACGGGGAAGGAGTACGAAAAGATGCTCGCGTTCTTGCGCCGCTGGCACGATGTCCCCGCGCCGACCCCGCCGGTCGACCCGTCTCCCAAGGCGGTGACCTTCCCACAGCCGATTGCCGAGCTTCGTGACGAAATATTGCCGCAGGCAAAGCCAGCCGCTGCGGCGCAGCCGGCACAGGCCCCTGGCAACGCCGGCGCGCAGCCTCAGCCGGCACCAGCGCCAAGGAACGCCCAGCCGGCCCCAGCAGCCGCCGGTGGGCTGCCCGCGCCTTTGCCAGCTCCCGCTGGACCGCAACTCTCGGCCCCGCCGGCCGGAAACTAGCGACAAGACAAAGGACGATGACAGAGTGCGCCGGCCCGTCCCCGCGGCTCAGTCCGCGAGCCATTGATATCCCATCGGCAGACCACGCACGGTAGATGTCCAGTACGTTGTCCCATCCGGCCGGACGACACGGAAGTGACATGGCTGGTTCAAGCTGGGAGTATAGTAGTAAGAGAAAGTCCGGGGAATGCCATCGTTCGGCGACAAGCAGTGGCACAAGCGATGAAGAACGCCGGGCGCCGGGTAAGCGTTTGGTATGGGGGGAGGGACCATGGGTTCTTGCGCGACCGCGTGATCCGTCGCCGCCAGCGCGGCGGCCAGGCCGACGACAAACGCCCATGCCAGGTTGCGCCCACGGTGAAATGTCACGAGGCGCCGACCTTCGTGGCGTCGCCGGCGCGAACCAGGCGCGGGGACTGAGTCATCCGGATGGTAGCACATCCGGTTCGGTCCGTTCTTCATGGGAATCCCTCCCGACTGATCGTCGTGTCCTTTTTAGAAATCTCCTCCAAACGGCCTCTAGATTCTTCGGTCCTTTCCTGCGCGCGGCTGAGACGAATCTCTGTGATGGCCGGTTCAGTGGTTCCAATGATAGAGCCCAGCGCCGAAGTTGCCCGCCGGCCGGATGGAGCGCGACCTTGCGGACTGCCGACAAGGCGAAGGCGAACCCGGTTACTGGTGCTCAGGGGCGAGACAGGGCCTGGACCTGGAGGTCCAGTTCTTCGAATTGCTTCTGAAGCTCTTTGAACCGGACTGCGAACTCGCTATTCGCAGTCGTCGGTGCCGTCGACCCTGCTGGACCGAAGGTTCGCACGAAGGCGACCAGGTCCTGGGCTAGCTCCGGCGTGACTTGAGCGCGCCAGGGGGGCATTGCTGTCCCTTTGCCTTCCATGATGCTCGAGGCGAGCTGGGACTTGTTCCGGCTCAATTGCCAGTCTCGCGAGGTGAAGTCGGGGAGGGCAGGCGCGAGGGTTCGCACGGCGGCCATTCCTCGCCCGTCCGGTCCATGGCAGGCGATGCAGAGGGTATTGAAGGTGGCGCCCGCCGCCCGGAACTTACCGGCCTGCGCCGCCGTGTTGACCGTGGTCACCGGGATTGGGGAGGGTAACACTCCGCCGGGACCCGCTGGCGGCGAGGGCGGCGCTGGGCCTGGCGCTGGCCCTCTTGGGCCGGGTGGTGTCGGGGCGGGGCCCGGCTGTGGCCGCGAAGGGACCTGGGCGAGTTGAGCACCCCCGGTATTGGTTGGCGGAACGGGGTTCGGCGCCGGGGGTGGCTGGCCCCCCGGTGCTATTACCTTGCCATCCTGGACCAGCACGCCGTCAGCGGAGACCTCCTGCTTCCCGTCCTTGAAGCCCCGCATGAAGGCGACCATGTCCTTGACGTCGATCTGGGCCCTGGCGAGATTCTCCTTCTGGGACACCATTGCCTGCGGCTCGAGCTTTTTCCCGTTGACGATCGATTCTTTCCCCTCGAGGATCGAGTGCTGCAACTCCGAGTCTTTGCGCGAGGCTTGCCACTGGGCGTCGGTGAGATCCGGAATGGTGGGCACGAGCATGTGGTATATCTTGCCCCTGCCGTTCGTGCCGTGACAGGTCAAGCAGACGGCGTGATACAACTGCTCGGGGCGCATGCCGGCCGGAGCCGGCGGGGCCACTGGTGGACTGGTCGGTCCCGCGGGTTTGACCGTGACAATCTTGATCGTCTCGCCCAGGCCGGGCCCGGGGGTGGGAATTGCGACGACGGCAGGCGCCGGGGGCTGAGCCGCCTCGGCCGCGATCAGCTCCATGGCACGTTCGATGGGGATTCGCACGTTGCTCTTGGTCGCCGGATTGACCCACCCGTACGACGAAAGCAGCTTCTTTCCCTGGTTCCGCAGATCCTCGGCCTTCTTGGCAAGCGTTTTTTGCTCCTCCGACAGGGGGGCGGCCGGCGGCGTGCGGTGAGCGAAGGCCATCGTGAAGAAGTACGTCAAATAGACGAGCAGCCCAACAGCAACGAGCTTGAACAGACCCAGGATCAGCTTCAGGAGCAACGAGGAAGAGCCCGCTGACGGCTCATCCTCGCTGCTCTCGAGCTGGGCCTCGGACGACACGGGGGGCGGAGTGGATGGATCACTCATCTTGGGATCATCCTGATTCGATTCAAAAGGACGGGTTTGACCGACGGACATAGGAATCGCTCCTCACGGATTGCGGAATGCGAGCGACTCGGACAGATGGGGATCTCCGACCGGGATCAGCGGCCGAGCCCGGCAGGCATGCGCCACGACCGCCCCCACGGCCAGCACCAGCGTGGCCAGGACGGAGGCGTCCAGCCAGTCGGGCTGTGCTCCCTCGGGGTACAGTGTCGGCATGACGATCCAGTAGAGATCGAGGTAATGGAAGACGAGGACCCAGGCGGCGAGTAACCCCAGCCAGAACGGGTCGCGCCTGATCGACCGAAACAAGAGCAGGTAAAACGGGACCACGCAATGTCCGAAACACAGCGCCCAGCTCAACGTGTTCCAGGTTCCCGACCGGCGGGTGATGTACCAGCGGGTTTCCTCGGGGAGGTTTGCGCACCAGATCAAGAAATACTGGCAGAAGGCGATGTAGGTCCAGAAGACCACGAAGCCGAAGAGCAGCTTGCCCAGGTCGTGCAAATGCTCGATCGTGATCGTCTTCCTGAGCCAGCCAGTTCCGCGCAGGGCCAGGGCCAGCAGGATCAAGGCAGCCAGCGAGCTCACCAGCGACCCCGCCCAGAAGTAGACCCCGAACATGGTCGATGCCCAGTGGGGCTCGAGCGACATCAGCCAGTCGAAGCCGGCGAGACTCGAGGTGAGCGCCAGCAGAGGCAGCCCCCAAGTGCTCATCCCCCGCATGCGATCGTTGGCGCGTGGGTCGAACGTCTGGTCCTGGCGGGCCGAGATTCGCGCCAGCAGCCCGGCCAGGACGGCCCAGAGCGCCAGGTAGACCGCGGCCCGCACATTGAAGAACGACGGATCAAGCCAGGCGGCCTTGCGGGCCAGGGCGGGGTCCGCGGCCACCCGGGCGGGGTCTGCCCACGAATAGATTCGCGGCAGATTGACTGCGATGGGGACGAAGCCGACTGCCAGCAGGGGCAACGGCCGGGTCAGATTTTCCAGCAAGCGGCGGCTGACCACCGACCACACGGCGCGCGTCAGGTGCTGGAGCATCAGCCAGGCCACTGCACCGATACTGATACTGATGACGAAGACCAGGGCGGTCAGGTATGAGAAGAGCCACCGGCGTGGGTCGCTCGCCCAGCGCGACCAGGAGACGGCGCCTGCCCCGATCGCCAGCGCGAGCAAGACCAGGACCATGATTCGCCCCCTGGTCGCGGGCAGGCTCACGTTGTCGGAAAGCCGGGGTGCGTGGGTCATTGGCTCAACTCCGCTCGCTTGGCCTCGGGGACATCGCCAATTTTTGCATTCTGGCTCCGCGACAGAGCACGAATGTAGGCGACGATCGCCCAGCGGTCGCCAACCTTGATCTGAGGCCCATACCCCAGCATCCGCCCTTTCCCGTTGGTGATCACATTGAAGTACTCACCCTCGGGCATCAGGGCATGGAACGCGTCGGTGATGGTCGCCACACCGACCAGACCATACTGGGTCATCACCCCGTTGCCCGAGCCGGTCGCTCCATGGCATGGAGAGCAATAGATCTCGTACCGTTCCTGGCCGCGCCGGAGCAGCTCCAGATCGAGCTTCACGGGAATCTTGGTTACCCAGGCGGTCCCTTGCTTGCCTCGATAATAGCGGTCGTCCTCCTGGAGGAAGTCCGGGTTCAACCGGGGAGAGCCGGCATCGCTCTCGTAATCGGCGCCTCCGAAGGGCACGGTCCCCGCCGGCGGCGTCCGCATCATCCGGCCGTCCTTGAAGAACGGACTTTCCCCCTGGGGCTCGAACCTGGGCTGAATCACCTGGTCGGTGACGATGATGAACGGCCGGCGCTCGCTCACGGTCCCACGGAATCCCATGAGGGAGACGACCACGCCGGTCAGGAGGGTCAGTACGACAATCACCACTCGCATCGCCGCCACCTATCAGAGCACGAGTTACTTGACGTTTTCTCTCGAACCTCGCGATCGACGAGGCGACCGCGGCGCCATCCTTTTCACTTCAAGCCTTCAGGAACTGGACGTCCGCCCCCCCCAGCTCGGCCAGCAGCTCCGCCGTCGCCCCCTTGTCGAACATCCCGTCTTGGGACTCCACCGAGAGGAAGAAACCATCATCGGTGGCCCGGGCGAACGTCCGGCCGCGAAAAACCGGATGGTAGAATCGGGGTAAGCCGTTGAGGAAGAGCATGCCCAGGACTGCGCCGATGGCCGCGTAGAGGATCATCGTCTCGAAGTCGATGGGCACGAAGGCCTCGGGGCTGTTGAACGGCTTGCCGTCAACCACCAGGGGATAGGAGATCGTGCTTTCGTAGTACTGCACGATGTGGGCGAGGAGCAGGCCGAAAGTCCCGCCCGCCAGGACGAACGCGGGGACCCGGGATCGGGAAAGCCGGAGCGCCCGCTCCATGCCGTGGATCGGAAACGGCGAATAGGTGTCGATGGATCGGTAGCCGGCCGTGCGAAGCCTGCGCACGGCCTCCAGCAGCTCACCAGGGCCCGCGAATCGAGCCAGCAATCCGTAAACCGGACCGGCGGGCGGCCGCACTTCCGGCTCTGTCCCGGGTTGATCCACCGCGACTGGAGCCCGAGCAAGATCACTCCGGTGGTGCGGGTCCGCCTGGGGCAGGCAGCCCTTCACTTCGCTGATCGCCACCATCGGCAAGAACCGGATGAAGAGCATGAACAGGGTCGTGAACAGGCCGAAGCCCCCCACGAACTGAAGGTAATCCACCCAGGTGGGATAGAACATCATCCAGCTCGACGGCAGGAAATCGCGGTGCAGGGTGGTCGTCACGATCACAAACCGCTCGAAGAACATGCCGATGTTGACGCAGATCGACAGGAGGAACAAGACCCACGGAGTCGTCCGGAACCAGCGGAACCAGAAGAGCTGTGGCAGCAGCACATTGCAGACCACCATCGTGGCGAAGCACCAGCCGTAGGGCCCGACCAGCCGGTTCTTGAAGGCGAACATCTCGAACGGATTGCCCGCGTACCAGGCCATGAACAGCTCGGTGCCGTACGCGTAGGCGATGATCAGCGATGTCGCCAGAATCAGCTTGGCCATGTTCTGGAGGTGATTGATCGTGATCACATCTTCGAGCTTGCAAAGCCTGCGGAGCGGGACCAACAGCGTGATCACCATCGCCAGTCCCGAGAAGATCGCCCCCGTGACGAAGTAGGGAGGGAAGATCGTCGAGTGCCATCCCGGCAGAATCGAGATGGCGAAATCGAAGCTGACCACCGTGTGCACGCTCACCACCAGCGGCGTCGCCAGCCCGGCCAGCATCAGGTAGGCCGTCTCGTAGTTGTGCCAGTGCCGGCCCGACCCGCGCCAGCCCAGGGCGAGCAGGCCGTAGATCCAGCGGCGGAAAGGAGACGTCGCCCGGTCGCGCAAGGTGGCCATATCGGGGATCAGCCCCACGTACCAGAACATGAGCGAGACCAGCCCGTACACCGAGATCGCCGCGAAGTCCCACGACAAGGCGCTGCGGAAGTTGGGGACCAGGGCGTTGGAGTTCGCCAGGGGAACCAGGAACCACGCGATCCAGAAGCGGCCGATGTGGATGATCACGAACAGCCCGGCGCAGCAGACGGCGAACAGCGTCATGGCCTCGGCCGCCCGGTTCAGGCTCGATCGCCACTTCTGGCGGAACAGGAAGAGGATGGCCGAGATCAGGGTTCCTGCGTGGCCGATGCCCACCCAGAACACGAAGGTGCCGATGGGAAAGCCCCACCCCACGGTCTGGTTCATGCCCCAGATGCCCAGGCCCGTCCAGAAGACGTAGAGGGTCATCGCCGCACCGAGCAAGCCGAACGAGCCGGAGACGAGGAAGGTCAGCCACCACCAGCGCGGGGCCGGGCGCTCGACCAGCCCGCAGACCATGTCGCTGATCGAGGCGAAATCGTGGTTCCCGCCGACCAGCGGGGGCGGCGCGTCGGTCCGGGCATGTTCCTGGTTCATGCGATGGCTCCTCCGGTTCCGGGCCGGCCCGCCGGCATCTTCGGGTTCGGGTTCCGCAGCCGGGCCAGGTAGGAGGTCCGCGGCTTGGTGTTGAGCTCACCAAGCAGGCTGTAATTCCGCGCCTGGCTCTTGATCCGGGAAACCTTGCTCTCGGGGTCGGAGATGTCGCCGAAGACGATCGCCTGCGCAGGACAGGCCTGGGCGCAGGCCGGCACGACGGTGCCGTCGGGAATCTTGCCGGGGGCCGAGCCGCCAGCGGCCACCTTGACGCCGATCCTGGCCCGCTCGATCCGCTGCACGCAGTAGGTGCACTTCTCCATCACCCCGCGCGCCCGCACCGAGACGTCGGGGTTCTTCTGCATCTTCAACGTCTCGGCCATCCCCCACTCGGCGAGGGGGCCGTACCAGAGCTGGTCGAGGGGCCGCTCGTTGTAGTTGAAATAGTTGAACCGGCGCACCTTGTAAGGGCAGTTGTTCGAGCAGTAGCGGGTGCCGATGCAGCGGCTGTAGACCATGACGTTGAGGCCCTCCTCGCCGTGCACCGTGGCGTTGGTCGGGCAGACCACCTCGCAGGGGGCCTTCTCGCACTGGGCGCAGGCGACCGGCTGGTGCACCATCTCGGGCTCATTAGGATCGCCCGCGAAGTAGCGGTCGATCCGGATCCAGTGCATCGAGCGGCCCCGGGGAACTTCCTCCTTACCCACGAGCGGAATGTTGTTCTCGCTCTGGCAGGCCAGCACGCAGGCGCTGCAGCCCGTGCAGGTGTTGAGGTCGATGGCCATTCCCCACTGGTGGTCGCCCTGGAGGACCGGAGGGGTCTGAATATCCGGAAGCTCCTCTTCGTGGGTGTGCCCGCAGTTCGGGGAGGGCGAGACGAGGTCGGCGAGAGTAAGCTCCCGGATCAGCTCGCGGCCCTCCATCGTGTGGTGTTCCTGGGTGGTCGCCAGGGTCGCTTTCTGTCCTACTGGGGAGATCTTCAGGCCGGTCGCGATGTCCAGCGCTTTCGAAGTACGCAGCGCGTAACTGTTGTAGCCGAGGTCCTGGCCGATGTGGCCGCACGTGGTCCTGCCGTAGCCGAGCGCGACGCCGACCGAGTAATCGGCCTGGCCGGGAAGGAGCATGGCCACGATTTCCAGGCTCCGGCCATCGAGTTCGAGCCGGATCACGTCGCCGTCGGCAATCCCCAGCTCCCCGGCCGTTTTCGGGCTCAGCAGTGCGGCGTTGCCCCAGGCGAGCTTGGTGATCGGGTTGGAGAGCTCCTGAAGCCAGCCGTTGTTGGCGTAACGGCCGTCATCGACCTTGGCGTCGCGCTCGAAGACCACCTCGAGATTCGTGCTCGACGGGGCCGCGGGGCCGGGCCCGGCGGCGGTCAAGGCCTGGGCGACCTTGTCCCAATTCAGCTCCGGCTGCTCGCGGGGATAAGCGCCTGCCGGGGAGGTTCCCTCGTGGAGGAACTTCCGCCAGGCGGTCTCGAAATCGGCCTCCTTGACACCGCTCGTCTTGCGGAACGACCGGCGGACGATCTCGTAGGGCGAGGACGTCTCGAACTTCGTCAGCCGCGCCAGTTCCTCAAGGAAGTTCCGGCCGTCGAAGAGGGGCTCGATCAGCGGCTGGATCGCCAGCAGGCTTCCGTCGCTGGCCCGGGCATCTCCCCACCGCTCCAGGCAGTGAGCCGACGGCAGGTGCCAGGTTGCCAGACGCGATGTCTCGTCGGCGTGCAGGCCGAGCCTGATCGTGGTTGCGACCTTCTTGACCTCGCTGGCGAAGCCCGCGTCGACCGGGGCGTCGTAGGCCGGGTTTCCGCCTACGATGATCAGGCTTTCCACCTCGCCCTTCTTGATGGCCTCCATGAGTTCAGCAAGCGAGGCCGACTTCGGGCTGGCCGGCGGTTTGTGGAGCTCGATCGTCTTGCCCAGGTTGCCTAGCACGGCGTTGATCGCAAACGCGAGGGCGTGCACCAGCGGCGGCTGGCGCCGGCCGACGATGACAAGCCCCTTGCCGGCGCTGGCCCGCAGGTCCGAGGCAACCTCGCGAATCCAGCCCTCGTCGAGCCCGACGGACGGACGGGAAGAGCTTAACACCTGGCGCAGGACCGCCTGGGGACTGCCCGGCGCCGGCACCACCTTCTCACCCAGCGTCAGCTCTCGGGCCAGGGCGCGTGCATAGGCGGCCACCTGGCTGGACGGCAGGCGGAGCCGGTGATCGGCCATGCCGCCGGTGATCGAGAACTGGCTCTCTACCACGTAGAGGCGGTTCATCGTTGGCGTGGCTCCCTCACCGAGTCGGGCGCGGGAGAATCCTCGATGATGCCGCGTTCCTTCTTCCTCGAGGCCGAGGAAATCGCAATCGAGCGAGAGGACCACCTGTGCCTTCTCGAAGTGGTAGCGGGGAACCACCGGCGATCCGAAGGCCAGCGTCGCCCCCCCGGCGCGGTTGGCCTGGGTCACGGGACTGTAAACATGCCACCGCGCCTCCGGCATCACCGAGAGGCAGTGCTGGTGCAACAGGTCGACGGCCGGCGAGCTCAGGTCTTCGATGAGGATTCGCAGGCCTTTTCCATTCCGATCGCGGAGGGCAGGATAGTGCTTGGCGGCGAAGGCGTCGTAGTCCTTCCAGGTGGAAGGCTGGCCCTTCTGGAGAACCGGGCCGGCGCGATCCGGGTCGTAAAGATCGAGCACCGACGCCTGGGCGATCGCGTCGGAAGAGCCACCGCTGTCGGGTTGTCGGGGATTGCCCTCGATCTTGGTCGGGCGTCCCTCGTGGCTTTCCACCAGAACCGGGAACACGCCGCCTCGGTGAGTGACCGCGGTCGCGTAGAAATCAGGAAGTCCCGGAACCACCTCCGGGGGAGACTTGGTGTAGGGGAGGGCCCTGATCTCCGGGCGCCGACATCCCGCCAGACCGGCAAGTCCGAGCGAGGCGGCCATCAACTGAAGGAAGTGCCGCCGATCGACGCCGCCGGAAAGCAGCTCCATCATCGACTGCGGAAACCGTCGCTCGACCCAGTCGCGAAACGCCGGGGTGTCGGCAAGCTGGTCGAGGCTCCGCCAGTAGGTCTTCCCCCTGGTGGCTGCATCTGCAGGCGGTGCGACGAGCGGCGGGGTTTCCTGGTTCATCGGTGACATCCTACACATTGCTCCGGGGCCTGAACCTTGTACGCGTCCTTCAGGTACAGACCAAGATCGTGCTGCGTTCTGCCTTCAGAAGGCCGCCATCCCAGGTTGGTCACTTCGGTCACGGGCCTGAGCTGGTTCTCGGGATGCCGGTGACAGTCGAGGCACCAGCCCATGCTCAGGGACTTGTCATGAACGACGACCGGCATTTCGTTGATCCGACCGTGGCAGCTCACGCATCCCACACCCCGTGTCACATGGGCCGCGTGGTTGAAGAAGACGAAATCCGGCGTCTTGTGCACGCGCACCCAGGGTACCGGCTTGCCGGTCTCCCAGCTCGCCTTCACCAGCGCGAGCTTGGGGCTGTCGGCCTTGATCGCCTGATGGCAGTTCATGCAGGTCTGGGTGGAAGGGATCTTGGCGACCGAGGACTCTTCCACGCCCGTATGGCAGTAAAGACAAGACAGGCCGAGCTGGCCAGCATGTTGAGCGTGGGAGAACGGAACGGGTTGAACGGGAGCATAACCGACGCGGGTGTATTGCTGGGGACCATAGTAGTACAGTCCCACGAGTGCCAGGATGGCCGCGGCGAATGCCCCGACCATGGCTCGCCGGAACCAGAAATCGAAGCTGTGGGTGAAGGTGAGGGGCACGGCTGCATTCTCCGCGTCGCCGGGGAGGGCACTAGAGCGCGCTTCATCATACGGAAACGCCGAAGACGCTGTCTTCGGTGTTCATAAATACAGGAGGAACCGGGCTTCCCGGAACCAAGTTCGACTTGCGAACAGCTTCGTCAGCCTCTGAACAGCGAGGTCCGATCCGTTGATCCTGGCCTTTCGCCATCGAGGGAGAGATCGAGGAAACCGCCTGGAACAGCATGAAACACCATGTGAGAACTATCGGCAGCACGCCCGGCGGTGATGATCAAACTCGTTTTGCCTCGCAACGGCCGAAGAACTGGAATTCTGAATCCGGAAGAACTGTCAAGGAAAGCCGGTGCGCTCCAATCGCGACACTCTGAACTTTTTATCATAAATGAGAAGCACGCGGGGGACAAGTTGCCAGTGCCGTTGTGCAGGCTTGGCCCGCGAGTTCACGTCACACAGCGAACGCATCGATCCGGGTGCGGCCAGAACGCCCGCCCCAGGCGGCCTCGCTCGCGAGTCGCGCCCGCCGTTGCCGACGAGCTCAGCACCCCCTGGCTCTTCGAGAACGGGAGTCGCTCGGCGACAAAGAACCGAGCCAGTCGGCCTCAAATTCTCTTGAGGAGCGGAAAAGGCATCTGGAACCGTTTATGAAAGCGGAAAAGGTATCAGGAGCCGTTCATGGTCCCGCCGAAGCGGAAAAAGTGTCGGAAACCGTTTATGGTCCCGCCGGGAAGTGAAGATTCGTCACCGGGGGAGTCCCAGGAACCAAAATAACGGCCTCTCACAGCTTGTCTGCCCCCAAGGCGCAACATAACGGTTCCTGACACCTTATCTGCCCCCGACGCCTTATCTGCCACGGGTTCAACGAGCCGGGAGCGGCAACATGGTTCGGATGCCCGCGCGAGAGCTGGCCTGGGCGTCTTCCGCGAGGCCTGGCATCCTGGCGACCCCGAGGACGCTGAGCGAGGAGATGAGGAGGATCACGCTCAGGGCGAGAGGCGTCAGCGGAGCGAGAACCACTGTCACGACGACGATCGTGGCGGTCAATCCGATCAACTTGCCCTTCGAGGCCAGACTGAGGGCGGCGTGGCCCTCCCAGTCCTGGAGGATCGGCCCGAAGAACGCCGTCCGTCGCAGCCGTTCGTTCAGCCGGGGCGACGAGCGGGCCAGATAGTAGCTCGTCGCCAGCAGGAACGGAACGGTCGGGACGCCGGGCACGACCAGGCCGACCAGGGTCAGGGTGAAGGCACCGCCGGCCATCGCCTTGTACCTCAATCGCTTCCACACGGTCGCCGCAATCACCGGGGCGTCAGTCGCCTCAGGCACAGCGCCCGACCTCAAGGCGGCTTCCCTCGGATCGGCAGCCCTCCGCCCCTCCAGGATTCGCTCCACGCGGTCCACCGTGCGACTGGCCAATGGGCCAGCGCCCGGACCGCAATCGATCGTGATCCGGTGCGACCATAGCGACACGTAGCATCGCGCGACGCCTTCGAGGCCCGCCAGGCTGTCGGCCAGACGGGAGGCAGCGGCGCGGTCGCGCGCGTGCCCCCGATGGAGAAGCCGTACACTCCCCGGCTCGTCCGCGTACGTTTCCCAGAGCGAAAGGTCGCCGAACGACCGATAGGCGGTGAGGGTCGACCAGCGCGGGCTTCGCCTCCACCATGGGGTCTTGCCGGCGCGTGCCGAGGCGGCCCGAAGCGCCTCAACAAGGATCCCCCCCATGACCGCCCGGGTGTTCGAGTCGAAGACGCGAGGTCGACCTCCGCCTTCCTGACTCCGGGGTGCTCGCAGAGTGCCTCCAGGAGTCTCCGCGCGTATTCGCGCCGGGCCGGTTGAAACAGTCGGGCGTCGACCACCCGGCCCCGCCCCGCCCGTCCGTCGAGCTCGATCTCCAGGCATGCGTTATCTCTTTCGCATGACTCCTCGACGGTGGCCAGGGGCGGGCGGGGCACTTCGTTTGGATCAGGCTTCATGCGTGTGTTCCCTGTTAGTTGTCAGTTCGAAGCCGGTGTGCTCCGAGCCCACGCGACTTCTCCTGAGCATGTTGGAGCGCGCTCGCGAAAACCTCTGGCGTGCCTCGTCACGCGGCCTCGACCGTCGGGACGCGCCTCGGCCACCAGCGGCTTGAGGTCAGGCAGCCGCCCACAACCACTCCCCGGAAAGCCCAGTCGGCCCAGAGCGGCAAATGGAGTGGAAGACTGGCGACCCATGTGAGATCTCTCACCGCTTCCAGGTCGTGCCGGATCATCCCGGCCGCCGTCAGGGCGAGCACGGCGGTTCCGGCATAAACGACCCAGCGGAAGCGGTTCATCAGTGCAAGGATAACCTGGCTGAACGCCAGAATCATCCCGATGGAAAGAACCAAGCCAATAACCAGGAGCACGGGGTCGGACCCGCTGACCCCGGCGATGGCGACGACGTTGTCGAGGCTCATGACGAGGTCGGCCACCGCGATGCGGACGACGGCCGTGCGTAGGCTCGACGGGGCCGGAGCCGCGTCCTCGTTCGTCTCGCCCTCCTCCTGGACGAGCTTACAGGCGATCCCGACCAGCAGGCTGGCGCCCACGAACCGCAGCCCCGGTATCATCAAGACGTACGAGACGGCCAGCGTGAGGGCGAGCCGCAGGGCGATCGCCACGGCCCCTCCCCAGAACATCGCGGCCCTCCGCTGGGGGGCGGGCAAGTGCCTCGCAACCATGGCGATGACCAGGGCGTTGTCGCCGGAAAGCACGACGTTGATCAGGACGATCTGGACGAGTGACGCGAGAGCGATCATCAGTGGGTGCAACGGAGAATTCCTTTGCGAGGGGCCTCGGTGCGAGAGGGCCTTAGCGGGAAGAAGTGCGGTCGAGACGGCCAGCGAGGTCTCAGGTCGGCGCGAGGGCCGGCGAAGGGGAGTGCGTCGACGGTACGAGAGCCGGGTGGTACATCTCATCGACCTTGTGCCGCGCAGCCTGAGTGCCTTCGATGAGACCGCGGACTGCCGCGTTGTTCATCGGGACCGCCCGGGCCAGCAGAACCGAGGGGAAGACGACCCCGTAAGAGATGATGTAACAGGTGTTATAGACGAACCGACTGACGATGAGCCCGGTGGCCGTCCACGTTCGGGCCGCCGCCAAGCGCGCGTCCGTCGCCCCACGCTGGGCGGCTTGCGCGACGAGTTCCAACTTTCCGGCCGTCGACTCGATCAGGTCGTGGCTCGAGATCGCTTGAGGGTCGGACATGCGGGTTGGCCCCTATGTAAGAAGGTCATAGATTCGGCGACACGGGCGGAGACTTTAGCTAGCTTACCTGGACGAGGTTTTTTATCTTCCAGGAAATGACCGTGACTTCTTCCTGATTATTACGATCCCAGGCGTGTCGCAGGGCCCGGATTCCCGGACAGCCCGTCCGCCTCGGTGTGGCATCAAGGCTGCTCACCCGGTTCCGGCCCCAGACCAAGGATGTGCACACGGTACGAGGCGGGGGTGGTTTTCATGAAGCGGCGGAACACGGTCGTGAAGTGGCTCTGCGATGAGAAACCGACTGCGAGGGCCACGTTGACAATGGAGAGTTGGGGGTTGCGCAACAGCTCGCAGGCCTTGGCCACGCGCTTCTCGGTCAGGAAGCGGTGGGGCGTCTTCCCGGTCGC
Source organism: Isosphaeraceae bacterium (assembly GCA_049516015.1). Classification (GTDB taxonomy): domain Bacteria; phylum Planctomycetota; class Planctomycetia; order Isosphaerales; family Isosphaeraceae; genus Aquisphaera. The sequence continues at coordinate 2,691 of JBEKTN010000047.1, read as the reverse complement.
TTTCTTGAAAGCGCTGAGGAAGTAGTTGGGGCTGAGGCCGGCCACGTCGGCGAGATCGTCCAATGAGATCTCGGAGGCGAGCGACGCGTCGAGGTAGTCGATCACACGCCGGAGGCGAGCGTCAGGCAGCCGCTCCACCCACACCTCGCCCTGGCGGGGCAGCGACGAGTAGTTCCAGAGGACCTGGATCGCGATCTGGGTCCAGAGGGTTTCGGCGTACAGGCCGCTACCCTTGCGGGGCGAACGAACCAGGCCCGCGAACGCCTGCCCCAGCGCGACGACCTCCGGCGCGTCCTGGTGGTAGACCGGGGCGATCTCGATGGTCGGGCCGTAAGGCTGCCACTCCCGGTCGGCGAGGGCACGAAGCTGATCCGAGGCAAAGACCAGGTTCAACGTCTGCAAAGAGCGATCCATGCAGAAGGAGTTCTCTTCCCCCGCCGGTACGATCGTGAAGCCCCCTGGGGCCCCGACGAACCGCGACAGGCGCCCGCCTCGCTTCCACTCGATCCTGGCGCTCCCCCTCAAACCGAATGCGAGGGCAGCGTCGGGCCAGTGATGCCGGTAGAAGTCGGGCAGCCGCCCCTCGAGGATCACGGCATGGCCGATGGCCCCGAAAGCCGTCGTGGTCGAGGCCACGACCTTCATACTCTCAGGCCAGCCCCGTGGAGTGGGGCCTTCGGTCGTATCGATCACTCGGTTGGGATCCGACATGGTTGTCAGGCCCTTTTCGGGTTACGCTGCATCGATTCATGCTCCGGCCGAGTAGAACCACTCTTGGTTCTACTCTTCTAATAATGCGCCCTTCGAGGCCGGGCCTGTCGAAGAATTCGAAAAAAGGGACAACCAGCGGTCGTGCAGGAGAGGAAGGGCCCCCGAGAACCCCGAGGAAGGAGGCCGAAGGGGTGCCGACCACCTCGTCGTCAAGCCAGGCCCTGTACGACGAGGCCAAGAAACGCGGCTGGGTCGTGGTCAGCATGAAGGACGATTGGAAGCGGCCGTTTCCTTTTGATCAGTAGCGGCGCCAAGCGGCGCTCATCTTCACTTTGTGTTCCAGCTTAATGGAGAAACCGATGAGAACGAAGACGATGGCATTGACCGCGCTGGCCTTCAGCATTGCCGCCACGCTAGGCAGCGTGCTGGGCTGCGCGGAAGAGAAAGCAGCGGAAGCCGAGGACCCGGTCACGGCTATCGACATCCTGCTCGAGCCTGATGCAACGATGATCAAGCAGGCGGAGGCCGCCAACGAGCGCCTGCTCAAGAGCTACCCCAAGGGCTTCGCTCTGGACAAGACGCATCAACCGCACATCTCGATCCTGCAACGGTACGTGAAGACGGCGGATCTCGACAAGGTCTACGAGGCCGTTGGCAAAGTCCTGGCCGAGGAGAAGCCGACCGGCTGGAAGCTGAAGGCGTACAAATACTACTACATCCCCTGGAAGGATCTGCGAATTGCATGGATCGTGATCGAGCCGACGGACGACCTCATCAGGTACCAAAAGAAACTGATCGACGCCGTCGCCCCGTTCACCGAGAAGACGGGGACCGCGGGGGCGTTCGTCACCACGAAGGAAGACCCGGACATCAATCAACCGACGATCGACTACGTGGCGAGCTACGTGCCGAATGAGAGCGGCAAGAAGTTCAAACCGCACGTGACACTCGGCCTCGCCTCCCAGGATTACCTGAAGAAATTGCTCGACGAGAAGTTCGAGGCGTTCACCTTCTCACCGGCAGGCGCGTCCGTTTACCATCTCGGCAACTTCTGCACGGCTCGGCAGAAGCTCAAGGATTGGGAGTTGAAGCCCTGAGGTGTACCTTGTTCGATCTTGCGAGCGCGACCCCCGATGGGCGGAGGAGTCGACTGGCCTTGGTCCGTTGTCGGTTCGGGCTGTCGGTTCGTGGCCGAGGCGTTCACGGGATTGGTCCAATCTCGGGTCGTGGGATTGGCTCGATCCATGGAGGGCGACCGCGCCGGGGCGTCACTCTAGCACGTACGGCCGGAGCTGGCCGCTATGGATCATGGCCTCCAGCGCTTCGGCGATCTTACTCTCATCCTTATCGAATGTGTTGAACACCTTGCGCAGCTTGTTGCGCCGGCGGTTGATCTCGTAGGCGAGGTACGCGCCCGAGCAGGCGAGTATGGCCAAGGGCAGGATTTGCACGTCTTCGTTCATGGCGAACTCCTTCTGGCGTTAGGGCCTTCGGTCACCCTACCAGCAGCTCACCCGACGACTCGTGGAGCAGCCGGACCAGCCCGTTGAACCCCTCGCGGTGCAGCTCGCGCCGGATCTCCCGGTCGAGCCGCTCGGCGGTCCGCCTCGTGGCGACGAACCGGGCAAACTCCTGGAGGCGGGCGAGTGCATGCTCGGGGTGCCGCATCAGGCCGAGGTTCAGACGGAACCCGCGGTAGGCCCCTGTGCCGGTGCCCGGGCGGGCGTACAGGTCATACACAAGGATCGTCGGATCGTAGCCAATCGCGGCCGGGTCGAGCTTGAGCAAGTCGGCCGACTGCTTGTAGCTGAGCACGTAGATCGACTCGGATGGGTGCAGCCGGGCCATGTGCACGACCTGGTCACGCACCGCTTGCGACACCGCGCTGTTCCACCCGGTGTCGATGAGAAAGATGTCGAACCGCTTGCCCTCGGTCTGGGGCGAATCGGTTCCTCCCCCGGACCTGAGGCTGGGGCGGGT
>JBEKTN010000046.1:0-46459 GCA_049516015.1 Isosphaeraceae bacterium | reverse complement strand
CGCAAGACCACGCCGACCAGGACAAGGGCCAGGAACGGGACGGTGGCGAGCATCGCGTAGAAAGCAACGGCCGCCGCCCAGGTCATGGCATCGTGTTCCTCCATCCGTTTCCACATCCCCACGGCGACCTGCCGCAGGGATAGGCCGCCAAGACTCATGATCGTGCGCGGGCGGAGGCGGTTGGGCATGAGCGGCTCCTGCGAGATCGACGGAGACAAGCTAAGAATGCCACGTGCCAAATGACACCGACAGCTCAAGACCCCCATACGAACGGCACGACCACCTTGAGAATGAACAGGTAGTGAGCCAGACTGCCCGCCAGCACGAACAGGTGAAACAGCTCATGGGCCCCGAAGACCCCGGGCCAGAGGGCGGGCCAGTGCAGCACGTTGAGCACCGCCCCCACGCTATAGGACAGGCCGCCAACGACAATTGGCGCCAGTGCACGGTGAGTCACGACGTGCGCAATCTGGGAATAGCAGACGACGACACCCCACCCCATCCCCAGGTAAATGCAGGTGGACAACTCAGGTGAAAAGTGGCGGCCAGCCGCAATCAAGATCGTGGCCGTCGCCGCCACGGCCCAGACGACCGCAAGGGTCCATCGCCGCCATCGGCCTCGCATCAGGCACCACGCCAGGGGGGTGTAACTCCCCGCGATCAGGGCGAAGATCCCGACGCCGTCCAGGCCGGCAAATGCGGCGATCCGCGCGGCCGGGAGCCGGACGCCATGGTAGAGGGTACTGGCCGAATAGCAGAAGGCCAGGCTAAGACCATAAACGAGCATGGCAAGCTGCTTCCCACGGTCGCCGGCGCTCCGCCGCCAGAGGAGGAGCGCGCCGGGCAACGCCAGCATCAGGCCGGCGCAGTGACTCCAGGCACTGACGGGCTCGCGAAGCTCAAGGATTCCCATGCATCCCCATCACAATGGATCTGACTTTGAGAGAAAACGCCGGGGAAGGAACACCCGGTAGGTGCCAGGTCCATCTTGGACTGAGAAGAGGGTCCCGAGTCTGCAAAGATTTGTTCCTTGGGGCGCGTGCAGGCAATCGATTACCAGAGCGGATCTTCTGCCGGCTATTCGCCAGTGACGAGGGCGATGCGGCCTGTTGCACATCATGATCCTCCCGGTGTTCGCTGCGCGGGTCAAGAGCTTACGGCAATTCCTGGTCCATCATCCTGTCCGCCACGTTTCCCTAGGCCTTTATCTGTCATTCCCGCTTCCGACGCCTCCCATGCAGTTCTCACGTTGTGGTCGGCCCGAATGAGGGTCATTGTCGTGGATGCTCCGTGATTCGGCGAAACGATCCTCTCACGAATGCCACGACGGTCCAGCCGCTCAGCATCCCGAGGACGTAGACGACGACAGTCACAAAAGCGACGGGTTCCGAGAGGTTCCACTGCATTGTGCTTCATTATTTTGCTTACATCGAAACGTCTCAACGGGAACAGGACGGACGCGAGGGGACAGGTCCCTGCGGGCATGGCCCTCCCGGCTCGAAACCTCCGCACGCGCTCCGGTTCGGAAGAGCCTATCGCTGGGGCTCGAAAGCCTCGCCACGCCTCCAGTGGGCGCGCCAGACGATTCCGAGCAAGGCGCCGTGGTCGACGGGTTTGACAAGGTAGTCGCTGAAAATCGCCTCCGGGCGGCGGCCTTGAGTCCTGAACGGACTGTAAGCGGACATGGCGACGATGAGGATATCACTCAAGTCCTTGTCCGCCCGGATCCGCTCGGCGACTTCAAAGCCGTCCATGCCGGGTAGGCGGATGTCGAGGAGGATGATGTCGGGCCGGTGGGCCCGGGCTGCTTTGATGGCCTCGTGACCGTCATAGACGGCCTCGGCTGTGCAGCCTGAAAACTTGAAAAGTTTCGACAGGCAGTCGGCAAGATCTTTGTTGTCGTCCGCGATCAAGACGCGACACGGACCGGCGGCATCCGGACAGGGAGATTCGGAGGCGTGAGGATCCATCGTGGCAACCAGTCAAACTGCTCTCGCCGAGCGCGATTCCTCGTTCTGACCAGGCACTCGAGGCCGAGGCGGATTCTTACGATTTCGTCAGACCATAGCTTCTTGACGCGTAAATCTCTCGCTTTTATTTCAGCAAACGCTGTGCCCATTACTAAACCTGCTGCTTGGTAGATTCCGCGAGTAGATACAAAAGGGTGTTGAAATCGATGGGCTTGACGAGGTGATGGTCGAAGCCGGCCTCTCGGGAGCGGGTGCGATCGACGTTCTCCGCGTAGCCCGAAATCGCGATGATGACCGTGTTCTTGAGCTCAGGTTGCTGCCGGACCTGGCCCGCGACATCGAAACCGTCCATGCCGGGTAGGCCGATGTCGAGCAGAATGACGTCGGGCCGGTAAGCCCGGGCCGCTTCGACGGCCGAGGGGCCGTCGTATGCGGTCTGGACATTGTGTCCCAAGAGCGTGAGGAGCTGTGCCGTGCTTTGGGCCATATCCTGGTTGTCATCGACGATGAGGACGCGGGCGGCAGGGTCTCCGCCGCGGAACTCGAACTCGGTGCGGGGCGATTGTTCGGGCTGCCCCTCGCCAAGCGGCAACCGTACGGTGAAGACGCTCCCCTCGCCGGGCGTGCTCGACACAGAAACGCTGCCGCCGTGCATCTCGACCAGCGAGCGGACCAGAGTCAGGCCGATGCCAAGTCCGCCTTGGGCGTGGTCGCTCGACCTCTCGACCTGGGTGAAGATGTCGAACACGCGGGGCAACATGGCGGACGGAATGCCGATGCCGTTATCGCGCACCGCGATGACCACCTCATGCCCCTGTCGCTCCATCTCGATCCCGATGCGCCCGCCGGGTTCCGTGTACTTGGCGGCGTTGTTCAGCAAGTTCACCACGACCTGCTCCAGCCGGGTGGGGTCCGCATCGAGGCACACGGGCTCTTGGGGGAGAGAGATCGAAAGCTCGTGCTTCCGATCGTCGATGATGTGGCGGACGATGGCGACCGCGCGGGTGATGACCGGCCCGAGTTCCACCGGCTCTTTGCGGAGACTGACCTTGCCCTGCGTGATGCGGGAGACATCGAGCAGGTCATCGACCAGGCGGGTGAGGTTCTTGACCTGGCGTTCGATGACCTCTTTGGTCCAGGCGATACGATCCCCGTCGCTTCCTGCCGCACCGAACAAATAGACAGCACTGCTGATCGCGGCAAGCGGGTTCCTGAGCTCGTGGGCGAGCATCGCCAGAAATTCATTCTTGCGGCGGTCGGCGTGTTGGAGTTCGACTGTTCGCTCCTTGAGGGCCTCTTCAAGCTGCCGCTGTTCGGTCATATCGCGGAGGATTTTGAGATATCCGCGGGTCTGCCCGGCGTCATCCTTGAGCGGCATGACGAGCCCGTTCGCCCAGAACCTCTCTCCGCCTTTGCGAACGTGCCAGCGCTCGTCCAGGGCCTGGCCGTCGGCCGCGGCCTTCCGCAGCTCCATTTCGGACTCCCCAGCCTCACGGTCCGCGGGCGTGAAGATGACCTCGGAGTTCAATCCGATGATCTCGGCCTCGGTGTAGCCGAGAATCTTCTCGGCTCCCAGGTTCCAGGTTGTGATCATTCCTTGCATGTCGAGCGTGAAAATGGCATAACCCGTGGAACTCTCGACGATGAGGCGGTAACGTTCCCGGCTCTCGCGGAGCTCGGCCCCGACCCGCCAGCGTTCGGTGATGTCGTCGATGGCGAGGAGGATGAGTCCGGAGTGCCCGCTCTGCCCAGGGATCTTGCGGCCATTGAGGAGCATCCGCCGTCGGCCGATGGTTTCGAAGGTATGGTCCACCTCGAAGTCGTGGAATGAGGTCTCCTTGGGAAGGACGTCTTCGAGCAGCGTCCGCAGCCGCGGGATGTCCCACTGCCTTCCTCCCAGCTCGTAGAGGAACTGGTTCTCCGTCTCCCCGGGCGTGACCTGGAAGTTCTGGTAGAACGACTGATTCGCCGATTTCACCCGCAGGTCGCCGTCGAGAATGAGGAGGGGCTCCCGCACCGTCTGGACAATGGCCCGGGCGTAATCGGCGGATTCCTCGAGTCGCGCCTGGGCAACCTTGGCCTCGTCGATGTCGAAAAGCACCATGACCGCCCCGTCGATCTTATGATCCGCGGTCCGGTAGGGGTGGAGGCGGAGCTGATACCAGCGGCCGTCCCGGTCCCGGACTTCTCGTTCCGTGACCCGGACCGTCTCGATCACCTTCCCGAGCAACGCCTCCAGGTCGGGCACCTCGACCGGCGGCTTGATGTCGCCTATGGAACGGCCGACGTCGGCGGGGAGCAGGTTCAGAACCTTCCCCGCCGCTGGCGTGAACCGCCGGATCCGCAGGTCGATGCCCAGGGCGACCATCGCCACATTGCCACTGCCGAGGAAGTTGACCAGGTCGTCGTTGAGACGGTTCAATTCCACGTTCCGGTTTTGAAGCTGATCGTTGACCGTCGTCAGTTCTTCGTTGACCGACTGGAGCTCCTCCTTGGCTGTTTCCAGTTCTTCGTTCGTGCTTTGCAACTCCTCGTTGCTGGAGAGGATCTCCTCGTTGGCCGATTTCAGTTCTTCATTGGTGGCGTCTTGCTGCTCGCTTGTCGATTGCTGTTGCTCTTTGGCCGCGACGAGCTCCCCCCTCAGTTGAACAAGCTCGCGGTCGCGGTCGTCGGGCGGTGTGAGACCGTTGCTCGGTTCCTCGGCCGCACGGGCCCGTCCGGTCAACCGCTCGAGCCACGACCGAGCTCGCGAGGCCTCGCTGGACCTTGGTCGTGCCTCGCGCCCGGCCCCCGCCGCCGCTTCCCCGGTGGGCGGCCGAGCCTCTTCGAACAGGACCAAGAAACAGCGTTCGCCCATGCCGGGCAGGTTCACGGGGATGACCTTGAGGTTGACGGCTCGGACAGGGCCATCGCCCCGCACCGGCACGCCCAGCCGTCCGGCGACAGCGTTGTTATTCCTGGCCTCGGCGAGCGCGGTTTTGAGTTCGACGTACAAACCCTCGCGAGCCATCTTGAGCAAGTTCAGGCTCGGCGCCCCCGGCGCAGGCTCAAGATACGGGCTCGTCCGCCCTCGGAACTGGAGGATTTCCAGCGATTCGCTGACCAGCACCCCCGCGGGAGCGTATCGACCGAGGACGATCCGATCGGCCTCCTTTTGCAACTCCGCCGGAGTGGGGGACGGTTGAGAGATGGTCCGCGCTTCCCCCGGCGGGCCCGCCAGATAATCCGCGGCGTTGAAATGAGGATACTGCCGGAAGGCACTCTGTTTCTTGGAGTATATCTTGTGCTTCTTGTCCACCACATGGAACAGGTCAGAGAAGGGGCCGACCGTCTCAGAACTTCCTAACATCAAGAAGCCGGTCGGATTCAGGGCGTAATGAAATGTCGGAATGACCCTCTTTTGCAGCGGCGGCGCAAGATAGATGAGTACGTTCCGGCAACTGATCAAGTCCACGTGGGAGAACGGCGGGTCCCCCACGATGTTTTGCTTCGCGAACACGCATAGGTCGCGGATTGACTTGTTGATACGGTACTTGCCATCCTCCTTGGTGAAGAACCGTCTGAGCCGTTCCGGCGAGACTTCGGCCTCGATGCTCTCCGGGTACAGCCCGGCACGTGCCTTCTCCAGCGACACGGTGTCGCTGAGGTCCGTGGCGAACACCTGAATCGGAGGACGTGCCGGCTTGTCGTCCAGGAATTCCAAGAGTGCGATGGCCAGGGAGTAGGCCTCCTGACCGGTGGAACATCCCGCGGCCCAAATCCTGACGGCTGAGCTCGCTGGCTTGTTCTTGACGATTTCCGGGAAGACGCTGGTCTTGAGCGCTTCGTATATCTCGGGGTCGCGGAAGAAGCTGGTCACATTGATCAGGATGTCCTGGTAGAGGGCCTGGAGTTCGGGGCGATCCGCTGCGACCAGCCGGGCGTAGTCGGCGAGGGTTTCCCTGTTGTGTAGGACCATGCGGCGCATGGCCCGCCGCTTGATCGTCGTGTCGCGGTAGTTGGTGAAATCCACGCCGAAGGAGGACCGCAGAAGCGCGATGATCTGCCGGAAAGCTTCCTCGTCTCCGCTGTCTATCGTGCCATGCTCGGCAATCTGGGGCGGGGGAGGGACAAGATAGGGGTGGCGGCCCATTCTCGCCAGTTCCAGGGCGATTTTCTTGGGTGGCAGGATGAAATCGACAGAGCCGCTGCCGACGGCGCTCTGCGGCATGCCCTCGTGTTTGGCCGACTCTCGATCCTGGGCGAAAGTGATGCCGCCGGCGGCCTTGATCTCCGCCAGTCCCAGCGTGCCGTCCGAGCCGGTACCCGACAGGATCACGCCGATCGCGGCCGACTGCTGATCTTCGGCCAGCGACTTGAGGAACTGGTCGATCGGCAGGTGCAGTCCGCGCGCCTCACCACGGGGCTCAAGCTGCAAGACTCCCGAGGCGATGGTCATCGTCGTGTTGGGGGGGATGACGTAGATGTGGTCGGGGCGAACGGCCAGGTCCCGCGTCGCCTCCACGATGGGTGTGCGCGTCGCCTTGCTCAGTAAGTGGACGAGATTGCTCTCGTGCCTGGGGTCGAGGTGCTGCACCAGCACGAAGGCCATGCCGGTGTCGTCCGGAAGATTCGCAAGGAGCTCGGTGAAGGCTTCCAGACCTCCCGCGGAGGCACCAACCCCCACGACCGGGAAGGGACCGTCCACGGGATGCACAACGTGAATTTCGCTCGCGGCATCAGGGAGATCGGACGGCGCTTCGGGCTGAAGAGATTCCTGAGTGCTCATCGTCGTCCTTTCCGTGACGAAGGAGAGTGTTTCCCGAGTGTCCCGGGGTGGCCTGAGCCGCTTCGCGGTGGGCCCTCTGCCTGGAAACTGGATCGCATCGCTCTCCGCGCTCTAGAGGCACATGTGAGTCTATTCAGGATAACAAATATATTCCAGCGCCAAAAGTTTTTTGGGATTTCCCTGGACTGGACGTCGGACTCTCCAACTGGGCCAATCCGGCCGTTTTCCTGGCAGTCGGACCCGAGATTCCTCTCTCCGTTCTCAGCCTCATCATATTCCGCCTGCCGCACCGCAGCAATGAGAGCGTGGTCGAACACCCGTGGTGGAAGGTCTCGCTGCAACAAAGACGCGAAGGCTCAGCGAGTTCGCAGTATCCCTCTCGTGAGGAGAAAAGTGACTGGAAGCGAGGAATTCCTGAGCAGGCGACACAGTTTACTTTCGACCACCTGAGCCGGCCGCAACTGCAAACGTTCATCGACAACGAGAGCTTCCTCTCGAGAACCAAAGGCCGGCAGTTCCCTTGGCACGAAACGTGTCCTGGATTTCGCTGCACGTGCGTCGATCGACCTGGGGCCTCCCGATAACGCGGAGGTATTGAACACGGGGGACAGGACACTGACACGCTGATTCATGGATGTGAAACTTTCGACTTGGATCTGGACAGATGGGGGAAAGTTACTGAAGTTCGATCATCAGAGCGCGGACAACCCCGGCCAGGCTGCCCTCTTTGTGAACGTGACGAAGAGAACTCGTACCGATCTCCGAGTTCGTGAAGGACGCCACCCGAGTCGAGGGCTTCGCTTTCCCGCGTCTAGCAGTCGGTCGCTGCTTCTCGAGTGCGGGCTGGAAATCGTGGACCGAGAGGGGTTCCTCGGGTTCAGGGTTTGACGGTGCTGTCGAGGGCCCGCCCGGCTTTCTCAGCGGGGCCCGGAGGATTGATTGCGTCTTTGGCGTTCTGAACGCCCCTGTCGATGCTCGCCCCCGCCCGTTCGGCAGGCCCCTTGGACTCACATCCGACGACGGTCGCAAACGCCACGAACAGCAGTGCGGCCAGGGGCGCGAACCGACACTTCCATTCCTTGTTCATCCGAAAGGTTCCTCGCAAATGCCGCGGGACACAGGCGGGCCGAAAGGCACGCGGAGCCCCACGAAGAGATCGCTTGGACTCATCACGACGGAACCGTCTGGACCCGCATGACGCTGTCCGGGCGGTTCTCAGCTTCACGGCTTCGCCTCCGAAAAGGCGACGCGGACACGGTGGATCGCCTCGGCGTGGTGCAAAGGGCCTTCGCTCTTGCTCATTCAGGTGAACCATGGTGACGTCGATCTTCTCCATCTGGTGCCTCCCTTCCGACTGCGACCAATCCGTGCCAGTTCATGCGAAAAAAAACCGGCGTGGCCGAACACCCTCAGGGATTCGACCACGTCGGCTTACTGGTCAACGAGCCCCCCGGACCAGCCGGGTTGCTCTTCATCTAGTCTTCCGACGACTTGGTTTCAAGCTGATTGTCAGAGCCGAGTGCCAGTCCGCACCAGCTTAATCAGACAGATGATTCTCTCACGCTGAAAGGAGAATAGCAAGTGAAATCTTTTTCTTGATTTACACATGCAAGAGAACCGAACAAGTAGCATTTCACGTATTCAGAGTCTTCATTTCTCTCGGCTGGCTTGAAGGTCAGGCACGCTGCGATCGGCCACGTCGGTAGGCGGAAAGATGGTCAGCAGGAAGGGTGACCCCCAGACTCCATGATGGTCGTTGCCGGGCATGTAGACCCGATCCTGAAAGCTTATGGGTCGGTCGAGCACCCACCCGGAGGCATATTGCAGGCCGAGCATAGAGAGGGGGAATTCATTGGCGCGCTCCATGTCGCCCAGAGCAATCGGCTCTGAAAGGGCAACTCCGGCCGCGCGAAAGGCCTTCTCGGTCATCTCGACACAGTAGAGCTTCGAGTCGTCAGCGCCAAGCTCGTAATCGAACGGGACCTGCTGCTGGAACACCTTCTGGCAGTAGGCCAGAACCTTGGGGACGGCGTCTCGGTGCTCGGGCCGGAGTCGCTTCACCCCGAGAGCTCCCACGTTATCGAGCATCCAGACGCCAAAAGGCTGGCACGCCACGCCCATCTTGGTCGTGTCGTAGACGACCGGCTCGCCGTTTTCGATGGCAACCACCCCGGTGTGAGAAAACTCGCTGTTGTCAGCGTTGGCGACGAACCGGCTGAAGCGGAAGTAGCCAAACAGGACTCGCGCATCGCCCCTCCGGAAGACGATGTCGCCGGTGTGGAGCGTTTTCTTGCCCCAGTTCTGCCAGGAGGTCATCACGGGGGTCATAGGAACCTTGGGCAGCTTGCCTTCGCGCCGGTCCTGATTCGCGGAGGGTCCCCAGAAATTCCCCTGCCAACCTGGAGGCGCCAGCCGGTCGGTCGCCTCGCACTGATCCGGGGCATGGGCCAGCAGATACACAAGTCCCAGCAAGAATTGCATCATACGCGGTTAAACCTCAGAGTTCCAGGCAAGACTCAGTGTCATGTCATCGGTCGGACAAGCAGCCTACGGATAGTTATCTTGACGTGCGGACAGGGCCCTTGAATCGGCCGGCCTTGCTTCTTGGCCCGGGCCTCCGCTCATGGTGGAGAGCCCAGTCCACCACGCCTCCAATGTGTCCTCACGCAGGACCTTGGGCACACTTTCGGGCAGGCCGTCTATTGGCCGCTTGGAAGAGTCCGTTCCACCTGGTCGATCTGGTAAGCCATGGTCAGGTTGAACTTGGCCATCCCACACCTCTCTGGTGGATGCGACGCACCGGAACAACCGCAAAAGAAAAAGCCGGCGTGGTCGACCACACTCGGGGTTTCGACCACGTCGGCCTACTCGTCAACGAGCCCCCCGGCCAGGCCGGGTTGCCCTTTATCCAGTCGTCCGACGATACTTCTTCAATGATTCCGCTGGAGCCGAGCATGTCTGCACGGCGCCTCTTCACCATTGATTATCCAGCGCGGGACAAGAATAGCAAGAGAATTGTTTTTCTTTGTAGCATGTTAGCTTGTAAAGGCAAGAATATGTCATCGCGCATCGTCAGGATGTGAGTCATGGTCGACGGGACCGAGGCCCTGACCGGGGAACTCGGTATCATGGCGGCTGACTCCTTGGCCGGCTGACCTGGTCGATTGACTCGCGGCTGCCAGGCCAATGAGTCGGGTTCGTCGGCATCAGAGAATCGACTCGACGGATCCTGGCTATGGCGTGCTATGATGACACGCGTGACCTGGGCGTCCGGGACATCCGCAGGGAGAGAGACAGACTTGGGACTCTTCGATCGATTCATGACTCCCGTGCGTCGTCAGAATTTTGCCCGGCTGGTCGCCGCCGGGCTGCGGAAGGCCGGTGAACCGCTCGAGCTTCGATACGATCCCGCGCAGTTCCGGCTGGTCTCCGAGGGCGACGAGAGCCTTCAAGTCAACCTGGCGAACACCTACCGCGAATACCTTGCGGCCCCGTCCGCGGAGCGCAAGAGCATCCTCTCTCGTTTCATTCGTAGCTGGATCGAAGGCCGCAAGGGCGTTCCCGACGAGTTCGAGGACGCCGCATACGACCTGTTGCCCGGAGTCCGTAGCCGGTCAACCTACGAGATCCTCAAGCTCCAGATGGAGGGCCGGGGCGAAACCGGCTTTCGCTGGCCCTATCGCGTGGTTGCCGATCATTATGGTGCTGGCCTGGTCTACGACCTGCCGCACGCCATGTCGCAGATCAACGGTCAGCAACTCACGCGCTGGGGCGTGGACTTCGACGAGGCAATGGATGTCGCCCTCGCCAACCTGCGGAAGATCAGCGAGCAGGGCTTCGCGCGGCTGGCTCCGGGAGTCTGGAGATCTGCCTGGCGTGACAATTACGACCCCTCGCGGCTGCTGCTTGTCGACCTCATCGCCGCCCACGAGGTGGACGGAGATCCGGTCGTGATGGTCCCCAACCGCGACACCCTGCTTCTGACCGGGTCCGAAGACGAGGCGGGCCTGGGCATCATGGCGGCCGCGGCCGAAGCGGCAACGCAGCAGCCCCGCCCGATCCACACGATGCCGATCCGGCTCGAATTCGGATCGTGGACGCCCTTCTTGCCGCCGAAAGAGCTTCCCGCTTACCTGCGATTCAAGCAAATGATGATCAATTCTCAGGGGCAGGACTACGAGGAGCAGAGGGCACTGCTGACCACGACCCACCAGAAGCAGAGTGAGGACATCTTCGTTGCCAGCTATTCGGCGATGCGGAACACGCGAACCGGAGAGCTCGCGAGTTTTTGCACGTGGACAAGAGGCGTCGATAGCCTCCTACCGAGGACGGACCTGATTCACCTCGTCGACCTTGAGCGGCCGGACGGCCAGAAGGTCGTCGCGTCCGTTTCCTGGGAGCGTGTCGAGGAAATCGTCGGCGACTTGCTCGAGCCCCTGGGCATCTATCCCGAGCGCCATCGTGCCAGGGACTTTCCCAGCGAGGCACAGATCAAGTCGATCAAGGCCGAAGGGGGTCTGACCTGAAACGACAGACTCCGGGCTCGGGGGTCTTGACCGGGGGGCGAGCAAGCCAGCCGAGCAGAAAATCCAGCAGGAACGTCAGATCGAGGAACATGGGCAGCCTCTTCCCCCGGGCCCGGCCTCGCTGTTCGCGAGGAGCCACGGTTGTTGGAAACGCGATGCACGTCACTGATGAGGAATATGTCCGGGACGAGCTGGAATGTGCCACAGCCGGGTGGGAACAGCCCGAAGGCATTCCAAACGCCTGGCCGAATCGATTGCGCCGGGAACCGGCGTCATGTGGCGCCGATCGCCACGTCACGGACATGTTTCTCTCGGGTGGATCGTGATTCCGAGTTTCCCGGTGGGCTGCGATTGCCAGTTCCGTTAGAGTGCTGGGTACTGGCCTCTGCTGGCGATCCTCTCGCTCATAGTTCTGGGACTGCGATTGCCAGTTCCGTTAGAGTGCTGGGTACTGACCTGTCTGCCTGATCGAGCACCCAGCGCACCTCGAAGTGTTCCCACTGGAGAGCCACGTCATGCACCGACTGCCACTTCCCGACGAGCTGCCGTATCAGTTTCAGCCTCCGAGGCTGAGCCCGTTCTGGGTGCGGGCTAGCCGGCTTTACGTGAGTTATCTGCTGCGCCGGACGCAGGTGGTGCGGGAGATCGACGACGTCGGGCTGGAGCAACTGAAGGCCTTGAAAGGCAAGGGGGACGGGGTGCTGATCACGCCCAATCATCCCGATCTGGCCGATCCCGCGGTCATGTTCATGATCAGCCGGCGTGCCGGCGTGCCGTTCTGTTACATGGCGGCGTATCAGATCTTTACCGGCAATGCCGGGCTGCGGAAGTTCATTCTGCCCCGACTGGGCGTCTTTCCCGTCGATCGCGAGGGGGCCGACCGGTCGGCGTTTCAGGCTGGGCTTGACGTTCTGACCCAGGGCAAGAACCCCCTGGTCGTCTTTCCCGAGGGAGAGATCTACTTCCTCGGCGATCGTCTCACCCCGCTGCGCGAGGGAGCCGCGGCGCTGGCGCTGGCTGCCGCGCGGAAGGTCGCCGAGCGCGGGCGGACGGTCTGGATCATCCCCACGGCGATCCGATATCGCTTCCTCGAGGATCATGACCCGCTGCCGGAGCTGCACCGGCTGATGGATACCCTCGAAGCCCGGTTCACCTGGTGGGACCCCTGCGGCCGGTCGATCATCGAACGACTGTACCGCTATGCCGAGGGAATGCTGGCGCTCAAGGAACTCGAGTATCTCGACGCGCCGCAGCCGGGGACCCTCAAGGACCGGATTGCGCGGCTCAAGTTCCACATCCTCGAGGAGATGGAGGACCGGCGCCTGGGCCGGCGGTCCGACGAGCCGGTGCCGTTCCGGGTCAAGGCGCTGCGTCGGGCTTGCCTGAAGGCGCTGGCCGTGCCCGGAATCAGCCGGGAAGAGCGACGGACGCTACGTCGCGACCTGAACAGCCTGTTCGTGGCGATTCAGCTCTTCAGCTACCCGGGAGATTACGTGCGGGAGAACCCGACCCTCGAGCGGCTGGCCGAGATCATGACCAAGTTCGAGCAGGATGCCCTGGGCGTCACCGACCCCGCGCCGCGAGGTCCAAGACGAGCCGTCGTCAAGATGGGTGAGCCGATCGATGTTCGATCCTATCTGGGACCCGGCGGGCGCCGGTCACGCGCCGCCGCCGAGCTCCTCACCGAGAAGCTGGAGCTGCAAATCCAAGGGCTCATGGACACGCTCGGCCCCGGCCGGCCGCTGCCCGAGTCGGCAGTCGTTTCGTCTCCCTCCGGAATGCCGGTTCCCCAACCGGCCTCGTGAACCGATCCTCCTTCGAGGGCTCGCGGCACGGGAAAAATGCAATCCGGATTGCCGTGGACGCCAGTCCGGTGACGGCGTATCCTCTGGCTTCAGCCTCGCGAATGCGCACCGAGCAAGAACGCGAAACGTTCGTGGCGATCATGCAGCGCCAGAGAGACAAACTCTTCCGGGAGTGCGGCTGCGTGCTGCGCTGCAAACGCGTGGGTTGCAGCCTCCCCTACAACAGGGGTCCCGACGATCTTCTGAGATCGCATTTTAATTTGGGGCCTCGTCCCACTCGCCGGATTGCAGGTACTGGTCGATCGACGCGGCGGCCTTGCGGCCGGCGCCCATGGCAAGGATCACGGTGGCGGCGCCGGTGACGATGTCGCCGCCGGCGAAGACGCCTCGCTTGGACGTCTTCAACGTCTCCGGGTCGGCGGCGATGTAGCCCTTGCGGGTCGTCTTGAGGTCGGGGGTCGTGGACTGCACTAGGGGGTTGGCTTCGGTCCCCAGGGCGATGATGGCCGCCTGGATCGGCAGCTCAAACTCGGAGCCCGGCACTGGCTTGGGAGAGCGCCTGCCCGAGGCGTCGGTCTCGCCCAGCTCCATCTTGATGCAGCGGACGGATTCGACGAAACTCTCCTTGTTGCCAAGGAAGGCCACGGGGTTGGTCAAGCACAGGAATGTGATTCCTTCTTCCTTGGCGTGCTTGGCCTCCTCGGCCCGCGCGGGCATCTCGGCCTCGGACCGGCGGTAGATCAGGTAACTGGTTTTTGCGCCCAAACGCGAGGCCGTCCGGACGGCGTCCATGGCCGTGTTCCCGCCGCCGAAGACTGCGACGTCCTTTCCCCGGCAGTCGTAGACCGGTTCGTCGTACTCCGGGAATTCGTTGGCCCGCATCAGGTTGACGCGGGTCAGGAACTCGTTGGCCGAGTACACGCCGTTGAGGTTTTCGCCCGGAACGCCCAGGAACTTGGGCAGCCCCGCGCCGGTGGCCACGAACACGACGTCATAGCCTTCTTCGTTCATCAGCTCGTCGATCGTCAGGGTCTTGCCAATGACCACGTTGGTCTGGAAATCGACCCCCATGGCGCGCATGACGTCCACCTCGCGACGGACGATCTCTTTGGGCATACGAAACTCGGGGATCCCGTAAACCAGAACGCCGCCGATCTCGTGCAGGGCTTCGAAGACGGTGACCTGATGTCCCTGCTGGACCAGATCGCCGGCCGCGCTCAAGCCGGCGGGTCCGCTCCCCACGATGGCCACCTTCTTGCCGGTCGAGGGGGCATTCTCGGGCAGCCCGATCTGGCCCGACTCGCGCTCGTAATCGGCCACGAACCGCTCGAGGTAGCCGATGCCAACGGGCTCGAACTTGTTGCCCAGAATGCAGCATTCCTCGCACTGGGTCTCCTGGGGACAGACGCGTCCGGTGATGGCCGGCAGGATGTTGTCCTCGCGGATCTTGGCCGCGGCCTTCAGATAGTCTCCCGCGACGATCAAGGCGACGAAGTCCTTGACCTTGACTCCGACCGGGCAGCCAGCAATGCACTTCGGCGTGGTGCACTGCAGACAGCGCAGGGCCTCGGTGGTGGCGCCCAGCACGGTCAGGCCCTGGTTCACCTCCTCGAAATTTCTCCGCCGCCGGTCAGCATCCTGCTCGGGCATGTGCTGGCGGGGAATCTTGACCCGCTCTTTGTTGGACAGCGGCGGTGTGGGAGAGTTGGCGCTCATGACGGGTGGGCCTCGCAACGGACTTCGGGATGCTTTTGTTCCAGTCGGCACGACTCGCTGACCAGGTCGAGGTCGCGCTCGGGCTGCTCCAGGAACCGCTGGAGCGCATCGCTCTCCTGCTTCAGATACGTGCGGTTCCGCCGAATGAGCAGCTCGAAATCGACCTCATGAGCGTCGAATTCGGGGCCGTCGACGCAGGCGAACTGCGTTCCCTGGGTGGTGAGCACGCGGCAGCCGCCGCACATGCCCGTGCCGTCAACCATCACCGAGTTCAGGCTCACGACCGTCTTGATCTTGTGTGGCCGCGTTGTCTCGGCGACCGCCTGCATCATCCGGGGCGGGCCGATGGCCAGAACGAGGTCGATCTGCCGGCCCGACTCGATCAAAGCCTTGAGCTGGTCGGTCACGAACCCCTTGAGGCCGTAGGTGCCGTCGTCGGTGGTGATCAGCAACTCATCGCTGATGGCGCTGATCTCTTGCTCCAGGATCACGAGTTCCTTGTTGCGCGCTCCGACGATCGAGATCACATGGTTGCCGGCATCTTTCATGGCCTTGGCCGTGGGGTAGGCAATGGCCGCCCCGACGCCGCCGCCCATCACCACGACCGTGCCGTAGAGCTCGATGTCCGAGGGCTTTCCCAGCGGCCCGACCAGGTCGAGGATCACATCCCCGGCGCCCAGCATGTTGAGCAGCTTGGTCGTCTTGCCGATGCCCTGAACGATCAGCGTGACCGTTCCCTTCTCCGGGTCGGAATCGGCGATGGTCAGCGGAATGCGTTCGCCATGAGCGTGCAGCCGGACGATCACGAACTGCCCGGCCTTGCGCTTCTTGGCGACGCGCGGCGCCTCGATGACGAACCGCTTAACATCAGGTGCGAGAAACTCGGCCTCGATGATCGGAAACATACGGGCGAACCTTGGCAAAGAGGTGGCGACAGGACGAGCCGGGGACAGGCAGTCATCGGCCGGGGCCTGTATCGTCCCGGACCGGCAACTCGCTTCCCGAAAAGCCCGTCGAGCCTGGTGTACCTACCATACCAAGAAACGAGCGATCGTCGCAACCGAAAAAGGCGCGGGATCAGGGACGTCGAACGGCCGAAAATTCTTCGAGGGCCGGGGAAGCCCAGCGAGTTGCCCCCGGCCCCCTGAAGACCGTGTGTCAGGTCCGTCAGATCGAGCGAGCGTGTTTCTTCAATCCCAGGCCATCGAAAAGATCCTGGCTGTCAGGCACAAGAGGAGCCAGAAGCAGATCGGACGGGCTGGCCACGTCATCGTTGGAGACTGTGACCGCGCTGGCCTTCTTGGTCACGGAGATGGCGCTCGAGACCGCTGAGCTGAGGCCGCTGCTGGAGACCTGGAGCCGTGTAGCCGGATCCTGTCTTATTGATCCCGTACGCGTTGGTGAGAGCGGCCCCAGGGACATCGATCGTGGTGTAGCTGAAGGAACCGGCCCGGCCGATTCCGGTCATCAGTCCGAGCATGAGAAAAGGCAGTACGATCCACCTGGCCATGCGCCTCATCGCGGCCTCCTGTTGGGGTGATCGAGTTGTGTCCAGACCGAGTTGGGGCCAGGATTCTTGGCCCTCCTCATTCCCAGACGCCCGCTGGGGGGAAAGCGCTCACCGAGCGACCGAAATCAATCTGCGGATTTCGTCAGGACTCTTGAGACGGAGTCTTGTGCAGCCAGTCGGGGAGCGGCGGGCGTTCAGGACTGGGAGTTCGGGTTTCGATGGATTGTCCTTGTGGGTACGATGGTCAGTGGAACGCCGGAAGTGGCCGATGGGACGAAGAATCTCCCGAAGTAGCAGGCACAATGAATATTCCTGTCTTGATTGAACCGATCGCGAACAACGGATTTCGGGCCACGGGCGGGCTTCCTTTTGAAATCACCGTGGAAGGGGCGACTCGGGATGAGGCCCTGGGGCGACTCCGCGCCGAGATCGACAAGAGAATGGCCTGTGGCGCCATCGTTGTTTCCCTGGAGATCACGCCGACCGAGGACCATCCCTGGGTTCAGGGCGCGGGGATGTTTCGGGACAATCCCTTGTTCGACGCATGGCAGGAGGCCATCTCGGAATACCGCCGGCAGGTTGATCAGGATGCCGAAGCATCATGAGCCTGTTCGTGCTGGACACGGACATCGTGTCGCTTCTCCAGCGTGGCCATCCTCGGGTCGTCAGTCGGTGCGCGGCACGACGGCCTGAAGAACTGGCGATCACGGTCATCAGTCTGGAGGAGCAGCTCTCCGGTTGGTACAACCTGCTCCGCAAGACGAAGCAGCCGGATGAGCTGGTAACGGCTTACCAGAGCCTGATCGACATCCTTCTTTTTCTTGCCCGTCTTCCGATCCTTCCCCTCACTCTCCCGGCGATCGCCCGCTTTCAACAGCTTGTCGAGTTGAAGTTGAACGTCGGGCGGATGGATCTCCGGATTGCTGCAATCGTGCTCGAGCACCAGGGAGTCCTGATCACGCGCAACGTCCGCGACTTCGCTCGCGTCCCCGGTCTCATGCTGGAGGACTGGACCCAATGAATGCCTGGGCGGCGAGTCTGACCCGTCACAAAAGCACAGAGATACGGGGTGATCGTCGCCGTTCACCGGAGTAGTTGCTATGGTAAGTCAGCCTTTCTAGGCTGACCTCAGGCTAGAAAGCCTGACCTACCTGGTTCAGCCGCTCAAGGTCCGGTTCCAGCAACTCGATATCGGGATGATCTAGGAGGTTGAAAGGTGACAGCCACCAAATCTGATCAGGGAGGTTGAAAGGTGACAGCCACCAAATCTGGAGAATCAGATCTGAGGTCTGAGGTTGTGAGGTTGAAAGGTGACAGCCACCATGAGGTTGAAAGGTGACAGCCACCAAATCTGATGAGGTTGAAAGGTGACAGCCACCAAATCTGGAGAATCAGATCTGAGGTCTGAGGTTGAAAGGTGACAGCCACCAAATCTGGAGAATCAGATCTGGAGAACACAGAGAGTACAGGTAAACGTGGCAAACCTACGATTGTTTCTTCGGTCTTCCACGGGGCCGAACCGTGCATTCGAGCCCCAATCGCTTGACCGTGTCCGTGACCCAGTTAGGATCGCCGAAGGGCCGACCGCGATTGACGCAGCAACGCAACGCCGCCACTTCGGCTTCCGTTTGCGGTTGGTCGACAAGTTGCAGCCAATCGGTGGGGCGAGGCAAAAGCCACGTCGAGAGGATGGGAAACGCCGGGTCTTCGCGCTCCACACGGCGCAAACTCGACCAACGCCACGATTCCGCTCGCTCCACGAGGTTGGCACGCAGGGCGTTCCGCTCCACGTAGCGAACGACCTGGTAGAAGTAGTCTTCTGTTGCCACCGGGAAACACTTGTAACGCCCTTGATAGAGATGGCCGTACCCGATCTCGTGACGATGCTCCTTCCACCGTTTCACATGCGTGTTGGTCACTTGCTGCATGAACGCGGGAAGATCGCCATCTCGCGCGGGCCAAACGACGAAATGCCAATGGTTGGGCATCAAACAGTAAGCGCACAACCGCATCCGGCGAGTTCGCAGCGTTTCCTCAACGACCCGCTCGAACGCCAAAGTCACCTTTTCCGTCCGGTTCCCTATCCGGTTCCGTTCGTCTGGGTTTGGGTCGATTGGGCTTCCTCAGGCTGCCCGAGCGGCGGAAGGATCTGGCGGATCGGGCAGCGAAAGCCGGGCACGACGTCCTCGCCTGAGAGCTCGTCATCGTCTAGCAAGCGGCTGATCGAGCCGTCACGGCGGTAGACCGTCACGGTGCGCGACTCGGGGCTGATCACCCAGATCAGAGGCACACCCACTTTCCGATAGTCATTCAGCTTCTCCTCCAGCTTATAGACCAGGTCGTTGGGCGACACGACTTCCACCACCAGGTCCGGGGGGCTCTTGGCCCAACCCTTGGGCAGGACATTACCGGGAAAGCGGCCGGTCTTGACGAAGGAGGCATCGGGTTTGCGAACCATGCCAGGATCGTGAGGGAAGCACTGATAGCCACAGTCGGCCTGCAACGCCCAGCCGAGCTTATGTATTTCACAAAACTGTCCGAGGCGCACGAGTATCCGGCTTCCTACCCAACTGGATTCGACTCCCATATTCCGCTCCTCGAGTTGACCTCCGACCAGCTCGTAGCTCTTGCCATCAGGCATGGCCAGCAGATCCTCGGGCGTGTAGTGAGTCTTGGTAGCGACCGCCGTGCTCATGGTCCGGCTCCCTGTCGATGGCGTTCAAGATCCTTGTATCTCACTTGTCCGATCATACCCGATCATTGGCCGAAGACCCATCTGTGTCAGGTCGCCGGCCACAGGCGAAAATAAGGGGACGGCGAAGATAAGGGGACGAGAGTTGTTTTTGGGCTCATCGTTCGGGCTGAGGATAGCGGCACTCGCTCGGACACTCAAGTAAACGACTCCCGACTCCTTATCGGTCCGCGCTTGCTCTCAAAGCCCGCCGTGCATCCGGCTTCCTGGCGGCTGGGCGGCGATGAGGGCCGCTTCGGCTTCGAGCAACTCACGCCAGCGGCGGCCGACGTCTTCCTCGGGCAGCACATGACCCGCCAGACGCACGAAGACCGTGCAGTGGCCGAGCTCGGATGAGCTCAGGCGCGCGTAAAAGCGGGCGAGCTCACGGTCGGGACTGCAACGGGCAAGAACCTCGAAGCGCTCGCAGGAACGGGCCTCGATGAGTGCCGAGATCAAGAGCCGGTCGGCCAGCTCTTCGTTGCCCCGTCCCTTGCGCACCAGGTCGCGCAGGGCATTGGCGTAGGGGTTGCGGTGCGTCCGCTCCAGCCGGCCTCCCCGGCGGTTCAAGAGCCGAACCACCGAGCTTAAGTGCGCTGCCTCATCGCTGGCAATGGCCGCCAGGGTGCTGACCCAATCGTGCGGGCAATCCGGCTGGGGCCACCGGTTGAGCAGCTCGAGCGCATTGGACGCTGCCTTCTTCTCGAGATAGGCGTGGTCGTTCAGGAGTGCGAGAACGTCCGTGATCACGGCGCCCGCCCACGAATCGGGCGTTCGCGACAGCAGGGGCAAGTCGCCGGCATTGGTTACCTGGCTCATGAGATCACCCCTGGAGGGCCGAGAAATCAGCATGCGATGACTCCCTGCCCATGGCCCGCACCGGTTGACGCGCGCCCACGGGCCTAGGAGTTCGCGAGTTCGCGATACTCCGGATACCAGATGAAGCCGTCCAGCACCGAATCGATGGCCTGGTCGGGGATCATCCGGCCCAGGTTCAGCCGGCGGGCCTCGCGGATGACGCCGGCGGCGATGGTGCGGGCGACGCGCCGCAGATGGCTCTGGTCGGGATAAATCCGGCCGACGGCCAGGTCCTCTTCGCTCACACACGAGGCGAGAGCCTCGGCAGCGATCAGGAACATCGACTCGCTCACCTCGTGGGTTTCGGCGAGGATTGCCCCCAGGCCGATTCCCGGAAAGATGTAAACGTTGTTGGCCTGGCCGATGTGGCGGACCGATCCGCCGAACTCGAGCGGGCCGAAGGGGCTGCCCGTGGCCACAATGGCTCGGCCGTCCGTCCAGTGCAGGGCCTCGTAAGGGCTGCACTCGATCTTCGAGGTGGGATTGCTCATGGGCAGGATGACCGGGCGCTCGACGTGCCGGGCCATCTCGCGGATCACCGCTTCGCTGAAGACCCCGGGGCTGCCCGTCGTGCCGATCAGTACCGTCGGCTTCACCCGCGCGACGACCTCGAGCAGAGGGAAGGGACCGTCGCCGGAGAACTCGTAGTGGTCCACGTCCTCACGCGTCCAGCAGAACTCGCTCTTGTAAGGATCGCGCTCGTCGCGCCGGTTGAAGACCAGGCCCTGCGAATCGACCATCGCCTGGGCGCGGCGAGTCGTGGTCGCGTCGGCACCATCCTTGGCGATGCCGCTCTTCACCAGTCGAGCGATGCCGACGCCGGCCGCACCGGCCCCGAGATAGACGATGCGCTGGTCGGCGAGCCGCCCATGCGTGACCCGCAGCGCAGAGAGAATGCCCGCCAGCGTGACCGCCCCGGTCCCCTGGATGTCGTCGTTGAAGCAGGGAATCCGCTTGCGATAGCGATCCAGAAGCATCAATGCAGTGTTCTTGTGAAAATCTTCCCATTGCAAGAGCGCGTGCGGGAAGACCCTGCGCACGCCGTCGACGAAGGCCTCGATGAACTCCTCGTACTTCTCACCCCGCAGCCGGCGCAGGCGATAGCCCCGATAGAACGGGTCGGCCAGCAGCTCGACGTTGTCGGTGCCGACGTCGAGCGAGATCGGCAGGCAGAGCGCGGGGTGGATACCCGCCGCGGCGGTGTAGATGGCAAGCTTGCCGACCGGGATTCCCATGCCGCCGGCGCCCTGGTCACCCAGGCCCAGGATCCGCTCGTTGTCGGTGACCACGATCAGGCGGACGTCGAGATTGGGTGCGTTGCGCAGCACCGAGGGGATGTCATGGACGTCCTCGGGCGTGATCCAGAGACCGCGTGGATTGCGGACGATATGGCTGTAGAGCTGGCAGGCCTTGCCCACCGTCGGGGTGTAGACGATCGGCAAGAGCTCGCCGAGGTTCTCGATCAGGACCCGGTAGAAGAGCGTTTCGTTCCGGTCTTGCAGTGCGGCCAGCCCGATGTATTTTTCCAGGTTGTCGGCCTTGGCCTTGACTCGCTCGAGCTCGAGCGCCACCTGCTGCTCGATGGTGAGCCGGGCATGGGGCAGCAGCCCCCGCAGGCCGAGCCGGTCGCGCTCGGGGCGAGAGAATGACGCCTCCTTGTTGAGCAGCGGATCGCGAAGCAGGCGCGTCCCCCGCAGCGCCGGTTCAAGCTCTTCCATCGATCCTGTTCGAGCCTCGTGATCTGCATACTGTCTGGACGACGACATGCCTGGTTCTCCGACAAGACCCGCGGGCGAGTTCATCCTCGCGCCCTCGATCCAACTTCGAGGGGCTGTTGTGGTCGCAATCCGCTGGCGAATCCTCCTGCTGATCCGGCCTCAACGATTATGACGCCTCCGTGACGACAAATCACGGGTAAGCCGCCGAATCATCCACCTCGAGGTATCTGGCCTCTGCTTCCTTACGTCTGCCGAGGGAAACTCCGCCACTCCGAGAACGTCCACCGAGCGGATCGAAGCGGGCATGCGGGCCGCTTAGCCGGTGCCGTGCTTCGTGGGACGACTGGTCCCGGTTTCCAGCTCGCTCAAGCGTTGCTCGAGCCGGTCCAGGGAAGCGCTTTCGTCCTGGGCGGAGTGCGGCTGGCCGGACGGAGGGACGGGGCCGCCCTTGTGGATCCGCTGCGAGGGCTGTTCCAGACGCCTGAGCCGTTCCTCGATCTCCGAGATCCGGGCATCCAGCTCACCGTGTCGACCTGAGCCGGATGAGGACTCGGACGGACGTACCGCGGGGAACGGCAGCGTCGGCGGAATCATCGCCCTCATCCAGTCCATGGGCGCGAGGAAGGGAGCCAGGTGGGTCGGCTGCTGCATCTGTTCGAGGATGGCCAGCGACTGCCGCAGATAGCTTCGAAGGAAGTCCAGCACCAAGTCGTTGGCCTGGAGGATCCCGTGCAGCATCGCCACGGGAAACATCTCCATCTTCTCGGGATGGCGCTCCAGCAGAATCTGGGTGAGGATCGACCGGGTCAGGTCCTCGCCGGTCTTGCTGTCGCGAACCTCGATCTTCTTGCCCCCGAGGACGAGGTCTTCCAGGTCCTGAAGCGTGATGTAACGCCGCGCCTGGCGATCGTACAGCCGGCGATTGGGATAGCGCTTGATGGAGACGACTTCAGGAGCAGAAGTGCCCACGGCTGACTCCCCCTAGAGAGGCTCCTGGCAGGGTCCTCGACCCGCTGCCTGGCCGACGTGAGCTCAGCTCAAACTGGCTCATCCTGGTTTCACGCCTTGCACCATGTCTTCTATTGTAGGAAGACTGCTATTGTAGGAAGAACCATGATGCAACTGCAATATAGACTTGTCGTCCGTTCCCGCCAAGCCTACCAGTTCCCAGGCGCTTACCGGCTTTTAGCTCTTTGTTGCAAATGCAGCATTAGCGCCTTGACAAGGCTCTTCCTTGCAGCCAGTATAGAGCGATAGGACGGAACTTTCGCGCGAGGTTTCTCTTGCCCGCCGGGGTTGGGGCCGGGTGGCCTTGTGGAGTCGTCGAAAGGAAGCATCCAGATCCGGATAGTCCCATCGTTGCCTCGTCTGAGGGGGGGATGGACGATGTTCGAGCAGATCTTCGACGAGTATCGCAGGGCGGTTGATTCGTCGTTCAAGATGCAACAAGAAATGTACCGCCAGTGGATGAACGGGTGGCCAGTCAAATGGCCTGATGTCACGAAGGCTGTCGATCGGGGGGTGGTCAAGGATCAGATCTGCTCCTACCAAAAAAAATGGAGCCAGACCCTGGCGGAGACCATGGAGAAGCACCGCGAAGCGCTCAATCAGCAGTACAAGAACGGTACCGACACGATCGCGTCGGCGTTTCGCATGACCGAAGCGCGGACGCCCGAGGAGTGCTGGCGATTGACGCAGGAATTCTGGCGGAAAAGCATCGATTTTTACAAGACGACATTCGAGGCTCAGAGCAAGTATGTCGAGGGTCTGGCCCAGATGTGGCTGGAGATGGTGACCCGGGGAAAGGTTTGAGGCAGCGACGATACGTCTCCTCGCCGCAGGAGCGATTCCGCGAGCCGAGCCCGGAACGGGCGGCATGAGAGCAGAGGTGGGCGAGCGGGGCGGGCCGAGAAGCCGCCTGCTGTGGCCCGCGGATCAATGGCGAGAGCACCAGGACCGCTGGCCGAGTCGATCCGTCGTGCGATCGAATTCGAGGAGCCTCGGATCATGACACCGGCCTTGATGGATCTGGTCGTCGAGCAGCAGAAAACCGCCCTGTGCGAACCATTCCGGCTCTTGCAGGGCGTTTTCAACGTACTGCGGATGTGGCGGCGGGCGGTGCACAACCGTGGGTTCGCCACCGCCCACCGTGTCGTCTACACCGAAGGATCCATGCGACTGCTCCAGTTTCATTGGGAATCCCCGCCGGTCTGGGCCGAGCCTCTGCTCATCTGCTCGGCCCCCGTGAGCCGGCCGTATATTCTGGATCTTGGCGCCAGTCGCAGCGTGGTCCGGCAGATGCTCGCCGCGGGATTCGACACCTATCTGATCGATTGGGGCATTGCGACCGCGGCTGACCGGGGCACGAGGCTCTCTGACCTTGCCGACCGGATGCTGAAAAACGTCGTCCAGTTCCTCCGCATGAGGGCGAGAATGCCCCATTTCCACCTCATGGGATACTGCCTGGGAGGCACGCTCGCAACGATCTTTACAGCGCGTTACCCCAGCGTGGTGAAAGACCTGGTGCTGATGTCGGCACCCATCGATCTTGGCGGCGAAAACACTCTTCTGAAGGCCTGGGCCAACCAGGACTGTTTCGACGTCGACTCGTTCATCGCTGCGTTCGGGAACTGTCCGGGCGCCTTCCTGCGGTCGTTCTTCGCCCTCCTCGATCCCGTTCGCAATCTCTACGGCAGATTCGGTGACCTGACGGGCAGAATGCACGATGAGGAGTCCGTCGCAAGCTTCGTGGCGCTCCAGCAATGGGCGAACGCTCAGGTCTCGGTCGCCGGCGAATTGTTCCGCGACGTCGTGGAATTGCTCTACCGGCGCAATCTGCTGGCACGGGGCCAGCTCGCGATCGAGGGCGCCCCGGTGCGGCTGAACCGGATCACCTGCGCTGTGCTGCTGCTGACGGCCACCGCCGACCGACTGGTCACGCCACTGTCGACCATGGGCCTGGTGCCGCGCATCTGCTCGCGCGACGTCAAGAGCCTGTCGCTGGAGGGAGGGCATGAAATCCTGGCCGTCAGCTCGAAGGCCCACAAGACCTTCTGGCCTGAGGCGGCGCAGTGGATCGCCGACCATTCGACACCCAGGACCGGTCCCTGGATCAGACCGGGCGAGAGCGCCTCTGGCCGGCCGGAGTTTGTTTTCGCGGAGAAAGTCGATCCGGCAAGCAAGTGTTCCCAGGAACCGACGGCCTGAGTGCTCGGGCCGTGGCTCGCCGGTCCAGTGGTTCGCGGACCCGTCGGGGTGGGAGAGGTGATCATGAACATTCAGGGGAAATGTGCGATCGTGACAGGCGCCGCCAGCGGCATCGGGCAGGCGGTTGCCCTCGAACTTGCAGAGCGAGGCGCCAAGGCGGTCGCGCTTGTGGACCGCTCGGAAAACGTTCTCAAGGTTGCCCGGATGATCAACGATCGGATGGAGACCCCGCTCGCCGAAGCCATGATTGGCGACACGACCGACGAGGAGTTCCGGCGCAAGACGTTCGACCTGATGTGCGCCAAGTACGGTCCCCCGGCGGTCTGCGTGCCCGCGGCCGGCATCACGCGCGACCAGCTTGCCGTCAAGGTGGACAAGCAGACCGGCAAGGCCGAGATCTATCCGATCGGGAACTTCCGGCAGGTCCTGGAGGTCAACCTCGTCGCGCCGGTTTACTGGGCGATGGAACTGATCGCCCGGATCGCCGAGCACCGCAAAGCCCACGGCGTGGGCCGATGGCAACCTTCGGAAGGGATCCAGGGGACGGTCATCTTCATCGGCTCGGCCTCGTCGTTGGGCATCCCCGGCCAGGTCTCCTACTCC
Source organism: Isosphaeraceae bacterium (assembly GCA_049516015.1). Classification (GTDB taxonomy): domain Bacteria; phylum Planctomycetota; class Planctomycetia; order Isosphaerales; family Isosphaeraceae; genus Aquisphaera. The sequence goes on along the minus strand of JBEKTN010000046.1, from coordinate 21,047 downwards.
TCCACCAAGGCCGCCCTCGAAGGCGCCGCGGCAACCCTGGGTAAGGAGGCCGCTTACCACGGAGTCCGCTGCGCCGTCATTCACCCGGGCTTCACCGACACCCCGATGGTCCGGGCGCTGGGGCAGGAGTACATCGAGAAGAACATCCTCCCCTACACGCAGCTCAAGCGGCTGATCGATCCCGCCGAAATTGCGGACGCGATTTACTTCATGATCTGCAACTCGGCCGTCAGCGGCGAGCTCTGGGCCGACGCCGGCTGGCACCCGTCTGCGTGACGGCATGCGGCGTGCCTGCGGGAATGACGTGGCGATCACGCATTCCAGATCCCCTGTTATTCCCCCGCGGCGGGTTCTTCCGGGAACTTCCCCAGCAGCCGGTAGATGTTGATGAGCGCCCGGTCGATCATTGTCTCGCCAGCGCCCAAGGCGATCGGGGAGACCCGGGGATCGGCGCCATAGCCCCCTTCAGAGGCGGCCTCGATCGTCGGGAAGTAGAGCTGGTGGCCGTTGCAGTAGCCGAATACGAGCACCCACGGCAGATACGCGCGCTGGCGAAGCCGCAGGGAATGCTGGCAGAACGGCTCGCCAGACATACCCACGATCGCCAGCTCACCGTCGAGCACCACCGTGGTTACCTCGGGCCTCACCCCACTCTCGAACTCGTGAAAGAAGTTCCGGATCAGCTCGGGGAAGAACGACTGCGAATAGAGCAGGAACGTGATCGAGCTCTTGAAATTGACCCTGGTCGCGAACCTGAAGCGATCGGTCCTGGCGGCCACTGAAGGCCGTCGCGGCACGGTGGTCGCAATTGCACGGGTCAGCTCCAGCACCTGCCCGCCTAGCAGTTCCCCATAGCTTTTCGGATCGCGCTTTCCATCTGGCGGATTGGCGCTCTGGTCGCCCGCGGCGCCCTGGATGAAGACGCAAGGGACCTTCAGCTCCTTCTCGACCATCGCCTGGAGGCTGCCTGGGTAATCCGCCGAGAACTTGAGAACCTCCTCGGCCGTCAAGACCGGATGAGCCGTGTAATGGACCAGGATGGCAAGGGGCGAACCATCCTGGCCATCGAAGCGAATCACAGTCAGCCGGGGATCGGTTGGCGTTTCGGCACGCTTGGTATGACGATTCCGGTTCAGCCCGAGATCGCGTGAGCCCACGCCGAGCCGGGCGGGCCGGCGATTCGCGTCGGCTTCGAGAATCGCTGCAATGATCCGTTCGGGAAGCTCCTTCGCGTAGGCAACTGCGTCAGCGAACTTCCCCTTGCCGAAACCTGGCTGATCGGTCAGCTCGATCACCGGACCGTGATGGGTGTGGCTGCCGCAAATGAGCACATTCGCAATGCCTCTCTGTGCGCTGGCCTGGCGGATCCGGTCCATCATGGTGGGGGTCGGCCCGCGGCCCAGGTCCATGCCGACGATGGCGAGCTTGGCCTGACCCGCCTCGATCACCAGGGCCTTGGCCCGCAAGGGGTCGAGAACGCCGCCGGAAAGACAGTCGTGCCGGGCGCCATAGCCCCACATGGGCACCGGCTTACCCGGAGTGATATCCCGTTGGGCCACGCCCACCTTGAAGATCGAGGTCGGATCGTGCGACGAATCGCCTGCGACTGGCCCTGGCGAATCGGCGGACGCGCTCGGTCCTGCATCGGCCCGAGCCGTCGTGACCAGCAGACAGAGTGCCATGACAAGAGTCCGGCCGCCCCCCGCGCTCTGGATGAGCCCGAGCCGTCGTTTGTTCTGCTTTGTCATCATCCATCATGTCCAGATTTCAGACTATAAATGTCTTCATGAAACGACGATAAAATGACTCCCGGGAGCTCCGATCCGGCCGGGTCCAGGCATGCTTGGACTGCCTGATCGGGGGCCGATCGTCAGGCCGGAGCGCCGGGCGAAATGGCCGTGAGCCTGTCCTGAACTCTTGCGTCATGGGCCGGCTGGTGTAGAATAATAGAGCCGCATCACGGTAAGCACGTCCTTATCACCGCGTTCTCGGTTATGGCGGCTCCTGGGCCTGGGACACCTGGTGAACGCGATCTGCGTGTGGAACGAACGTTGAAGGCATCAGGCTCGCGACCAATCTCGTCTCTGAGGGGATTCCGAAACGCGTTATCAACTCCCGATTCGCCGGGACAGCTTGCTGTCTCGCACCAGTTCGCTGCCCGGGCATCGGTCCTGGCCTCGGCGACTGTCTCTTGGGCGGAGGCCAGCATTCATGTCCGATAAGGTGTCCGAGTCTTCTCCGGTTCGGATCATCGGCAGCCGCGAGTTGCACCAGAATCTACCGGGCATTCTCAGGGAGCTGGAAAACGACAAGGCGCGCTACGTGCTGACGGTACATGGCAAGCCTCGCGCGGTCCTGATCGGAGCCGAGCCCTACCTGAACATGATCCTCGAGGGCAAGCGCCCGAGCGAAGCTCTGGTCGGACTCCAGCTCACCGCGTTGCTGGGCGGCAGTCTGGATTCCCACTCTCTGGACGACCTCGAGCGGGCACTCGATCACCGAACCGATTGAGATCCATGCCTCGCCTTCCTCTTTCGCGATCTCGATTTCAGCCCCCGGCCGGTTCTTCGCCCACCGCGACGGGCTCGCTGGCCGGTTCACTCCGTCCAGGCACCTGCCGGGTGCGGAGGTAATGCACGATCGGAGGCATGATCGAGATGACGATGATGGCGATGATCACCAGATGGAAGTTCTTCTGAACGGTTTTCAATGCCCCGAACCGCCACCCACCCAGCAAGAAGAGCAGCACCCAGGCAATACCGCCCGTGATGTTGTAGACGGCGAACCGGGCGTAGGTCATCCTGCCGATCCCGGCCACGAACGGCGCGAAGGTCCGGATGATGGGTATGAACCGGGCCAGGACGATCGTCACGCCGCCGTACCGCTCGTAAAACGCGTGCGCCTCGAGGAGGTGTTTACGGTTCAAGAGCCACGAATCTTCGCGTGCGAACACCTTGGGGCCCAGATAGGTGCCGATCGCGTAATTGATCGCATCGCCGGCGACGGCGGCGACGATCAGGAGCAGGCAAACCAGGCCGAGGTTGATGGGTGATCCAGGAAAGCTGGCCACGGCTCCAACCGCGAAGAGCAGCGAATCTCCAGGGAGAAACGGCGTTGCCACCAGTCCGGTCTCGGCGAAGATGATCCCGAAGAGGATCACATAGAGCCAGGGCCCAACCTGGTGGGCCAGGGTATTGACCGAGACGGGACTCAGGTGCACCAGGGTATCAAAAAGCTGCCTGATCAGTTCCATCATCGGCTCCGTGGGTCGGCCGCTCGCGAGATCCGCCCCGAGCGGTGAGGCGGGAAGGTGTGCCGGCCCGTTGCGATCAATCCGGCAAGAGCGCAGGTGTCACGCTCCGGGTTTCGCCGCGCGACCGGACGGGAAGACGTACGTTGCGAATTCCCGCCGCGTCGCAGACCGAGAGCACGTCGGCCAGATCCTGGTAGGCCAGTGAGGCCTCGCCGCGAATCATGACTCCCTGGTTGGCGTACCGCCGCCTTGCCTCCTGCAAGAACGTGGCAAGCCCATCCAGGTTGTACGTTGTCTCATTCACGGCGACCGCGCCCGGACGAATCACTGTGAGAACCAGGTCGTCGGGAGCGGCCGTCATCGGAGCAGCACTGGCAACTTCGGGGACGCTGACGGCAAACTCGCTCTCGTCCCAATCATACAACCGGGTCGCCGCCATGAAAAACACCAGCAGGCAGAGGATGACATCAACCATGGGCGTCATGTTGATGTACGGCAACTCGTCGTTCTGTTGTCGGCTGGAGAGCATCGTCGATCATCCGTTGGTCTTGGATCCAACTCCTGGAGCGGCAAAATCGGTGAATCCGGCTCGGACAGGGGCCGGGCTCTCGGTCCGGCAGTCACGCCGCCGGCACGCCGAGCGTTCCTCTGCATTTGTCATCTGCCATTTGGCATTTGTCATCTGCCATTTGGCATTTGTCATCTGCCATTTGGCATTTGTCATCTGCCATTTGGCATTTGTCATCTGCCATTTGGCATTTGTCATCTGCCATTCCTGCTTTCCCATTCCGCATTCCGCATTCCGCATTCCGCAATCTTTCAATAGACCCGCGTCTCCTGTCGCAACGGATCTGAAGAAGGCAACGTCCCGTGCCTCCGGTCCAGGCCCCCCGGACGGATGGCCTCGCTCGAGACCAGCTCGATCACCTGGCGAGTGTGCTCATCGAGCTCCCGGATCAGCACATCGACGCGATTGAGCAAGTAGTAATAGGCGGTGACCGCGAAGATCGCGATCACCAGTCCACACGCCGTGGCCACGAGCGCCAGGCTGATTCCCTGAGCCAGAGCCTCACCGCGAGCCGGTCCCACCCGCCCGCCGAGCGCGTCGAACGACTGGATGATGCCTACTACGGTACCGAGCAAACCCAGCAGGGGACCGAGCGTGGCCATGCCGTTGAGCACGCGCAGGTTTCGCTTCAGCTCGATCACTTCGCCCGCCGCATCGAAGCTCAGATTCTGGCGAATCGTCGCCCCGGGCTGACCCCAGGCCTTGACCACGAGGGCAAAGATACGGGCTGCCGGGCTCTCGTTGGCCTTGCACAGCTCGAGCGCCCGATCGCGATCGAGCTTGCCGGCCGAGAGCCGCTCCAGGAATCGGTCGACAAACTCCCTGGGGATGACTCGCCTGCGCCGTATCGCCAGCAGACGCTCGAGGGCCACACCGACGGTGAAGATCGAGCAGGCCGCCAGCGGCCAGAGCATGGGGTTGGCCCTGGACAGGAGCTGAAGCACGGTTCCCCGGTTCACTCCCGGCCGCGTGGGAGCACTGCCAGTCGTGGGGGTCGGCGGCAAGTCCGATCCCTTCTCGGCCGAGGCCGGAATCGGAGGCGCCGAGGGGTCTTTCGCAGCAGAGGCGGACCCGGGCGAGGACTGTGCCAGCGCGGTCGAAGGCTCCGCAAGCGGGCAGATCGTTGCGCTCAAGAGCAACAGCAGACGCGGCGAGAGAGTCAATCTGGCCATGAAACCGTTCCCAAGGTGGCCCCACGAACACCCCTCTTGGATCGAGGCTCCATCCCCGTACGGGCCAGGTAGGAGGGGGGGAAAGCCCGGGTGAGCGCACCCGCGGTGCTCACTGATTCTAGCCAACCCCCCCCGCCTGTCAATCGCGGCCGCAGCACGCGAACCCAAGCAAGCGGGCCGATCGCGGCCCCGCGTACTCGCCGCGAGGCCCGATCGGCTCGTGCTCTTGACCGGGTGAGGCACTCCGTGAATCAGACGGTCGGCTCACAATAGACCTTTCCCCGGGCCAGACTCCGCAGCTTGTGCAAGGCACCTTCCTCGATCTGGCGGACGCGCTCCTTGGAGACGTCGAGCACCTCACTGACCTGGCTCAGCGAATGGCACTCCTTACCGGCGAGCCCGAAGCGAAGCTGGATGACCACCTGCTCCCTGGGCTTGAGCTGCTCCATCAAGGCGACAAGGTATTCGTCGAGCTCGCCGGTCGGTGCCTCCTCCGCGGCCGGGTACGTCAAGGCGTCGAGCAAGGACGAACCTTCATCGGCACGCAGGTTGGCATTCAGCGAGATCGTCGGCCGGGTGGCCGACAGGATTTGCCGGATGGTGTTTGCAGAACCAGTCGAGCGAGGCTTCCGCCCGGGCTTCCGCGGCGGCGCCTGTTCGGCATTGCTAAGGGCCAGTTGCTGGAGGTGGCGGGGATTGAGCCGGACGGGATAGGCTCCCGCGGCCACGGCCCTTTGCAAGGCCTGACGAATCCACCAGACCGCGTACGAGGCCAGCCGGGTTTCCTTCGCGGGCTCGAACCGGTCGATGGCCTTGAGCAGCCCACAGAATCCTTCTTGCAGCAGGTCTGAGCTCGTGATCCCCCGGTTCCGATACTTCCTGGCCACGTGGGCCACCAGTCGAAGGTTGGCCATCGCCAGCCTGGTCCGGATCTCGTTGTACTGCTCGGCGAGCGGCACCAGTTGGCGAACCACTTCGGTCTTCACCGTCGGGCGGTCGAGAAGATGGCGAACGATCGCCTGAATCTCCTCGTCTTCAGGAGACGTGCCGGACAGCTCGCCGCCGAGCAACTGCCGCACCTCAAGCAACCGACGCTTGCACCCGTCGAGCTCCAGGACAAGTGCCCGCTCCTGGTCAGCACTCAAGACCTGCACATCGGCCCGGTTCAACAGCGCCGCGCTCGCCAGGTCATAATTCTGGAGTACGTCTCCTGACATCGTTCGATGCTCCCACGAAATCCTGCTGCGAAAAGTTGAAAGCGCGATCGGTCGTCGGGACCGGCATGATCCCATTAAGTCCACTCACTTCGTCATAACCGGACACCGGCCGACCGGGCCCAGATCGAGGGCTGATCGGTCCGGTCCACTGCGGGCGCGGTCCTTCATCGATCCAGCGATCGCGGATCGCGGAGATCGATGAGTGGCTTGATCTCTTGGCCTCTGGGAGGCCAGGGCTCGTCCGAAAAGATCGGATCAGATGCGGACGACGTGACCCCAAGGTCTCAGATGCTTCGTGGCGGGATACCTCGTGCAGTCAACCAAGGGGATCGGCTGGCAGCGCCAGGCTCCGAGAAACCAGCGATTCATCAGTTCCAGGCCAGATTGTCCAGCAGCCAGTTCCGGCGATTGGAACCAGCTCGACAGGCCGCCTCTCCACGCCTTGAACCAACCGGTCTGCGAGGAACTCGAGAGGAAACGGTGGAACAAGCCCCGATCATGTCGAGCGGCGATTGATTTGCAGGCTTTCATGATCAGGCCTCCACACAGGCCGGACAGAGGGCCGACCTTACCCGTTCAAACTGCCCTTTCATCCTTCCTACCTCCCTATACGAGGCACCCGGCCTGCTGTCTCGCGCCTTTTCGCTTTTTTGTTCGCCAGGGAGGGGAGAAATGGTAAGATCAGTTTGATCCGTTCCCTGGTAGAATGACCCAATAGCTGATCGTTTCGTGCTTTGCGTCCAGGAGTCGTGGTCGTGGAAGACGTTGAGAAAAAGCCGCGGCTCAGTGAGCTATCCACACAATGGACCATGCTCTTTCAGGCGCATCACGGTACACCCGAGGAGGTTGGCGACGCACTGAGGCTCATGATGCTGCGTTACTCCGGGGCGGTGCACCGTTACCTGCTCAAGACCGTGGGCGACCCCGAGGAAGTCAAGGAACTCGACCAGGAGTTTGCCCTTCGCTTCCTCAAGGGCAATTTTCTCAAGTACAACCCAAGTTACGGTCGTTTTCGAGATTACGTCAAAGGAGCCGTCCGGAACTTGATGATCGATTACCATCGGCGCAAGGGCAAGACCCGGCGGTTAGACACCGACATGGAGATGGCCATCGTCGGCGGATCGGGACTGGAGGATCTGGACCAACGGATCATCGATGCCTGGCGCGATGATTTACTGGATCGGGCCTGGAACGCTCTCGTGGACTTCGAGCAGCGCACGGGCCAGCCTTACCACACCGTCCTGAAGTTCCGGGTGTCACACCCCAAAGACACTTCCGCCCAGATGGCGGAGAAACTCGCTCCCAGACTGGGCCGCACGCTCTCGGCCGGGGCCTGCCGCCAGCTCCTCCTCCGCGCCCGGGACAAATGGGCGGGATCGCTCATCGACGAGGTCAAGGTGAGCCTCAAAGAACCAACCCGCGAAAACGTCGAGGAAGAGCTCGCCGACCTGCGTCTCCTTCATCTCTGCAAGCCCGTGCTCAAGCGATTGGATTTTGATGTAGAGAAAGGCTGAAAATGCCCCGCCCGGCTCGCTCCGTGAGTCTCGCCGCTGAAACCTCGCACAGACGATCAGATTTCCACTCATCGCGTTATACTTTTGCCAGAAAACCAGGCGCGGTACACTCTCGACCGGAGGCTTCACTGGGTCAGGTTGCGGCGGAAGTGAGCGAGGATTGCCCCTGCCTGGGCTGGAGAGAGGCTGCCGCCGCGTTGCCGCCGTGTGATCGCGGAGGTGATCTCAACGGCAGTGATGCGGGCGATATAAAGCGTATGAGCCGCCTTGGCGCGAGTCAGAGAACGGACCCAATCGCTACCGGATTCAGAGACATGGCGTTTGACCAGGGCGCTGCTGTCGAAAAAGTAGACCGCCATCTCAGCGGCGCTCGCGGATGATGGTTTCGGAGAGAGGCTCCCCCTTGATGGTGATCGGCTGGTCGTCGGGATCGTCAAAGTCGGCGTCGGTATTGGGAAGCTGTGTCATCAGTCCGATTTCCAGCATGTGCTGTTGAAGTTCGGCTTCGGTGAGCGGTTTCTGCTTGGGCAGGGCAGGCTTTTTACGCTTGGCGCGCTGACCCGATTTCGCAACATCTTCGGGCATGGCTTGCTGGAGCCGGGTGAGGGCATCGCCGATCACGTCATCCTCGCGGGCGTAGCGGCCGGCGCGTACAGCGTCATGGACGAACCGCTCCAGATCTTTGGGTAAATGAATGGTCATGATATAGTTTCTCCTTCACTTTCCAGACTACCACGGTCGGGGGGGGGGGGGGTTGTCGAGGCAGGCCGGGTGATTGCACCCACTCGGTTCTTGCGTCGGGGCGGAGCGACGTCGTGGAAACGATGCCATCGTCCGGTAAACTGGTAAGATAACCGTATGCGGTCACGGACCAAATAAAGTGCGCAAATAAGGTGTCAGGAACCGATTTTACGCGCAATGATGCGTGAAAGTCCTTTTCGGTTCCTGACACTTTTTTCTGCGCGAATGGTCGTCCTATGTCGATTGGTTGTCCGAGTCCTTGCCCGGCATTGACCGGGGCGGTCCCCTTCCGATGCTCCACCGCACCCCATACATTACGCAGGTTGCGCCCGCTTTGCAAAAGACCACTTATAAGTTACATCCCGGTCGCGTATGATGTATCGACTGCGGGATGTCCACGGCGCCCTGCTCGTGGTTCCGGCTCGGGGAACCCGACAACCATGCAAAGGCCCGAGATTCGAACCTACGAACACGGAATCCACGCGATCGACCTCGGCTACATCCGGCCCGGGCTGGCCGCGAGCCACCTGATCGTGCGCGACGGCCACGCCGCCTTCGTGGATACCGGGCCGAACGGCTCGGTGCCCCGGCTGCTCGCCGCCCTCGATGCGCTGGGGGTCGCCCGCGAGGCTGTCGATTACGCCATTTTGACGCACGTCCATCTCGATCATGCGGGCGGGGCCGGGGAGCTGTTGCGGGCCTTGCCCAACGCGACGGCCGTGCTCCATCCCCGCGGGGCGGCAAACCTGATCGACCCCACCCGCCTCGAGGTCGGCGCCCGCGCCGTGTATGGCGATCAGGACTATGACGCGCTCTTCGGCCGGCTGGTCCCGATCCCGGAGTCGCGGATCATCGCCGCGGAGGACAACCAGGTCTTGACGCTGGGGCGCTCGCGCCTGCATCTCCTGGCGACCCCGGGCCACGCGCTTCACCACCTCGCGATCCACGACGAGACGGCGAGAGCCATCTTCTCCGGGGACGTCTTCGGCCTCTCCTACCGGGTCTTCGACAACTCCGAGGGCGAGCCCTTCATCTTCCCGACCACGTCGCCGACGCAGTTCGGCCCCGACCAGGCGCACGCCTCGATCGAGCGCATTCGCGCGCTCGCGCCGGGGGCCGTCTACCTGGCCCACTTCAGCCGGGTGACGGGGATTGACCGGCTCGCCGCCGACCTCCACCGCGACATCGACCGCTTCGTCGAGTTGGCCGGGGGCTGCGATGACGGGCGCGATTCCGAGGAGTCCCTGTACCGCGCGCTCCTCGACCACCTCTCCGGGCGACTCGACGCCCATGGCTCCCCCACCGATCTCGAGACTCGAAAGACCTGGCTCGCGATGGACGTGCGCCTGAACGCGGCGGGGCTCCTCGGGTGGAAGAGGCGCGTCGCCCGTACGCGGTCGGGATGACCGCCGCCGCTTGGGACGCATGGCCGTCACCTTCGGCCTCCCCACGCTCCTCATCCTGAGGGGAGGGGAAAGGGGGAGGGGAAAGGGGTCATCACTGAATAGCGCTTCCTTAACCACTAAGCCGCTTGCATCAAGAGTCTACGTGCATGTCCCCGAGACTCTTTCCCCTCTCATAGGGTCGATATCTGTGACGACCCTTTTCCCTCCCCCAACGCCGTGGTCAAGACCGATTGTGGTGCAGGCGGCGAGACGCCCGCACCACATGGGACCGGCCCGGAACTGCGGTGACCGCCTGAGCTTGGTCCGGTAGAATGGAAATCAGCAATCGGAGTCCGTTATCAATGTGGAACCCTTAGCGGGCCGGAGTCATCATGACGAAGACGATTCACGCGGTCTGGAAAAACGGCCAGATCGTCCCGACGCAACCGGTCGACTGGCCCGAGGGGACCGCACTGGCGGTCGCGCCGATCGAGGAATCGCTCGTGACCGATCCGGAGGGTGACCTTCTCGGCGACGACCCCGCGTCGATCGCACGCTGGCTCGCCTGGTTCGACTCGCTCGAACCTCTCAGCTTCACGCCGGAGGAGGAGGCTGCATGGGAAGCCGCACGGCGCGAGCGGCGGGACTGGGAGAAGTCCCGATTCGACGAGATTGAGGAGGAGGGAAAAGGGGACATTACTGATATCGACCGTTTGAGAGGCGAAGGAGCCTCGAGGACACGCACGTAAACGCTTGATGCAGGCGGCTTAAGGATAAAGAAAGCGCTATTCAGTGATGACCCCTTTCCCCTTCGCCTATTCAGTGATGACCCCTTTTCCCTTCCCAATTTCCTGAGACCCTCGCAAGATTCCGGCGATCTTGTCGTAAACTCAGTATGTCGGGATCGTGCCGATGGTCTTTGACAATTCGGTGTGAGACGTCGGCTAATTTGGTGGCTGGCACCTTTTCACGTCAAAAATTCCCGACACGGTCGCACGGACTTGTTCGTCAGGATCGAGTTGTACTCGACCGTGATCGTCGCGCATGTAGCCCATGGGGACGCGGGTCACCAGTTCGCCGCGACGGGCTTTCTGCTGCGCGCCTTGGAGCATCCGCTGGCGGATGATGTGCAGTTCTGCCTCGGACATCGTTCCGTTGAGACCCAAAAGCAGCCGGTCGTTGTAGGTCGCCGGATCTACAGCCCGTCGAGGTCGCAGACCAACGTGCCGAAGATGGCGCACAGTTCGAGCAGTTGGTACCAGTCCTTGCACGATCGCGCCAGCCGAGCGGCCTGCCTGGCGATGGCGTTCAAACTCGTGAAGCCCGCTCAGAATCATTGGCGGAAACTCAACGGCAGCACGTTGCTGCCAGAGGTGATTGCAGGAGTGATCTTCAAAGATGGAACAAAACTCGCCGCTTGAGCTTCAGACTTCATCCACGACATTTGACAATAGCTCTGGTTTGATCTATACTATTCCCATCGAGTTTGTCGTCTAAACGCTGGCACAAGAATTATGCAACTGGATTTATCGATCTTCGCCAGTTTATTAGGGCAAGTTTCCTCCCTGAGTTGGTGATGTTGACACTGATGCACGCTGCAATCCACCCACGAATTGTGCCGAAGAGCCATATTTTCTTGTTCATCACTGCTTGGCGCGTTCTCGTTTCACGCCTTTTTCAAACTCGGCGTTGCGGGGCGGTCAAGAAGCCAACGAGTATCCGTTGGAGTGAAGCGCTTTCCCTAACGGTCGGTGCCAGGGCTTTGGGAGCGAACTATAATCGCAACAATGTGGCAAACCAGGATGGCGGATTACTGGGTGAAAGAGCAAGACGCGACGACTGGCTATACACGATTGCCCTCGGCGTGCAATACAACATCAATCCCAATGCCAGCGTGAACCTGGGATACTCATATGATCTGGCGGTTAATACCTACTAAATCCACGGCCTCTGGCCGTGTGACCCGAAGAGCTTCGAGCGATCCGGCGTGCTTCCTCCGGGAAAACGCCCTCGGCTTGGCATCCAGGGAGTTCTCCCCGGGGAAGCCTCTGCCGAGCACGGCGGAATGGCCTGGATCCGGCTGCCTGCAACGCCCCCAACGGGGGCTACCTCACGTAGACGGCCCCCTCGGGGGGGCCTTCCCAATACCACGGCCTGTGGCCGTGGTTGGTTATTGAGCAGGGCGGCCTCACCGGGCCGCAGTCGTTGACCTACGACCCCCGCACGTTCAACCATCAGGTGGTCTCCCTCGGGGCGACATTCAGGTTTTGATCGCCATTCACACAACCAACGGCAACTCGGGCTACCGACAATGCCGACAAAGGAAAGTCATGAAAATGAATTCTCGATTATTCGGTTATCAAGAGCTGGTTGGACTGGTTGTGGCGATGTTGGTCTCCGGAGCGGCCCTGACCCTGACCACCGTTCTGGCGACGGGTTGCAAGCGCTCTGCCGAACCGGCCACACAGGCATCGGGTCCCCAAACAGGGCCGGCATCCGGCCCGGCGTCAGCGGCCGTTCCCAAAGCCGAGGCGGAGAGCAAACTTGTTACTCTCAAGGTCGGCCATCTGCCCGTGACGGGGCATGCCAAATTCTTCGTTGCCAAGGAAGAAGGGTTCTTCAAGGCTGAAGGCCTGGACGTGGAGTTGGTGGAATTCACCAACTCGGCGGACGGCCTGGCCGCGCTCCGCGCCCACAAGCTTGATTTGGGCGCGTTCGGCACGACCGCGCCACTGGTGCATATCGCCAAAGGCGCGGACATCCGCATCATCGGCGGCGTCATGGGCGAGGATGCGACCATCATCGCCACTCCCGAAAACGCAAAAATCATCAAGACCATCGCGGACTTCAAGGGCAAGAAGGTCGCCACGGTTCGCCTTGCGACGGGCGACGCCGTGTTCCGCGGCGCGCTGGATGAAGCCGGCTTGAACTGGAAGACCGACGTGCAGATCTTCGAGTTAAAGAACCCGCCGGCCGTGCTTGCGGCGGTGAAGTCCGGGCAGGTGGATGCCGGGGTCACCTGGGGCCCGCATGATATCACTGCCGAGACGCAGGGACTTCAAGTCATCATCCGCAGCCGCTGGTTGCAGCCGGGGCATCCCTGCTGCCGCCTTACGGTCAACGCGAAGGATTTCCAGGAGCGGCCGGAGGTCTGGGGGCGGTTCATCCGCGCCTTTCTGCGGGCGGAGAAGTTCGCCAACGACAATCACGAGAAGACCCTGGACGACATCAGCAAGTATCTGAAGCTGGATCGCGCGTTGATCCAGAAAGCCTATTATGAAGGCTTCCTCGACCAGACTTCAGACCCGAATGTGACCGGCATCGTCCGGTTTTGGAAGACAATGCTCAAGAGCGGCTTTGTCGAGTCCGACAAGGACATCACGCAGTTCGTGGACACGAAGATTTACGAAAAGGCTCTCAAGCAACTGGCCAGCGAAAGGCCCGACGACGCTTTCTGGAAGAAGCGCCTGGAGATCTTCGCGCAGCGAGACTCGCCAGCCGCGACAGCGCAGCTCAGGCAAGAGGCGCCGGCGATGCTTGTCAGGTCGACTGCGGGGTCAACTCAAATTCGTGCGACCCTCGCCAGCCTTGAAGTTCCGAATTGCTGCCAACAATGAAATGAAGTTGGTTGGTTGATTGTTTCCGCAAGCCGCCACGGCGAGATTGTTTTTGCCGCGGCGGTTTCTCCGATTCAGGACTTCACAACCATGAGCGCGCTGGATACTCGACCGACGAATTGCACCGCCGACGCCGGGCTCAAGGTGGAATCCCTGCGCTTTGCCTACAACGGAACTCCGGTGCTGCTCGACATCAATCTGGCGATCGGGGAAGGCGAGTTTGTTTGCCTGCTCGGTCCCAGCGGTTGCGGTAAGACCACGCTCCTGCGCTTGCTGGCGGGGTTGGAGACGCCTTCGTCGGGGCATCTGTCCTGGAAAGGCCGGCCCATCACCGGGCCGTCATTGGAACGCGGCGTTGTCTTTCAGGATTACTCCCTTTTCCAGTGGATGACCCTGGTCAACAACATCACGCTTGCGTTGGCCAAGTCGCACCCCGGAAAAGACAGGAAATGGCGATTGAACCTGGCCGCGGAATTCCTGGAGTTGGTCGGGCTGGCCGACGCCGCGCGCAAGCACCCTTTTGAACTTTCCGGCGGCATGCAGCAACGGGGCGCGATTGCGCGCACGTTGGCGATGGGGTCACCGGTCTTGCTGATGGACGAACCCTTTGGCGCGCTCGATCCCGTCAACCGCGGCCGGCTGCAAAACCTCGTGCTCGACGTTTGGTCCGACGCCAATCCGCGAAAAACCGTGGTCTTCGTCACCCACGACATCGAGGAATCGCTCCATCTGGCGGATCGAGTTGTTATGCTCGGTTCGTCGCCGGGCAGAATTATCGATGAACTGCGCGTGCCGTTTGCGCGCCCGCGGGTCTGGCGCACCCTGATTCGTTCGCCGGAATTCCTTTCGTTGCGGGAGCGCATCGCCGAGCGCTTCCGCGAGGATACTTTGCAGCGCATCGAAGCCGAATCGGTGGTCGGCGGCGACGCGGAGGGCATCTGAGTGAAGGCAGTCATGGCGAAATCGCCTATCATTCCCTCCGTGAGCTTCCCGACCGCCTCGCGGTTGCCGGCGAAGAAAGCGTCCAAACCTTCTGGTATTCGCCGGAACTCCTGGTGGCGTTTGCAGGGCAAGGAAGGCGTATTATTTCTGCTCGGGATCGTGCTGCTCTGGCAGTTCGCCAGTTCCTCGATTCATTTTTCGGGCGACTATCTGTTCCCATCGCCAGCGGTGACGCTGAAAGCATTGTGGGGGTCGCTGCCGGAACTCCTTAAAGACACGTGGTCATCCCTGCTTGTTCTCCTTCCCGGCTATGCCCTGGCGGCGGTCGTGGGGATCGTATGGGGATTGGTGGTAGGCACGATCCCGTGGGTGAGCCGGATGTTTTCGCCGTTCGCGCGTTTTGCCTCGCCCGTGCCGCCGACTATTTACGTTCCGTATGCCATTGCAATGCTGCCCACGTTCCGAACCGCCGCCGGTTTCGTGGTTTTCGTGGGCGCGTTCTGGCCGATCTTTTTGAACACCGCCGCCGGCGCGGCGTCGTTGCCGCAACGTGATCGCGACAACGCCCGCATTCTCGGGTTGAAACCAACGGAATACCTGTGGCGGATCGTGTTCCCGTCGTCGCTGCCGCAAATTTTCTCGGGGATGAGCGTCGGGCTCGTGTTCTCCTTCATCATGCTGACGGTGGCGGAGCTTTTCGGCGCCAGCGCCGGCCTGGGCCGCTTCGTGCAGCTTTACGCCGACTACGCCGATTATCCCCGAATGGTCGCCGGCATTCTCTACACCGGCGTGGTGGTGATGGCAGCCATGGAGCTGCTCGAACAAATCAAGCGTCGATCGCTGTTTTGGATGAAGTAGACCAAAAAAGTGAAAGGAACAGGCGTTGCCGTGACATCCAAAGAGATCATCCAGCGGGTCATCAAGCTCGAAAAGACGCCGCGCCTGCCCGTGTCTCTGCTTTCCGCTGGAGCCTGGACGTTGAACCAAAGCGGACTGACGCTCGAACAAGCGCTGGCCGCCGGCCCGCAGCGGATCGCCGAAAGCATCGCCAAAACCAACGAGATTGTCGGCTGCGACATCGTCTGGCCCGGCTCGGGCTATCATAATCTCGCCATCCGGGGGATTGGCGGGCGCATTAAGTTTCGCGTCAAAGGCACCCCCGATGTGCAGGAACCGATCTTGCGCGATAACTGGGCCGCCGAGCAAATCTCCACCAAGCGCGTCCAGGAGGACAGGGGCATCCGCGTGCTAGTCGAGGCGGCGCGTCTCCTGTCCAAATCCATCGGCGACAAGACGGTGGTCGGCACCAGTCAGTGGGCGCCATTCACCTTGGGCGGCATGGCCTTCGGGGTGGAAAACCTCATGCGCGGCGCCCGCAAAGACAAGGCCGCAGTACATGCAGTCATGGAGGTTGCCGCCGATCTATGCTTTGACTATCTGGAGCCGTTTATTGACGCCGGGGTTTCGATGATCTCGCTGGCCGACCCGACCGCTTCGGGCGATCTCATCTCCCGCGAGCAGTTCATTGAGTTCTCCTTCCCGTATCTCAAGCGAGTTGCCGACAGAATCCGTGCCCGCGGCGTCTGGGTGATCGTTCATATCTGCGGGAACACGACTAATCGCCTGGACCGCATTCCTGAAACCGGCGCCCAGATCATGTCCGTTGATTACAAGGTTGCCCTTTCCGACGCGCGCCGCATTCTGGACGGCAAGATCGCTTTTGCGGGCAACCTGAATCCCGTGACCATCATGCAGAAAGAAACCGCTGAGGGCGTCGCGGCGGCAAGCCGCGACGCCATTGGCAAAGCCCTTAGCCAGTCCGGCGCCGCCGCTGGCTACATTCTCATGCCCGGTTGCGATATCCCTCCGAGCGTGCCGATTGAAAACGTCAAAACCATGGTCCAAACCGCACACGCGTATCCCCTGTGATGCCAGGATCATTTTTATATGAGCAAGACAAAAATCAAAAAAACCGAAGTCAAAACACCCGCGAACTGGGGAAAAGGCACCATTTGCATCCAGGCCGGCTACACCCCGAAAGTGGGAGAACCCCGCATCCTGCCCATCTTTCAATCCACCACCTACAAGTATGAGGACATCGATCAGGTCGAGCGCCTGTTCGCATTGAAAGAGGTCGGCTTCAAATATACCCGGACCGGCAACCCCACCGTGGCCGCGTTTGAACAGAAGATTACTCAGTTGGAGGGCGGCGTCGGCGCCGTGGCGCAGGCGTCGGGCCAGGCCGCGACGCTCTTGGCCATTAGTAATCTCTGCCGAGCCGGCGACCATATCGTATCCACTTCGACTATCTATGGCGGCTCCTACACCCTGTTTAACAACACGCTCAAAAAATACGGAGTCCAAGTCACCTTCATTGATCCCGAAGCTCCCGAAAAGGAGATTCAGACGGCATTCAAGCCCAGTACAAAAGTTCTGTTCGCCGAGACCATCGGCAATCCCGGTTTGGGCATTCTCGATTTCGATAAGTTTGCCATACTGGCCCGGAAAAACGATGTGCCCTTCATCGCCGACAACACGTTGGCCACCCCGTGCCTATGCAACCCATTCAAGCTGGGCGCCAATATCGTCATTCACTCGGCGACCAAGTACATCGACGGTCATGCGACCAGCCTGGGCGGCGTGGTCATCGACGGCGGCAATTACGACTGGACCAACGGCAAGTTCCCCGATCTGACGGAGCCTGATCCGAGTTATCACGGTGTGCGTTATGTCGAGTCGTTTAAGAATGCCGCCTACATCTCCAAGGCCCGCGCCCAGTTCCTCATGGACTTTGGCGCCTGCCTGAGCCCCTTCAACGCGTTTCTGTTCAATCTGGGCCTGGAGACGCTCCACTTGCGCATGGAACGGCACAGCAGGAATGCGCTGGCCCTGGCCAAGTTCCTCAAGCGCCACCGGCAGGTCAATTGGGTCGTTTATCCGGGACTCGAAGGCCATCCGAGCTATCCCCGAATCCGGAAGTATTTCCTGAAAAACGCCGCCAGCGGAATTCTCACCTTCGGTCTCAAAGGCGATGCCCAGGCTACCCGAGCCTTTGTTAAGAACCTCAAGGTCGCCGCGCTGGTCGTTCACATCGGCGACGCCCGAACCAGCGTGCTGCATCCGGGCACCAGCACGCACGCCCAGATGACTCCCGAACAACAACTCAGCGCCGGCATCACCCCCGACATGATACGAGTCTCCGTCGGCATCGAGGACGTGGAAGACCTGATCGCTGATTTCGATCAGGCTCTAAGGTGCATCCATTGATCGGTCCTTTCCACAGAAACATTATGCCTGCACAAACTCCTACAACCCGCTCCATTTCGTCCGCTGCGCCCAAGGCGTTGGCGTCCATCGACGTGCCTACCGAAGCTTATTTGAAGCTGAATAAGGCGGCGCGAATTAAACGGCGCCTTGCCATCACCTTGTCCAGCCATTCTTACGTCCCGAGAATCAACGACCTGCAAAGCGATTGGGTGGCTCATGTGGCCGCTCCGGCGTTCAAACTCTTTCGCCGCCAACGCGGGGATGCCGCCATCGGGTCGTTTTGCTCGATCGGGACGGGCTCGGGGCTGGACGTCCTCGCGGCGGTCGAGATTCTGGGCGCCAGGCGCGTCGGGTTGACGGACGTGCACGAGGATGTGGTCGCCATCGCCGCCGACAACGTCTCGCGCAACCATCTGGCTTCCCACCCGATTGCGATCGAGGCGGGCTGTGGTGATCTGCTCCAGCCGCTCCGTCCTTTCAAAGCCCACTATGACTTGATCTACGAAAATCTTCCCAACGTCCCGCTGCCCAGCGACAATGAGATTGTCACGGATCGGAAGAGTTCAACCCATCTCGCGCCGCGAAAGGAAAAACTGCCCGAGCTGGTCAGTAACCAAATGCTCGACCTCCATTATCTTGCGCTGTTGCAGGCAAAGGATTTTTTGCTTCCGGGCGGCGCTGTCCTTTCGACTTTGGGAGGCAGAGTGCCCCTGCACGTGTTTCTTTCCCTGGGAGCCCTCGCCGGCCACTTCTGCTCTTTCCTGACCTACACCTGGAA
The DNA here is from genome assembly GCA_049516015.1 of Isosphaeraceae bacterium. Taxonomy (GTDB): domain Bacteria; phylum Planctomycetota; class Planctomycetia; order Isosphaerales; family Isosphaeraceae; genus Aquisphaera. Next base: position 2,593 of record JBEKTN010000046.1, on the reverse strand, counting down.
AGTCCAGGCCGATCCAGAAGAGGTGATTCGCGATCATGCCCGCAAGCAGAAAGAGGGCTTTGGCCCCTTCTACTTTTATCGCGCCGAAATCCTGGAAAACGCCTTTGCCGCAATCGATGTCGACGCCTCTGGCAAGAACGCGATTGAAATTGAACGGTCGCTGTTGCCCGAACGCATTGACTCCGTCAGTGCCTATGACGCTTTGGGAAACGGCGAGAAAATCGGACACACGGTCGCCATTCTTAAATCCGAACTGAAATAACACCATGCCTGCAACCATTCCATCCCGTGTTCGCTCGCTTATCGCATCAATCGAGGCGACGTTTGCTGCGCGCAAAGCGACCGATGACGCGGTGGGCCGGGAGATTCAGAAAATTCTCTCGTTACTGCAACCGCTTCCTGCCCTGACGGGCAGGTTCTCTAAAAGCAGCCAGGCGGCGACTCGCCACATCGAGCCGGCCCTTCGGGCGGGAAACGAATCCACCCAAGCGCTGCTGGAGGCGATTGGCCCGGTGATTCGATATCTCCCATGGCGCTACAGTTATCCGCCGCGCGACGACAGGGCGGACCTGGGACAGCATATCGCGTTTGCCGAAATCGTCGGTCCCGAGGCTCCGTTCCGCAGCGACCGCGTGTGCCTCGGTCTGACCTTGATTGGGCCCCAAACGCTGTATGCGATGCACCGCCATCCAGCGATCGAGCTTTATTATGTGGTGGCCGGAACTGCCGCATGGACCCTGGACGACGTGTCGCGCGACAATCAACCCGGCACGTACGTTCTCCACCCCTCGCAGGCCGTCCACGCCATGCAAACCCGCGCCCAGCCGCTCCTGGCAATCTACTTCTGGAGCGGGACTGATGTGCGCACGGCGTCGGTTTACATCGATTCCTCCCGAGCCGAGGAGACCGGACAAGCCAAGTTGGTCATCGGCGCTCCATCCGGTGTTTGATAGTGGACACGGCAAGGTCTCCCAAGTTCCCGGGGAACCCTGGCGATCATTCGCCCGGCTCTCCGACCCCGGCGTGATCAGGCAGGCTGAGTGGACCATGAGTAAGTTGCCTGACTCGGCCCCCGCGTCTGACAAGGACGAGGGCTCACCACGAGGAGATTTCGGGGCTCAATCACACGGCTTTTGATCTCGCTGTCTACGCTTCGCAGGGGTGGTCGCCCACCCACCGCGCAAGACTCGCTTCCGGCTGCTGGTCCGGCTCTACCGGGCGGGATTGGTTACCCGCAGGGTTCCAGTGAAAGGTTTCAAGCTTATAACTATCCTCCTCCCCCGAGCTTCCTTGGCGCAATGTCAGTTCTTTTTTCGGCGAAAAAGGAACTGACACCAATAATCCGGAGGCATTGAGCGGGTCCCAAGTCCATTCTCCCTGTTCCTGCCGATCGATCTTCGAATCGGCCCCGGTAGCGATGCTACAGTCTCTGTCGGTTCGTCTTTTCGGGCAAGAACGATGAACTGACACCGGATTTCGTGAAGAAGACGTGCCGGCGGTTGGGAGTCAACTTCTGGGAGTATCTCCAGGATCGCGTACGAGGCCTGGGTAAAGTCCCGCGGCTGGCGGATCTGATCCGCCAGAAGGCGGAGGAGGCCGCGGCCAGGAGAGCCCCAGCCGCGCCACCGCCTGACCCCGAGGGCGGCGCGGGGGGTTTGAACGCCGGGGCGGGTCTTCGGTGTTTGGTCTCCGCGCTACGGTTGCGCGCGGAACGACTCGGAGGATCCCATGCCTGGTGTTTTTGAGAAGTTACGTTGCCATGAGTGAAGAGACCGTCTGGCAAGGACTTGCGGCTATTTTACCCATTTTCCATTGGACGGTATTGCGATTAGGATGGAGGAGTTCTGGGCTTCTGGACAAAGGAAGACTCGATGCTTGGTTAGCCCCTTGGTATAATCCGGAAGATCTGATGCGCGGAATTGGCTAAACAATCCAGAATCTTTGATGCATAAGAGATTCTCCATGGCGCAAGCGATGAACGGGACAACTGAAATCCGTCCCCTAATACCCGAATCCAGCACTTCTGAGTCAACGACCGTTGAAGTGGTTATGAATGACATGAGAGATAATATGTTGATCATCCCTGACTATCAGCGCGACAGCGATCAGTGGGAGGAACCTACCAAATCACTCCTCGTAGAATCGGTCATCAATAATCTGTCGATCCCTGCCTTTTTCTTTGAAGTCAGTGTCGAGGCCGGACTAGAGCGGAATCAGGTTGTAGATGGACAGCAACGCTTGACTACATTATACGACTTTTATAAGAATAAGTTTCCCTTAGTCAAGAGTCAACTCGCACCGTACCTGTCCCCCAATAGCATCCATTACGCCGGAAGAAGATTCGACGAGCTTCCCCCTGCGTATCAACAGTCTTTCAAGAAGTACCGTTTGGCCGTCATCAAGCTTCGAAACCTCGGCGACATGAAACTCGAGGTCTTCCGCCGAATCAACCAAGGAGGCACTCCGCTAAGCGCAATACCGTTTAACGAATCATAACCACTGACTCCTTAAAGGTTTTCTTCAAGGGTGGCTGTCGCCGATGCTGGGGGCGTTTCTTCTTCCATTTCGACATCTTTCGCTTGATTACCCTCGG
>JBEKTN010000045.1:0-29587 GCA_049516015.1 Isosphaeraceae bacterium | reverse complement strand
CCGAGCTGGGCGTCCGGCACCAGCCCGACCTGAACATAGGCGAATTCTCGTTTTGTTGCGCGCGGCTCGAACGCCGTGGTAGCCGCGACCCGATCGCTCCCGCGTCGCAATCTCCGGAGAAGCCCTCATGACTGCCGTTCATTCCTCGCTCGCCAGGCTCCTGGTTGCCGTGAGGCAGTTCCTCACCGCGATCGGCCAGAAGAATGCCCCAGCGATTTGCTTCTGGCGTCGTCGCGATCCTGGCCTCTTTCCTGCCATCGGTGCCGACCTGGCTGGATCCGCAACCCCGGATAAAGTTTTTATGAAGAACACCATCAAGCTCGGCAACCTGGTGCTGCCGCCCGGCGACCCACCCCTGACGGGGGCCCGGCCCTGGCGGGATCTCAATCTCTATTTGGGGCAAGGCCCAGATCGAGTTCGTCGGCGAGGCATGGACCCGCTTCAAAACGGTTCCGGCCGGGGATCTGAGGATTGACCAGTGCGAGCGATCGACCACGACGAACTCCTGAACCAGGATCACGGCCTCTGCACCCTGCCGGTTAGTTCGCGACGCCCGAAAAACCGTTCGCGTTTGTCCTCTTCTTCGAGCACGCGCTGGCGGGCCTTCAGCAAGTCGACGATCGCCACGATGCCGAGCAGGCGGGTCGGATCTTGCGTGGAGACGACCGGGAGCCGCCGGGCGCCCGATCCGGCCAGCCGCTCGGCGGTAGCGCGGCAGGACTCGTCCGGATAGGCCGGCGTCAGCGACAAATCGATCAGATCGTAAGCGATGATCGGGCTGGCGCCGAGCGGGTCGGGACCTCCCACCCCGCCGGCCGGGATGACCAGCCAGTGTTCCAGCAAATTGGACTGGGTGACGATCCCGAGGAACTGGCCGTTCTTTCCCAGGACCGGGTAGGCGGCGGGCTTGAGGGGGCCGGGGCCGAAGAAGTAGTCGCGCACGAGGTCGCGCAGTGGTAGGGAGGCCGGATCTGTCACCACATCGGTTGTCATGACCTCGCCGACCTGGATACGCTCGAGTGGATCGGTAGTGTATTCGCGGCTGATGTGGTAGCCCCGCCGGGCGAGCTTCTCGGTGAGGATCGAACGCTTCATCACCAGAACAGTCAGGCCGTAAGCCATGACCGAGGCGATCAGAAGGGCTGGCAGGATACGGACGTCATTGGTCAACTCCAGGACATTGGGGCCATCCACGTTTCCCAGGTACGAGAGAGTGGGTGGCCCTGTCCGCTCCGATCTGGGAGAGCCGCATCGCCGTCACGTTCGAGGGCTACCGCGGCGGACGGGTTCACGAGTATCGGACGGCTCACGCTGGCGGCATAGGGGAGTTATTGGTATTGTCGAACCGGCAGAGAGTTCGGTACAAGATGGAGCCGAAATGCGACCGCTTAGGTTGCTTGGGGGGCAGAGAAGGGTCATGGGATGCGTTCTAAAGACGACATCGGGGATCGTGGCCAATCTATCTTCCGGGTTCGGATCACTCAACCCTGTGGGACGCCGCCAGGACCTCTATTCCGTGCCTTCTTCCTGGGAGAGAAGAAAGCAACACTTGATTTTATGGTAGAGCTAATAGGTTTGACGAACAGGTCATCGTATTGCTTTGTTCAGGTCAAAACGACGATCAAAAAAGTGAAGCCCAACGCGAAGACGCTCAAGGTTGGCATCAAGAAAGTTGATATCGACAGGATGGTCGGCTACCCCGGACCGACTTACATTGTAGGCATCGATGAGAATGCTGAAACTGCTTATATAATTTCTGCCAACAAAACAGTATCGAAGGATTTACCTAGTATCCCGCTCAGCTATCCGCTCGATGGTACGAATCTCGCGAAGCTCTGGAAAGAAGTTGATGATTACTGGAAGAGGCAAAACCTGGCATTGAAGAACTCCGTGTTCTCGATCTAGGAGGACATGATGGCAAAAACAAACGAAAAGAAAGACACGAGCGGGGGCACTTTCATTGCGGAGAGAGTGAAAGATCTCGCCGTGATGTATCTGACGCGAAGAAATGACCTGGAAGTGAAGTGGCAGGATAAAGGTCAAGAATGGATACATTGCATCGTCGAGATTAAGGGAAAAGACAATCCTGCTAGGAGAGTGTTCGGTGTTGAGTTGAGGGGAACCATGTCGCCCGTCACGGACGACCACGCGAACAAGGTTCTTCACCCCAGTATGCAGAACATGCTCAGAAGGGGAGAGTTCCCATTTCCTGCGTGCCTATTGTATTTCACGATGGAGAATAACGAAGGCCGCTTCACTTGGATCGCTGAGCCGGTTCTAGAAGATGGCAAGCCGGTATTAAGGTACCACGGAGAGGCCGATACGAAGAAATTTGATAAAGGCGCACTCGATAATATCATTGAACAAATTAATAAGTGGTTTGATGCAATGGATGCCGATGAAGGCAATGTGTCGTGCGGTGAATGTGGGACGGTCCTCTACGGTGAATCTTCTAGTCTCGCTCCTTCTGAGCGAAAGCCGTGCCCCAGATGTGGTTCGACGAGGCGTGCGTTCTCGGTCCGAGCGTCTGGAGGTATCAAGTTTTCGAGCGCTTTAGCTGCACAGGCAGAAGTCATTACTTACCCCCAATCCTTGCTAAAAACGGCCAGAGATCTCATTAATCTAAAACAATATAATTCAGCAATTGTCATGGCTCATCAGGCATGTGAGATTGCTTCCGAGAGGACGATCGCCCGTGCTCTTGCAGGTAACAAGCATGAGTCCACGAAAGAAATCGAGAAATCGCTTTCGAGCGGCTATAACCTTACGAACGACCAAACTCGCAATCTTTACACAACTTTAACCGGAGACGACATACAAAAACAGCCCTTTTGGCAGCAGTTCAAAGAGTTTGCGGCTCTTCGGAATCAGATTGTTCATGGCTATAAAACTGCAAGCAGATCGGAAGCGGAAGCGGCGCTAGAGGCCGCGACTAACATGGTCAATCATCTGCGATAAAACAATCATCGCAAAAAGCCTTTGGTGTCGGTTCTTTTTTCGTCACAAAAAGAACCGACACCAATAACTGGCGCTCGCTCTACCGCTCGATCCGAATGTACTGCCCGTCTCTCCATTGGCCCTTGAGATAGTCTTTGAACTCCGCGGCGACCGTGTCGATGTCGGTTTTCTCCCACAGCACGGTTGTCTTCGGCGTGAACGTCCCGATGGTCACGACTTTCGCGGTCTTGCCGCCCAGGGCGGCTTTCAACTCCTTGGCTAGCGTCTTTCGGTCGGGCTTGGGTAGGGTGAGGAGTATCTCGGCCACTTCCTTGTCGGTATTCGCGGAAAGGATCTCGGCCAATCCGACGCTTGGGTTCTTAACTGCCCGCAGAAGGCTGACAACGCCCGGTGATTTCAGGAATCCGGCGAAGGCCATCAAGGCGGCTTCGGCGACGGTCGGCAGCGTAGCCGCGATCTCCTGCCGGGCTTGGCATAGTTGAACCAACTGCCGGAGGCTGATGTCTTCGCCTCGGGTATCCTTGACCCGGGCCTCGCGTTTGACCTCAACCTCGGCAATGTCTCGGTCTTCCGGACTTCGTCGGAGCCGCGGCGGAAGATCAGCAAGTGCATCTCGACACTGCTGCCGGCGGGTCTCTGCTTCCGTAACGTCCGGCGAGAAGTCGTTGAGAACCCCATGTTCAGGACTCTTCTCGACTTTAGCCGCGATGCGGTCCAGTTCCGCCTGAAGTGAATCTAGCCTGACCAACTCGTCCAGGTAGGCCGGAACGTAATCGGCCTCGAGCTGGTTGAGCCGTGGCACGAGGCGGGTTGTCACGGTGTCGGGGCTGAGAATCAACTCTTCTGCCTTCTCAAGCTCCTTCTTCACGTCTGACTGCGCCCTTTCGATGGGGCGATACTGCTTGCCTTCAGGTAGCGGGGCTGAGGCCAATTTGGCTGCGCGGACCAATAACAGGCTGGTCTTCGCGAAGGATTCGCGCAGCTCCTTGTGTCGCTGGTGGTTTGTCTTGAAGCGGGTCAGGCATACCGTGTCGAGCTTCTCGACTTCATCGACTTCCGACACCTTGATGACCGCTCGCCGCAGCGCATCGAAAACCTCTTTTTCGGAGTACGAATGGGGCCGTTCTTCCTGAGCGAACTCAATCCAGTAGAGCAGCAGGTCATCGAAGGGATTCTTCGCCGTAGTTCCCAACGCTGTGAACAGGCCAGCCAATTCCTGATCGACACGTTGAATCTCTACCAACTCGGGCCAGTGGTTTTCCCAGAGCAACCTCAGCGCTTCCTCCGCCGAGGCCTTGTCGTACTTGGTAGGGAGTTTGCCTTCTGCATAGCCCACGAGCGTCTCAAGGTATGGACAGAAGACCTGCCAGTCTTCCAAGGCCCTGGGCAGCTCGATCCGGCCCAGATTTCGAAGCGTCTCGGGCTTGAAGTCGATGCTGGCAATCGTGGAGCGGTCGATCCACTCGCCTCGTTTCCCGGAGCTGATGCGGATCACGCCCTGCTGTGCCAGGCAAAGCAGGTAGATGTCGACCATGCGCCGGGTGAGACCGGGCGACTCCTGGCCGTCTTCCGGGTTGTAGCCCGTGAACCAGTTGTAGACCGTGCGCACCTCGATGCCGGCCCCGCCCCGCTCCTGCACTCGCTTGCGGACGGCCTGGTAGAACTCCGAACTGTCGGGGTCGAGCCGATTCGGCAACTCGGGCCGGACCAGTCCCAAGGGTCCCGCGAAGTTCTCCACGGCGCTCCAGAGCTGGTCGCCTTCGCTCACAGCCAAGCCTCGTTTCACCAGGCCGTTGATCAGCTTCACCGCCCCCAGAGTGTCGAACTTGCGGTTGCCGAAGTCGATCTTCCGCGACTTGTAGCAGCTATCCAGTGCCTCCTCGGCCATCGTGCCAAGCATGCCTTCGACGCCGCCAACCGGAGAGATAGAAGGCGTTTTGCGGGTCGTCTTCGCCACGCCGCGCGTGTAAATGCCTTGCATCACCGTGAAGGCGCAATGCACGTCCTTCCTGAATTCGCGGCGGGCTTCCTTTTCGAACTGAGAGTCCTTGTGCTCCTCGGCGACCGTCAGATGCGCCAGGACTCCCGCCAACGTCGCTTCTTCTTCCTTGGTGGGCTCGGCAGGCGCCCAGACGACAACCCGGGGGTCTTTCGTCCTCTTGAGGACCTTGTCCACAGCCGTCGCAGTCATGGGCCGCTTGCAAAGGACCGCGACGAAGTCGTCCTCGTTGCCATGGGTGTCGACTTCCGGGAGACCGGCGTGGGGGCTACTCACGTCGATCGCGGTGACCCGGCCCCCGCGTTCCTGGCCGTGCCAACTGGTCAGTTTGAGGCCCAGCAACCGTCCGTCCTCCTCCGGAATGACCCCGCTGAACGGGGACGGGGCGTCCTGGTCGGCCAGGACCATCAGCCGGTCGATCTTCTGCCAGAGCAACTGGCGGTCGGACTTCAGCCGCTCCGTCGCCCGCGAAGCCAGGTCGTCGTATTGACTGGTTTCTTTGGGTATGAATTCATAGCGGCCCTTCTGGCAGCGGATCTGGTTGCGAAGCTTGCTCCGCATTTCTTCCAGAATGGTCTCGTAGTGCCCAAGCTGGGCATCGAGCTGGTCCTCGTTGGGCTTGAGGTCGGTCACCGCGTCGAGGATCTGCTCCCTGGTCAGGCCCGCCACGCCGGCGAGGTGGTACAGGAAGAGGGTGTTCAGGATACGCTCCGCCCGCGAGCGGTTCTGGGGCCGCGCAAGGTGGCCATCCGTGATGCGAAACAGGGTTGCCTGCGCGGCCTCGAGCGCGGCCACTTCCCCTCGGAATCCGCTCCGGATGCTGATGGCCCCTGAAGATGAGGCCGAGGGGTTCTCGTTGTACGACATCAGATCGTCGAACACACGCCACAAAGGAATGAGTTCGCTGACGTTCTCCTTGGCAGCGTTCAGGAGCGCCCGGTGCAGGAAGCTGATGGTGGAACGGGTGCCGGTCAGCTTCTTGGAAATGTCTCGCAAGACGGTCAAAGCATCGGGTGGGAAGGGAAACGACCGCTCGAAGTCCTCCTTGGCTGACGCCTTGACCCACGGAACCAGGTTCCGGTAGCCGTCGTAATAAACCTTGACCGCCGCGGGGTCGACTATCTGCCGCGTTCGCTGCACGACGATGTCCCGGAATCTCTCCGCCTTGTGCTCAAGCAGTTCCTCCCGAAGCCGGTCGGGGCCGATGATTTTCTTGGGGTTTGTGTGGGCGGCCTGGGCGGCGACGAGAATCCAGATCGGCAGTCCCTGGGCCTGGGCGAGCGTGCTTGAGAGTGTGAGCAGGCAGTCCTCGTCATCCGACGTGAAATGGCTTCGCCGGAGATACTCGGACATTTCGTCGATGGCGATGAAGACTCCGTTATAACCCGCGTCCAGGATGTCGCGGACAGCCTTGCCCAAGCGCTCGCCTCGCTCGGTTGGCACGTTGGGAGCAAGGTTCTTGTAACGGTAGAAGGCCCACAATACTCTGCCGGAGTCTCGCTGCGACTCTGGCCGCCTGAGCGAGTCCAGCAGCTCGTTGTAGTCATACTCTGGCAGCCCATGCATGAGCCGCTTGTCGGCCAGGAATGATCGCAACTCGTCCTTGAACGCCTTCTGGTGGTCTCGCATAAACAGCCGGGCCAGGTGTTCCTCGGGATAGACGGCCAGCGGCTTGCCTTCGCGTATCCCGAAGGTAGCTTGGGCTTCATCGAGGATGAAATCTTCCAGCTTGCGCTCGTGGCCGCCTCCGGACCCCTCCAGGCTGAACACGATCGGAAAGAGCTTCTTCTTTTCAAGTTTCTTTCGCCACAAGTTGTCGATTCTAGCGCCCGGTCCGGCCTTCTTCTCTTCGTCCTCCCGTTGTTTGGCGCGCTCCCACGCCGCAGGACCGCCCACGGCCAGGACTGCGGTTGCCGCCAGTAAGTGCGATTTACCGACGCCGAACTCGGCCTGGACCCAGAAGCCCTGGCCACGCCCCTCGGCCACGGTTTCGAAGATGCGGTTGAGGTAGCTGCGAACCGGGTCGATGTACAACTCGTCGAGAGTCTCCAGTCGGACCTTGTTCTTCTTCTTGGACTCCCGCCGGGCGTCGTCGCTCTCGCCATGCCAAACGTGCTGCGTCAAAGAATAGACGCTCTGCACCTTGGGCGGGATCTTCAGAATCTTGGACAACGGCGGCCGGTTGGCGAACCCGCTGAAATCCAGCTCGGACATGGCATTATTCCTCGTCAGCTCCATCGATGTCGTCAGTGTCGACGTCATCTTCTTCGTCGGATGGCTTGCTTGCTTTCCGGCGACACTGGCCGTAATAGTCCTCGGCGTCGTACCTATCGTCCTCGGACAAGCGACTGAGGAATCCGGCCATGCCTCCCTTCTCGAAGAGCAGTACGCCTTCCTCGGCGAGCCCAAAATTCGCACAGTGCTTGAGCCAAGAGAAGAGCGTCTTCGAGTCGGGCCGACGCTCACTCGGGAAGTCCCCTTCGCCGCGGAGGAAGGCGACGTACTGGCGGATGCGACGCCCGAGGCCCGTCTGGCGCGATTTCCGCAGTGCCTCCGCCTCAGCGGCGTCGGGCACTCGGTAAAGCCACTTGTCACCATCCTTGAAGTGGACCAGGTACTCTTCCAGGAACTCGGCGAGGTTTCTCCGAGGAGTCTGCCCGGACGGTCGTGCCTTGAGCCAGCGGGTCAGATAGAAGAACAGGCAATCGTAGAACTCGACGCCCTTCATCCGGCCGCCCAGCTCGAACTTCTTGGCGACTGCCTTGTCGTCGATCAACCGGGTCTTGATGTGGTTCTCGACCTCGCCTTCGTCGATCTCCCCATCAGCCAAGCGTGGTGACGACAGGGCGATCGTGGCGGCGAAGTTGACGGGCACCCCGGCACAGCGAAGGCGTGTAAACCGCAGCAGCGCGGTCCCGGCTGCCTCCTCATTCTTAATGTCACCCTGGGAGAGGGCTTCGAACTCTTCTTTCAAGAACCAGCGGCCGGATTCCGAGCGGAAGGCCACGTCGTCAAGGATGTGGTCGAATGAGTGTTCGGCCATCTGGCCACGGATGAGGAGGCGCTTCAGGACAATGTCCCAGAGTCGATCGCGGGTTTGACCACCGAGGTGCGAGAGTATCTCGATGAGGATGTCGCGGACTCGGTGCGAGACGAGCCCGACCTCGCCACCATAACCATCCCGTGTCACTTCGCCAGGTCGCGCCTTTCGGCAGTTCAGCACGAGGTCACTCTTGACGACTTTCTCAGCCGTGATTTGGTTGCTGCTCTTCTGCTTCGGGTCGAGAACGGTGACAGTATGGATTTCGAACCCAATATCCAACAGCATGTTCTGGACCCGAGTCCAAGTTGGCGGGTCTGTGTCGTGGTAGCAGAGCGATAGCCAATGCGCCGGCTTGAGTGCGGCGTAGACTTTCGCCAGCACCGTCCGCATGCCGGTGTCCCAGTCCTCAATGGTCTTTCCGCGGTATGGATTGACAACGAGCTCGTTCTTAAGCCAGGCCCCATCGAAACCAAGCCACGATTCCCAGACGAAGTTGAGTTCACCATATTGGATTTTACCAACATACGGCGGATAAATGAACACGTAATCTACCGTTGACTCGCCTAAGGGCTCCTGGATCGCCGAACCGTTGCTCGCAATCGCGCTGCCTACAGCGGACGCCAGACCTGTCTGCACGGCGGCCAGCACACGCTGGCTGTATTCGAGTGCATTCGTAGGCTTGATGCAGCGGCTCACTTGCGGAAGATAGTAGGTTCCCTTCGTGATTGCCCTCTTTTGCTCCGTCAGCATACGGCTGCAAGTCAGCGAGGCGACCGACAAGGACACGTCGAGCCATTCGTCCATGGGACACAGGACACGCCGTGCCGTACGCCATGCCGCGAGTGCCCACAGGTTGCGTTTGGCGTAGATCGCCGAAACTGAACGGAAGTTGCTCGTCCCAGCCCGCCACTTGACGCCCCACGGCTTCGAGTCATCTTCCACGTCCATCATTTTACGATTCGGAAACCAGTGCGGGATCTGCGTCTTCTCGATCTCGTCGATCTTTGCGAGGTCGCACTCCGTGAAGAACCGGGCCTTCTTCGTGCGTGCGTCCTCGTTGTGGCTTCGCTCATCGACGGCCGGTTTGCAGCCAGCCCGGCACTTGTAGCGCACTCGCACAGGTACAGCCCCGAACTTCTTGGTCCGAGTGGACACCACGAAGTCCCGGTGTGTTTCGCCGTGAGCCTTTTGCAGACAGTGTGGGCAAACGCGGCGTTTTTTCAGCTCGGTTTTCTGTTGCCTCGTGCTTCCGACAAGATAGGCTACTTTGGCCTCAGGGCAGTCGCAGAGGGGCACAATCTCGCTGCACTTGGGACACTGAAAGCGTTCAGAGTAGACCACGTATTCGGTCGTGGCCTTGCCTCCGCACCGGTCGCAGCGCGTCTCGAAAAGCCAGTCGAGTTCTGCGGTCAGGTTGCGGATCTCACGCCCAGTCGTCGAGCGGAGTTTCTTCTTCAGTTCAGGCGGGTATTCCTGGGTAATCATCCGGTTGTAGGCGGCCTGGAGTGCATCAGGATCGACCGGCTGAGTATAGCAGTGTGATATGAAGGCGGCGACGGGTGAAACGTCGATCAGGACACAAGGTCGGTCCTCCATCATGGCCGCCACGCCCGTCATTCCGGAGCCACTGAAGCAGTCGAGAACCAGGCCGTTGCCGCGTGGATAGTGCTTCTCCGGCAGGTAGTGGCGGATGTACTCGCGGATCGCCGCCCAGTGCTTCTTCGACCAGTAGGTATGCATGTCGTAGATGGCCTTGGGCGGCGCGGCCTTGTCCACCACGATGTCACGGTCGAAGGCGGCAACATCATAAGTGTCATGCTTGGAATTGTAGGGAGTTGTGTGCCGACGGATGTACTCGGGCAACTCCGGGTTCGGGCCAGGCACAAATGGCTTGTACTCGGGATTATCTTGAGGCGCTCCTTTCTGTTCGTAGCTCATCCGCAGCTGTCGTGGAACCGCAACGAAGTCCTTGGTGAGACCCATTTGTCCCGGACTGGCCTTGTCGCGTTGCTTGCCCATGATTGGCCCTTACCCTCTGTCAGAGGGGGGGAAAGAACTGATGTATCAATTGGTCAGTTCAAACACCCAACTCGAGTTCCTAAACACCAGGGCATCGGGGAACTCACATCGGGACTCGGGATCGTCATCGAAGATCCAGAGGCGACGGTCACGCATCTGGCCCGGCACCAAGAGACATATTCGCTTGCCATTGATCGCTACGTGACGGGCTATGGGGATGTCGTGATTGCCTAGATCGTAAGCGTAAAGAAGCTCAAAATCGGCCAGTACCAAGCCCAGGATTCCTTCGGCCTCGATCTCTCTGGTTACGAGGTCGCGGAAACTATCGGAAAGGATTTGCCGGAACTCTATGTCCCTGCGGCGGCGGGCAAGGTCGGCTGCGCGGTCGTACACGCCCCGCACCTTCATGTGCTCAAGAATGTCGCGGTTGAGGGAGAGATACTTTACCTGCCCTCGCTCGTTGAAGCTCCCCTTCTGGACCTGCTCTCGCAACCGCTTCTGGAACGGCCGGAGTCGCTCGTAGAGACCGAAAACACAGTAAACCTGCCGATCGTGGGCGTCGGCCCTGAACAATTTGGCCAACGCCTGAAGGATGCCGTCAGCAGGTAGGTTCTGAATGTCGTCCATCGTCGGCTACGTTCCCGGGGTCAACAGAAATCGCGCGTGCCGCCGGTGCCGGCCCCGTTACCACGTTTCTTCGTGGACTTGCTGGCTGCGGCCCGCTTCTCGGGCTCGGTTTTCGCCGGTATGAGCGGCACCGACCTCTTGGTCGCCGAAGTGAGCGTGGGCGGTGGTACTAAACGGAGGGGCGGCGAGACCTTCACCGTCTCGGTCTTCTGTTCACCGAACAGCAGGGCAAGCCGCTCTTGCCCGGTGCCGGCGAGTGTGAACTGGTGGTACTGGTCCAACTGGGAGATTTTGCTGATATGGCCGAGCTGCTCCGCCTGCTTCAGAAGTCCCTCGATGGCTGGCTGCGGCCAAAGCACAGCCCGAAGAATGGGGGTGCCCGCAAACAGGTCCACTTTAACCATGGTTGGCTCGGGGTACAGGATCGCCAGGGCGTAACAGAAAGCCTCGATGGGAGGTTCAGTCCAGACCGCGTGGTAGATTGCCAGCTTGGGCGAGCTGAGCTTGTTGCAGCGGCGGAAGGTGGCCACGGCGGCTTGGGCCACCTGCTCGGCACTCCGACCGCCGAGTCGCGGCTCCAGGAACGCGAGCAGCGCTGAGCGTGCAACTCCTTGGGGCGGCACCTCAGCCAGCCACAAAGACGCGATTTCCTGCAAGAGGGGTGCGGCACGGAGCATCTCGAAGTAGAGGATTTCCCGGCCGACGCGGGAATCGCCGAATCGGGCAATCGCACGAGCCAGGTCGCGGTTCATCACTCCGTCGTGGGAAAATCGTTGGGAAATATACTGAGCGAATCGACCTCTGGTCTTCTGGCTGTTGTGGTGGAGTTGCTTTTCAAGGTATTCGCGGAATTCCATTGATGTGGAATGATCGACGGCCGCGCCAAGATGCAGCAGGCTCTCCTCGACGAGCGGGTTGTTGAAGTAGGTCCGACGCGCCCGCGATGAGATTGGCTTGGTCATACGAAGGCCTCCCGGAATGCTTCGTCGGCCTTTTCGACAAAGACTAGCTGCAATCCGCTAGAAACCTCGGACGGGAACTCATCGACCTCGCGTTGGTTCTCTTTGGGGAGAATCACCTTTCTTGATCCTGCGTCACGGGCAGCGGCAATCTTCTGGGCCAGTCCGCCGACACCCAGGATGGTGCCGTGAAGCGTGATCTCGCCGGTCACAGCGACATCATTGCGGACCTTGCGTTGTGTGAGGACTGAGACGATGCCGATCGCGAAGGCCAAGCCAGCGGACGGCCCCTCTTTGGGTATTCCGCCTTGGAGCGCCAGGATCGACAGGTCGTAACCATCTTTGAATTCGGAAACGATCTGCAACGATTTGCGGCGGTGAGAGACGAAGTCGTAAGCCGCCTTCACCGACTCCTTCATGTTCTTGCCCATTGAACCGAGGCGGTTCAAGGCTCCATGCCCTTTCTGGGCGATGACCTCGATCAACTGGAGGGTGCCGGCGCTGTCGCCGGAAACAGCCAGACCTACGACCAAGCCAATTTGCGGCTCGGCCGGTAGGTGCAAGGCACGCCTCCGAGACCGCTCGGGTGGGGCCGTCGGGGCCCGGGTGCCGTTGATCTCGTATTCCACCGTGTATTGGGTGTACTCCCCCGGGGCGATAACGCAGAGTTGGTCCTTGACCCGTTGGCGGCATTCCCCGGCCAACGCGACGTATTCCGCCAACTCCTCGTTGGTGGCCTTGCCATCCGGATGCAAAAGCTTCATCAACCCGCGGACGATTTTGTGGATCGCTTCCGCGTCGCGGCTCTTGGCATTGTGCAAGCGGTAACGTTCGCCCGGGTCAACGGGAAGTAGCGTCGTGCGAAGCAGGTGGAGCAATTCGGCGAAGTAGTCCAACGTGAAGCCGTAGCCGTCGGCGAAGCTCGCGTCAGTGAGCTTGGGCATCTCCCAGCCGGGGACGAAGCCATGGATTCGCTCAAACAGAGCAGTATCCACCAGTTCCTCGGGCAGTGGCTCGAACAGATGCTCGTACTTCTCGTGAGGAAGCTTGCCGAGGATGTCGATGTTCCCGATGAACACAATCGACGCTTCGCCTTTCACCTGGAAGCGGCCGAGGCTGAAATTGCCGTACTCCATGTAATCCTTGAAGATGGAGACGGTAGCCGTGGGATCTCTGAATTCCGTGTTGGCGATCTCGTCGAAGATGAGTGTGTCGAACTGGGCGACAAGTCCCGGCTTGCCGGTCCCACCGTGGACAAAAAGCGCCGCCGGCGTGGCCCGCCCGCCGGAGAGCATGTACGAGTAGTAGGAGAGGTTCTTGTAACCGTAGCTCTTGCCGGTTTCCCGCGGTCCCAGCTCGATGAGGTGAACCATGCGCTCGGCCATCGGTACAAGTCGCAAGACGATTAGGAGTTTCTGGCGGAGCGTGTGTACCTCGGGGTTGAGGCCGACAGTGTTGACGATCAGGTCGAGCCATTCATCGCGGGTGAAGTTGGCCCGCTTCTGAAGAAACTCCTCGATGTCGATTCTGCCGTGCTGGAAGGGAGTGAAGTCTGCAAGCAGGAGCGGGGTAACTTTGTTCTTCCACACCTGGGCTTCGTCATACCTTAATTCGACGATTCCCCACATTCCACCCATGAGCCGGGGATACTTGTTGATCAAGTTCTCGCTGATGTGAATGTTTCGCTCGTTCAGCGCAGCGATCGCCGCCCAGTATTTGTCTTCGCTTGTCTCCAGGCGGACCTCGGCACGGGCAATCAGGTCCAATTGGCGCTTCTGCTTCAACTGGTGCAGGATACGCGGGGCGTCCGCCGGGGAAGCGTAGTTGCTGGCCAGTTTCCGACGTACGGAGGCAATTTCAGCGTCGAAGTCTTCGCCCGGGCAGAACTGGTTGATGAGGTACTCGATAACGTAGCGTGGGAATTCCTTCAGGTCGGAAATGCGGGTGCGCCGCTTCTCCACGACCAGCCGGCCGAAAGCTTCACGTGCCTTTCCCTGTAGATGACCCACTTCTATGCGTCTCCAAAGAGCTTCTTGAGCTTGGCCTTCGCGGGGTCTTCCTCCAGCGGTGCCGGTGCTGCGTTGACCTCGAGTTCCGCGGTGCCCACCGCCTCGTCTGCTAAATAAGCGGTAATTTTCAGTTTCTGACGACCAGGCGCGGTCGGTGTGTATCGAAGGGTTACCGTTTTGGGGGTTGAAGAAACTCCGGAGACAATGATCGGCTCGATGTCGGCGGTGTTGGCGACGAGTTTCAGTGGGGAAGCGACGATGCCATCAGCAGACAAGCTGACCGCCACCGTGGAAAGCATCCCAGTTACCACGCTTTCTCGCGTCTTGGACTTAACATAGACCTTGGTCGGTGCTTCCCTATGGCGAAGGCAAACCAAGGGCACGACGACCTCGAAGAGGCTCAGTCCGCCGTGACGGTAACCTGCGCCAGGGCGTCCAGTAGTGTCGTTGGCTCGGCGGAGGTAGAAGCCGGGCTTGGGAAAGGCGAACCAACCAGGCAAATTGTGACCAAGCGTTCGAGCTTCTATCTGGAAAACGTGAGCAGCGTTTTGCCCGTCAACTCGTTTCGTGACGTAGGCCGAGAAGTATCCCACGTCGTCGGCGTCGTCGAGGTAAACAGCCCGGCCGCCCTGGAGACGGTTGTGTCCGTGGTCGGCGGCGAGGAAGACGAGGGTTTCCGGTCCCGCCTCGGCGAGCACGGCGCGGACTTCGCGTATGAGGGGACGAAGGGCTTCTTGAACAGTATGCGGGTCCCAGTCCACGTCGTGAGATAGCCTGTCGGCAAAGTCGAATACGCCGGCGTAGGTGGCTTGGTCCTTGGCCTGGACGGCATACACGAGCCCTGGGCGTTGAACGCGAACGGTCTCCAATGTGACTGTCACGGCATGGAACCGAGAGAGCTGGTCGGCCAGAAGGTCGGACTCCTTTCCTGCCGTCGGTACCTGGCCAGGGGGTTTGCCGGCGAAGAACGCTCGTCGGGAAACACGAGTTTCCGACGGCAGCCTGGCCAGTCCAAGAACCTCTTCAACCTGGTACTCCCTCTCCAATGCTGGCTGGATCAATTGCCGCCAAATGTCGAGCCTCATGCTGTCAATGATGAGCACGACCGCTTTGCGTACCTCGCCTTGTGCACCTCGGCGTCGCGGCCCGATCCACTTCTCGTAGAACTGGTCGGTCGTGAGGAACTCTCCGGGAACAAGTTCTCCGTAGCGGGCTTCGAGCAACCTGCCGAACAGGTAATCAAGGTCGTCGCGGAGCCTACTGGCGGTGCTCATTGCATCGCGGCACTCGCGGACCTCCTTGGCCCACACGTCCTCGAAACCAAACACCGTCTTCCACTGCCGCCGTGCCGGCCCCTCCACGTCGCGGATCAGGCTGTTCAACCGGCCGACGAGCTGATCGAGTTGGTAAAAGCCCCGTTTGTCAAAAATGTCGAGGACCTTGGCAATGGACTGGTCTCGCAACGCCGTAAGATTCAGGCGTTCGATCAATGGCTTCGTGGCGTCCAGCAGGTCGAGCAGCCTGCGCTTGACTTCCTGGAATTCGGGCACCAATCTGTCTAGCGAGAAGTCTTGTTTGCCGTCGAGTTGGGCCGACTCCGTGTCTGCCATAATGGCGAAAGGTGTCAACGCCCGGAGTTTGCTGGAAAACCGCTCCCGTTGGGCAAATGCCCGGGCCTGGGCCTTGTTGTCTAATTGCAGGGACGTGCGAATGTGCTTGCGAAAGGTGTCGCCGATCAGTTTCTCGAATCGCGGCACTTCCTCCTCGACAAACCAAGCTGGGGCCTCAGTGGAAAGCCCGACAGTGCAATCCTGGTACTGCGCTAAGGATGGCGAAAGAATGGGAAGATGCCGTCCGGGCTCGTCGAGGTGCTGCCGCAGGATCACCAGGGCAACGAGCGCCAGCCGAGCGTTCTCCTCGTTTGCACCGAAGAGGTCGCCGATGGGCTGTGGCATCGCCTGCAAGCGGTTGCGGATCACTTCCATCTCGGCCGCATTGAACAAGTCCCGCAAAGCGTCCCATTTCGGTCGTTGATGAAAGGCGAGTTCCAGTGCGGCCAACGGCTGACTGACCTCGAACAGGTCGGTACCGAAGAAAGCACTTGCGCCGACGATGACCAAGTCATCATCGCAAGGCGCGTGTCCCGTCCGGCGAAACGTATCGTAGGCTCGCGCGAACCGATGAGGGTCGTCGCGTGCCAGTTTCTCATATGGATACACGTTGACCGCGGCCGGCCACTGCTCGTCGCCGGTGAGATGGCAGAGGAACCCCCGCACGGTCGGCTTGAAGAATGCCTCCGCATCCACCAGGGGCTTCCAATCGGGCGCTCGCAAGGGCAGCAGGTCACCAGGCAGGGCGTCCTTGGGCAATAAGTGAGGATCGCGGAGCGTGTACGATTGGTCGAGCAAGACCAGTTTCGCCGTCAACGGATCGCGGCCCTCCAATGCCTCACGCAGTTGCAGGGCGTTTCTGACTGAAAGCAGGGTATGTCCTGTGGAGACGAGGTCCAGTTGAAGGACCGGAATCTCGCCAGCTTCAAGAAGTTCATACGAGTCGTGAACCCAGACCAAGCGGTGGTGCCTTGCTCGGGCTTCGACTTGCTCTCTCACCCAAGTGGAAAGGCTCATCGGGTGCTTCTTGTTCCTTTGCGTGACCGCTTGATCTGTTCGAGCAGTTTCCGCAGGTCAGCCCTCGTGAACATGCGATAGTTATTTGCGGGAAGGCGGCACTCGGGAATCCTGCCTCGGTCTCGCCATATCCGGATGGTTTTCGGTACGACTCCAAGGAACTTCGCGGCCTCTTCGACCCCGAGGTAATGATCCCCTCGTTGCTTATGATGACGCCCCCGTGGCGGTAGTCGCGTATGCGGCGGCCCCGGCCCGCCGGGCAGACCTATGATAGCACGAAAACCGCGATGGCGGGCCATTTCAGCGTCGGTCCGTGATTAGGTGGCTCTTCTCGGCTTACCCCTTGCGGCCGAGTTGTCGATAAACCTCGTCATCGTTTCGCTTCCCGATACAGGGCACGCGAATAACATTTCCCTCGACATAGAAGACGATCCGATACTCTCCTTGGTCGATGCGCTTATAACCGGGGTATCCCGACAGATGGCGTGAATCATGCGGATCTTGGTTTACTGAGAGCCCAAGGACTCGCTCTGCAATTTGCTTGTATTGCTTGCCGGGCAGAGCTTCAAGGAATGACTTCGCGGACTTGGAGATGTCAAGCATCATGGTGCCTCTTCTCCATGTCCTCAAAAAAGCGGCGCGTTGCTTCGGGGCCGAGATAGCCGGAACGTTCGGCTTCATCTACGAGGTCGTCCCAGATCGTGTTTCCGACCGCGACCAACAGGAAATGAAATTCGCCGTCTTCCATCTCATCCAGAATCGCGAATGCTTCATGTGCTACTGCGAAGAGCAGGTCTTGAGCAGTACGCGCTTGCCCAGCGAACCTCGCCACGTAGTGGTTGGCGGCGTTCGCGAGACGGCCGTAGAATTCGATCTTCGTAGCGCCATCAAGGACCGGAGAGAAGATGTCCCGGAGGCTCTCGAACAGCCAGCTCAGTTCGAGTGCATGTTTAGTGACGACATACCTGGGCTCAGGATAAAAATCGTCCGCGCTGCTAGGCTTAGGCGGACGGTCTGTGATAGCGACATCAGCTCCACCCCAGGCCTGACTGGCATGGTCAAATCGGCCTGCAAGGATCTCGGTCGAAAGCGTGGAGAGCTTTCCTCGAATCGTGCCCAAGGCGTCATTCACGGGCAACTTTCCTCCGTCGACTGACTACCAGCGGACGCACGCAACGCTATGTTACTACCCGCAAAATCAGCCCTCGTGTGCGCACGTATCCCTTTGATTTTCTATCTGCGGGCCGAACTATTCAATAACCAGTCGGACTGAAGCTGCCTGATTCACGGCGAGGCACGGCTTGGTCCAAAGGGCCACCCACGTTTCCTTGGTTCCATAAAGTGTGCGGGCCTTCCGCTCACTGAACTCCGGTTTTCTCGACTTTTCTTAACCGCACGGCCGTCCAGCACCGGTGAGCGTGGGACGTTGGGGCCAACCACGTTTCCTTATGTGGCGGAAAGTAGGTGGCTCCTTCCGCCCAACAGATGGGCGGTGGCGTGTGGGGAGGAAAAGTTTGATTTGTCCGAAGCGATCGACCGGTTCGGTGACATACTGAATATGGAAGGACCGCTCGTCGAGATCGGGCCCCGTTCGGTCTTTGGCAAACCGGCGGTCTGTGGCAGGCAGTAGCCAGCGGGGGAATGTCGCAACGGTCGGACAGGAGAGCGTCGCCGAACAACTTGCCTCTGGCCCGGAGCAATTTCGACTGTGCCACCTCGCCAAAAGTTAAGAATTTCCGGGAATTTTACGATGCGTATGTTCATTAAACATATTCTTAAGACCATGTCAGGAAACGGTTTAAGTCGTCGACCGGTGCGTCTTGGGGCTATGAACCTTCGAAAACCTCAACAAATCTCAACAAGTTAGGATGCAGCCGTTCACGATGGCGGTGCCCGGTTCGGACCCTCCAATATCGACGGCAGCCGAACCAAGCAGGCGGTCGGCGGTTCGCGTCGGCTGTCACCCGGAAACGCCCGTCATGGAACCGTGCCTTCAGGCGCCGGTCACGGAGGTAGGAAACGCCTTCAGAGTGGCGACTTCCGTTCGGAATCCTCCCCCACGTTGACTTCCAGGTGCCCTGACCTAGAATGCGTAGGTCTTGTGAATGCACCGTGGTCGAGCCTTCACCAGCCCGGATCTCTTCCTTCAGATTCAGCGGTCCCGTCGATGAGACTCCTCACCGCCATTCCCGTACATAATGAAGAGAAGTATCTCGAGGACGTGCTGCGAGAGGTATCTCGCCACGCCGAGAATATCCTGGTTGTCGATGATGGCTCGACCGACCAGACACCCGCCTTGCTCCGCCGCTTTGCCGCGGTGAAGGTGCTCCGGCACCCACGCAACCTGGGTTACGGAGCAGGTTTGCGCACCGCGTTCCGGCACACGATCGAGGGGGGCTACGACGCTCTGGTGACGCTGGATTGCGACGGCCAGCACGAGCCCGCCCGGATTTCCGAGCTCGCCAGGCGGCTCAGGGAGGCCGATATCGTCTCGGGGAGCCGTTATCTCCGGGTCTTCGATCCGAACCAGAGACCTCCCGAAGAGCGCCGGCGGATCAACATGGAGGTCACGCGCTGGCTCAACGAATGCCTGGGGTTGAACCTCACCGACGCGTTCTGCGGCTTCAAAGCCTATCGCAGATCGGCCCTCGAGGTCTTCGACATCACGGATCACGGCTACGCCATGCCGCTTCAGGTTTGGGTGCAGGCCGTGCAGCACGGACTCTCGATCGTGGAGGTTCCGGTGCCGCTCATCTACCTGGACGAGGAGCGTGCATTCGGCGGTTCGCTCGACGATTCTTCATTCCGGCTGAACCATTACAAGCAAGTCCTCCAGAAAGCCCTGAACAGGGCGGGGCTTGAAGTGGCCGGAGGATGTCGAGGATGAAGAAGGGCCATCGCCTGCGGGCTCCCTCGAATGACGGCGGCCTGCTGGCGGTGCCACCACTCGCCGAGGTGGCAGCCCAGTTCACACGCAATGAGGAAAGGCTCGCGGGCTGGGATCATGATTTCCAGGGCCGCCGCGCCGGCATGCTGCGCGGCCTTGTTCATCGTGAGGTCATTGCGGCCGCATGCAATTTCCTCCGCGGCCATGGACTGGACGTCCCCGAGCGCGGGCCGTGCTCCGGCGACTCGGTGATCACGCCACTGGTGATCACCGGCCATCAGCCCGAGCTCTTTCACCCCGGCGTCTGGGTCAAGAACTTCGCCACGGCCGTGCTTGCCAGGGCACACGGCGGCCTGGGATTGAACCTTATTGTGGACGACGACTTACCCAAGTCGGCCTCGATCCGGATTCCCAGGGTCGGCAAGGACCGCATCCAGAATGTGCGGGTCGAGTTCGATCAGTGGAGGGGAGAGATGCCTTACGAGGACCTGGCGGTCCATGACGAGGCCCTTTTCGCCTCGTTTGGCGATCGCGCGCGGCAAGTCCTTGGCGAGGTCGTTGCCGATCCGATCATCGAGGATTTCTGGCCTCGTGCCGTGCGCCGGGCGGAAGGCCAGCGGACTCTGGGAATGCGGATTGCCCTGGCCCGGCGCGAGCTGGAGGGTCACTGGGGCGGCTCCAACCTGGAGATTCCCCTGAGCCAGGTCTGCCAGACCGAGGGCTTCTTCTGGTTCGCGTCCCATCTGCTGGCCCAGCTTCCCCGATTCCAGCGGATCCACAACGCTGCCCTGGCCGAGTATCGCGCGGTCTACGGCATCCGCAGCAAGAACCATCCGGTCTCCGCGCTCGGCGTCCAGGGTGAGTGGCGTGAGGCCCCGTTCTGGGTCTGGCGGCAGGGACAACCCCGCCGGCGGCCTCTGCTCGTACTTCAGGGATCGCGCACGATGTTCTTGCGGATCGCCGGCGAAGACGACCCCCTGATCGAGCTGCCCCTGTCCCCTGATCGCGAGGCTTGCTGCGCCGTGGAACGGCTGCATGATCTCGCCACCCGGTCGATTCGCCTGCGCACCAGGGCGCTGACAACGACCATGTTCTGCCGCTACCTGCTGGGCGATCTGTTCATCCACGGAATCGGCGGGGCGAAGTACGACGAGCTGGGCAACTCCATCGCCCGGCGATTCTTCGGTATCGAGCCTCCGGAATTCCTCACCCTCTCCTTGACCGCCTGGCTGGGTCTACCTGAGCAAACTGCCACATCATCAGAGCTTGCAACGCTGGAGCGGGGCCTCCGCGACCTGGTTTATAATCCGGATCGCCATCTCTCCGAACCACTTTCGCCCCAGGTTCGTAACTTGATTAATGAGAAGCATGAGGCGATTGCGCGAGAAAGCAGCACCAAGCCGGAGAGGATTGCTCGTTTTCGGGCCATCCGAGCCATCAATGAAGCACTCCAGGAACTGGTGCGGGAACCAGTTCATTCGCTTCAAGTCCGCAGGTCGCAAGTCCTTGCGGGCCTGGAATGGAATCGCCTGGCGGATGGTCGCGAGTACGCCTTCGTGCTCCATTCGGCACAGCGCTTGCACAAATCAATGATGGGTTTGGGCTCCGGGCTGGATCCTTAAATAGCAACTCGAGAGGTTGATTTGGGTTTAATTTGAAACAGTGTTGGGTTCGAGTGCAGTCGATAGAACCGGTAAACTCAGGTGTCGAAAAAGCCGCAAGGTCGGTAACTACCTTGAGGCAGAGGCGATTCTTAGCTCGTACAATGTGAGCAAGGCGTTGCGTGATGAGTAGCGTTGGATACTCTTGGTCTTCGGCTGACAGTCCCCGCCCCGCGCGACGTGTCCCCAGAATGGGCGACCCGATGAAAGCTCCATCGTCGGCGTTACGCTTGCCGTTTCGCCGCGGCTCGGTCGAGTACAGCCTTGGAACCGAAGCCGACCATGAAGCCGTGTACCAGACCTTGCTCCACGTGTTTCATGGTCCGGATCGAGAGTCATTCCTCGGCGCCTTGAGCGATCCGGCCTATCGCCCCGAGCAGCGTCTGCTGGCCAAGGTTGATGGACGCGTGGTCAGCCATGCTCACCTCACGGAGCGTGAGATTCGTTATGGTTGTGCCTCGGTGCCGATCAATGGCGTGATGTGGGTAGGAACACTGCCTGAGTTTCGGGGTCTGGGATTCGCCCAGAACCTGATGCGTCTGGCGGACGAGCGGGCCCGGGCGACGGGGCACGCGCTCCAGGCGCTGACGACCGGGATGCCTCAGTTCTATCGACCGCTCGGGTGGGGTGTTTGCGGGCGGCAGACTCACGCCCAGGCCCTCAGCCGCAACCTCCCCCAGGTCAGTGACGGGCTGATCGAGGGACGGGCAGGCTTCTGGCATGTCCGTCCCTGGCGACAGGTCGAGCTTGCCGGCCTGATGTCGCTCTACGATATGCAGTACGCCCAGGTCACCGGAACGGTCATCCGATCCGAGGAATATTGGCGGTGGATGATCGGCCGTCGGTACGCCCACGTCATCTGGGTTGCCTGTCAGGGTGAAACCGTGCGCGGTTATGCCTTCGTGAAGGACCACAAGATTCTCGAGATCGCCTCCGATCCGGCGCATCCGCAGGCGCTTCGTTCGCTGCTGGGCCGCGTGCGCGCCGAAGCCCTTGAGCGTGCGTATCCTCAGGTCACGGTCCATGCCCCTGCCAACCATCCGGTCATCGAGGCATTCCTGAGCGCGGCCGGCCGGTTGATGGACCAGGACATCGTCGACACGGCCCTCTCGATGTATCACATTCCCGACGCGGGCGGGTTCCTCAAGTGCATTCTTCCGGAACTGAGCCGACGCGCTGCGGCAGCGGGCTGTGCCCTGCCTCTGGAGCTGGGGATCACCAGCGACGATCACCGCTGGCTGATTCACATCGAGGGGAAGAACACCCGGATCGAGCCCGACAAGCTCAGCCGCCGCCACCTGACCCTCTCGCCCCAGACTCTGGTGCGCTTGCTGATGGGTCACACCAGCGTCGATTCCACGACCAGCGACGAAGGATTCGTGGCCTCGACCGCAACGGCCCTCGACGCCGCTCGCATCCTCTTCCCCGTGCAGCCAATCTGGCGCAGTCCGCTGGACGCCGCCACGGCCTGATCGGGGTCGGGCCGGTCGCCCCTGGAGCGCTGCGAATTCGCCGTTGACGACGTTGCCCGGGTTTTCAGGGAATGTATTTCTGCTCCCTGAGCTCCGTGAACTTGCGCCGGAACATCTCCTCGGTCTCGACCACGTCGTGAAACCCGTAGCGCCGAGCCTTGGTGGTGTCGGAGATGGTGTCGTACGGGATCCGGAAGGCGAACTCGCCGAATCCCCAGGAGACGAGCTGGTCCAGGCGATAGGGACGCAGCCCAGATTTCTGGGTCATCTGCTCCCAGACGTGGCCCTTGTCGGCCATCATCTCCGCCAGCGGGATCGGCAAGGGCGGCGCAGCCTTCATACCGAAGTAATCGGCGAAGCCGGGCCAGAGGTGCTGCCATCGGAAGTAGTCGCCGTTGGTGATATTGAAGACCTCGTTGCCGCAGCGCGGCTCGGTCGCGGTCCAGATGGCTGCGCTGGCCAGGTGCGCCACATCCGTGGCCTCCAGGAGTATGCTAAATCCGGCGTGAGTTCCCGGGAACCAGAGCGGGATACCCAGCTCACGGCAGATGACGGCATAAACGGCGATCACCATGATCATGTTCATGGGGTGCCCGGCGCCCGGTCCGATCACGAGGTTGGGCCGCAGCGCCGACCATGTCCAGGCCTTGCCCTGCTGTCGTTCGCGCAGGAAGTCTTCCTGGTCATAGTAAAAGTTCGGCGGGAAATGCCGCGGGTCGGTCTCCTTGGCGGGCGTCTTGAAAGGTCCGAACTGGCAGCCGTAGGCTTTGGCTCCCTGCATCTGGTTGATATGCACCAGGCCGGGTGCGGCGGCCTCGACGACCTGGACCAGGTTGCGGAGCATCGCGCCGTTGACGGCCACCTGGCCGGGCTCGGAGGGCTGCTCCTTGTACGCCGCATAAAAGACGTGGGTGATGTCGCTCAGCGTCCCGAGCTTGTCGTGACAGTCCCTGGGGTCGAGCAGGTCTACCGATACGAATCGAGCGTGATTCACGGCGTCGGAGGGTTTCCGGGCCAGGGCGATGACTTCCCAGTCCCCGCGCTGGGTGAGGCACTCGACGATCCCGCGGCCAATGATGCCGCTGGCTCCTGCAACGAGAGCGACCTTTCGTTCCATCGCTTCCAAGCCCTGGCTGGTGAAATACCGCCGGTTCAGTGACCATGTCCGTGTGCGGGGCCGGTCGAATGGGACGCGGCGCTCGCATCGTCAGCAGATCCATGGGGAGCGTCTGGCGTGCGGGAAGACGCTCCGTCGACGGCAGCGGTGCGGGGCTGGAAGCCGTAGAAGAACCGGAGCGCTGTCGCCATGAAGCCCCGCTGGCGGGTTGCCTGGAACTGGCCGGCGAGCTCGCGAATCACCTGACCGTAGGTCGGATAGATCTGGGTCGTCTCGGCAAGCTCGCCCAGGCCGAGCCCCGCGTCCATTGCCAGCACAAGTTGCTGCAATACCAGACTGGCCTGCACGCCAAGGATGGTCGCGCCCAGAATCTTTCCCGAGGGCGAGGCGACCACCTTGGCAAAGCCCTCCGGCCGGCCGTCAATACGCGCGCGGTCGATGTCGGCATAGTTGACGCGGAAAACGTGATGCTCGAGGTCATCGGCCTTGGCCTGGGCTGCGGCGATACCGACGGTCGCCACCTCGGGATCAAGAAACGTGGCCCACGGGAGGCTGGTGTAATCGATCTTGCGGCGGCGGCGAAGCACGGCGTTCTGGAAGGCGACTTCGGCCTCGGCCTCGGCCGCGTGTGTGTACTGGTGGCGCTGCAACACGTCGCCGATCGCGAAGACGCGGACCGCGTGGGTCTGGAGCAGTTCATTGACCTCGATGCCGTGCTCGGGATCGGCATGGACTCCCACGGCCTCGAGGTTCAAGTGCTCGACGTTGGCGAGCCGGGCCGAGGCGCAGAGGGTCTCCGCGGACGAGACTTCAGTACGCTCGCCGGTGTCCCCGTCGTTGTAAATGCAGACTTTCTGATCGCCGCGCTGCTCGATCTTCTCGATCACCGCCCGCCGCTTGATCGTGATGCCCTCGCCGGTGAGCATGCAGGCGACGTGCCCGGAGATTTCGGGATCCTCGCGGGGGAGGACCCGGTCCTCATCGGTCAGGACGGTCACTTTCGATCCCAGCCGGGCGAAGACCTGGGCGAACTCCATGCCGATCGAACCGGCCCCGATGACGGTCAGGCTCTCGGGCACCTGGGTGAGCGACCAGAGTGAAGCGTCGTCGAGGGATCCGGCCTCGCTCAGTCCGGGGATCTGCGGCGGCGCCGGCCGCGAGCCGGTGGCGATCACGAACCGCTGCCCCTCGATACGCCCGGTGCCGTTCAGTAATACCATGTCGTAGGCTTCGAAGGCGGCCGTCCCGTGGAAGACGTCGATTCCGCGGGCCGCGAGAGCCTCGTCCGAACGATCCGCGGCCGACGCCTGGGACACGCTGCGCAGCCGGTTCAGCACCGCGGCAAGATCGACGCGGGGCGGCTCGACGTGGATTCCGAATTCACCGGCTCCGCGAATCTGCCGGACCAGCCGGGCCGCCTGCACCAAACCCTTGCTGGGCACCCACGCCGCCAACCAGCCTTTTTCTCCGGGAGGCCTCTTGTCGATCAGGGCGACCTTGGCGCCGACACGTGCGGCCAACGTGGCCAGGTGCAAACCCCCTGAGCCCCCACCGATCACCACGAGGTCATACATTGCCGGTGTCTCGAAATCCGGGTCGGAATGGATCAAATCGCCGACAGCTCGAGGTCTCCTGGGACGCCGCCGTCGCCAGGGCGTAGCATGCCCTGAATGGGCAATATACACTCTGGGTTGATCGCTGACCACAGTGTACTCTTCTCTCACCCGGGTCTACCATGTCCAAGAAGGTTGCGATTTTCTGGCCCGGGGACTATCGGTCCAAGCCCAACGAATGGGCGCTGGCTCTGTCGCGTGAGACGACCGAGCAACTGGTCGCCGCGCTCAGGAAGCTGGGGCGTTCACCTTACGTCATCCAGGATTACCTGACGCGTCCCGACCAGGCAATCGCCCAGCTCGGGCCGATCGACGACCCGGTCGTCGGCGTTTTCGTGCACTGGACCTACGCCCCACACACCGTCGATGGCGTGGTGGGCAAGGAGAACCCCCTGCTCCTGGCCTCGAATTTCTCGGGCACCTGGCCGGGACTGGTGGCCCTGCTGAATACCGGCGCGTCACTGGAAAGTGTCGGCCGCTCCGCATCGCGGGTCTGGACCGACGCTCCCGACTGGACCGCCGATGCCCGGTTCATGGACCGCCTCGACGAGTGGTGCTCCACCGGCCAGATCCGCTACGACACACGCGAGCTTCACGGTGCCGGCGCGATCGCCCCGGCAGCGGCTGCCACGGCCCTTGAGGTGCTCGCGGCAATCCGCCAGCAGCGCATCCTTGCGCTCATGCTTGGCGATACGTCGATGGGCATGATCAACGGCTATTTCGGCCCGCGCGTCCTCTACAAGATCGGCTTCTCCGAGCACAAGGTTGACCAGGCCTGGCTGATCGACCGGGTCAATACCGTGTCCGACGCGCGCGTGGACCAGGCGTTTCGGTTCGTGCAGGACAAGGGGGTCGTCTTCCACTGGAAGGAGGCGGACGCCGAGGACTTCACTGCCGAAGCCACCCGGGAGCAGCTCCGCGGCTACCTCGCGGTGCTCGACCTGCTCGACGAGTTCAAGGCCGACTGCCTCGGCTGGCAGTACCAGCTTGGCCTGCTGAAGCTGCTTCCCCCCAGCGACTTCGCCGAGGGCCTGCTCAATTCTCATGCCCGGCCCGAGGGCAACGGCCACGCCGTCATGACCAGCACCGAGGCCGACCAAGGCAACCTGATTCCGATGGAGCTGATGAAACGCGTCCTCGAGTCCAAGGGCCTTCCCGGCGCGGTCATGTTCCACGATGTTCGCTGGGGAGCCAAGCACGACGGCCGCTTCCTCTGGGTGCTGCTCAATTCCGGAAGCTGCGGCGCCTATGCGTTCAACCATGACGTGAAGAGCCTCCAGGGCGTTCATAGCTACCGCCAGCCGGCCGGCTATTTCCCCGTGCCCGGCGGCACCTTCACCGGCGTCAGCCTTGCCGGCCCGATCACCTGGGCCAGGACGTGGCTCGACCGCACCGGGCAGCCCGTGATGGAGCTCGGTCGGGGCGAGTCCGTGAGCTTGCCCGAGGACGTCAGAGAAGCCTGGTGGCGCGGCACAACCCGCCAGTGGCCTTTCATGGCCGCCGACCTCGGCTGCTCGATGGAAACCATCATGGCGCACTACATGAGCAACCACATCGCCGTCGCCTATGGCGATATCTTCGGCGCGATGGTCGCGCTCAGCCAGTCGCTCGGCTTCAAGGTGCGGATCATGTCGTCACAGCCCGTGGCGGCCTGAGCCGATCTGACTTTACCCTACGCGCGAACCCGTGTCACATGACCCCCGTATCACCTCTGGGGCCGGCTCGATCCGCCTCGGTTCAGCCGGCCTCATCAATGAGCGTACCATGCCCCACCGCAATCCGGGCGACCGGCTTTGCGCAGGCCGAGCACGTTGCTAGACTGAATAGGACCCCTTCGACGAATACCTTCAGACAAACTTGTGAGACAAGACTGGCCATGGAACCCGTGGTCATCGCTTGTGGCGGTTGTGGCGCGGCCATCCGCATTCGCCATCCCGAAATCGCCCGCCGCCGGGTTTGCCTGCGGTGCCATGCGCACCTGACGCGCGACCAGGATTCCGTGTGTCGCCAGAGCCTTCCCCAGCAGGCGATCTCAGCGCTGGAACCGACCGCCGATCAAACGGAACGCCAGCAATCCAGCCGTACCCGTCATGTCCCGCGTGAAGGCAAGTTGATGGCGCGGCCGGCGGGCATCCTGCTTGCGGCTCTGCTCCTGGCCACCGGAGCAATGCTGGGTGCCTTGACATCCGCTTCCCGCTCTGCCGCAAGCCGTGTCCGCGGCGAGTCGCCGCAAGCCGGACCGGACACGGCCCCCGCGCAATCGGCCCCGGCTGCCGAGTTGCCTCCGAGTCCGACGCTCCTGGCAATGCGCACAACGACCAACGAGGGCGAGGATGTGAAGATGGCGCCGGCCGCTCCTCCTCTCTCCCACACGCCGGCCGCTCCTCCTCTCTCCCACACGCCGGCTGCCCCACGGAATGCAGCGGTCGCTCAGCCGCCTCGGACATCGCTCCTGGCGGAACCGCGGTTCCGGCCGCGACTCAGCGCCAAAGCGGTCCGCCCGGTCAGCGACGAGAAGAGAATGGCTCGGAATGGCGATCAGGCCGCTGCTAAACCGCAGCGCGCAGTTCCGGTCCTGATCGAGCTTGCTGCCGCGACGGCCGCCGGGCTCGACCAGGCTCCACCGCCAGAGCCGCCGCGGTTCAAGGTGAAAGATGAGCAGGGTCAGCCGGTGGTCGCCCGACTCCACGGTCAGCACGAGGGCACGACGGCGCTCATCTTGCCCGATGGCCAGCTTGGCTTCCCCAACATGCTGGTGCCCACCAATGAACCGTTTCAGCCGTTCACGGCCCAAGAACTGCTCGAGCGATTACAAAAGGGCCCGCTGGGGGATTTCCAGGTCCACCAGACGCCGCACTACTTGATCTTCTACCAGTCGAGCCATGCCTTCGCGGAAGCCACTGGCCGCTGGCTCGAGGACTTGTACAGACGATTGCTCGACGCGTTTCGCAAACATGAGATGGCGGCGCACGACACGGAGTTCCCGCTGGTCGCCGTGATCTACCGGACCGAACGCGATTTCCGGGCCAGCAAGCGGGTCGACCCGGAGGTCCAGGCCGTTTACGAGATCGGCACGAACCGGATCTACTTTTACGAGACGTCGGAGGAAGACAAGAATGCGCCGGAGGTCTCTGCCCTGCGCAAGCCTCAGACGGTCGTTCACGAAGGGACGCACCAGGTCTTGCAGAACATCGGGGTCCATCCCCGATTGAGCGCCTGGCCGATCTGGCTGGTGGAGGGTCTGGCCGAATACTGTTCCACCCCGGCCAGCTCGCGCAAGGGAGGAAAGCCGACCTGGGACGGCCTGGGGATGATCAACGGCCTGCATATGGCCACGATTCGCGAGCTCGAAGATCCGCTTTCGGTCGCGATCCGCGGCGACGACGCCCAATCCAAGGCGCTGGTGCGCGAGCCCGGCAAACCGCTCGTGGAGTGCCTGGTTCGCAAGACCCACCTCACGCCGACCGAATATGCCCTGGCCTGGGCGATGACTCATTACCTGGCGTTCAAGCGGCAGGACGACTTCGTCGAGTATCTGAAGGCCATGAGTCAGATTCCCCCCCTCGAGCCCCGGACGCCCGAGGATCACCTGGCCGAGTTCCGGAAGGTATTCGGGTCCGATCTGGTCAAGATCGACAAGACGATCGATCGCTACTTGAAGAATCTCGCCAAGCAGAAGGGATACGACCCGATGCCCTTCTACGCGGCGACCTACGAGCAGTCCCTGCCTGCCGGCCTGCTCAAGCGGGCCGCGATGGTCAGCCAGTCGCCCCAGATGATCCAGCAATGGGTCGAGGAAATCAGCAACCCCTTGGGCGCCCTACCCACCTGGCAGGCCCTACCGTTCGCCACCCGCCAGCAGGCTCTTCTTGCCGTCGAGCAATGGATGAAGGGACACTGACCGCCCGAGCGGACGACCTAGCCAAACCCAACGGCCGTCGCTATCATCAGGTCGTTGTTCTGGTGACAGGCCTTGTCGCGAGGGCTTTTTCACCCACCCTGGGGACGTAGCTCAATTGGGAGAGCGCCTGGTTTGCAACCAGGAGGTTGGCGGTTCGATCCCGCTCGTCTCCACTCGTAACCACAATCGGGAAAAGGCCTTGCACTGATCAAATAAGCCAAATGTCGGCACGGTTCAATGACGGGCGTTTCCAGGTGACAACCGAGGCGAAGCTGCGACCACTTGCTCGCTTCGGCTGCTCAATGGTCTGGCGTGTGCTTTCCGCCTTTAGGGCCAATCCCGTTGAATCAACCGTAAAGTCATGGGAGGTCGTTGGTTATTTCGCCCTCTCCGCTTGCGGGAGAGGGATCGCACCAGTCAGCTTTCGGACAAGAGACCGGAAGGGGCCACCCACTTAGTGGCACCAACTTCAGCTTGTACAAGATCCACTTGCACCAGTACTGGACGGGCATTTGGTAGAGATAAGGAAGAAGCCTGTACCCGAAGGGCCGGCGCAGACGATGGCTTCACCGCTGTCAGGCGACACCAAAACTGACCCCCTTGACGACACTAAAACTGACCCCCTCCTGGACACTTGTTAAGGAGGGAATATGGACAACGTCGACCCCGATTTGGTTAACCTGCTTGACACGCAG
>JBEKTN010000044.1:0-30860 GCA_049516015.1 Isosphaeraceae bacterium | reverse complement strand
GAAACTTCCAACCCGCCAGGCGACGGTCGCGGAGAGCGTACCAGATTAGCCGCTCCGGCCCGGTCATGTCGCGGCGCAGTTGTCGAGCACGACGGATCAACGCGTGATCGGCCGATTGTCGTATGACCGACTTGTTCGAAGCCCTCTCACATCATCATCGCGATCCGATTGAGGCCAAGCTTCAATCTAAACCCTCACCCGGCCTTCGGCCACCCTCTCCCTGCGGGAGAGGGACAAAATCCCTTCTCCCGCCGGGAGAAGGTGCCGCGCAGCGGCGGATGAGGGGGGGGCAGCGACTCGGCCAGTCCCGCCCCTCACCCGGCCTTCGGCCCACGCCGGCGCGGCGAGAAAGGTCGCGGCGAGCAACGCTCTAACCCAGTGACAGCCTTTCATCGATCGACCCTGGTTCGTGCCCCCCCGAGACGATCCGTACGGCGGACCCTGCCCGGTCGGGCGCCCACTGACTCCTCGAGCAGCATACCAGACCGCGCGGTGGCATCAAAGCATTTGCATGACGCGCCGACGAATCGTAAAGTAAGGCGCGTCCTGTCCTTGGTGCTCCTCGACCCTTTCCCTTCGTTCGGCGTTATCTCCTCATGAACCCGTTGACCCCGAAGGCCGGCGTGCCGATGGGAGTCTCGATCGCCGCGACGCTTGACGACCTCTCCCACTCCGCCGTCGAGTCCGAGATTCGTGATCTGTTCGACGCCCTCGGCCACTGAACGAAAGAAAATCGGCGCGGGGGCTGTCAGCTTTCGCGGCGATCGTCCGGCCCGCCGGCGGGGACGATGCCGATCCCTCGATCCGCTACAGGATCGACGGCGAGATCGCCCGCGGCGGCATGGGTGCCATACTCAAGGGCCACGACCCGCGATCTCGGCCGCGACGTCGCCCTCAAGGTGCTCCGCGAGGACCTCCGCGACAATACCGACATGGTCCACCGGTTCATCGAGGAGGCGCAGATCGGCGGCGGCGACGATTCCGGTCGGGCATGTCAGGCACTTCGTTGCTCGGAACGAGGTCCATCGCCTGGGCGATTTCCAGCGTGAGGGGGAGCACTTCGATACGCTCGTTCGGGTCGGACGCGAGCGCGATGAGCCGAGGGAAAACGCCGGAGTAGGGAAACGTCTTCTTGCCCGAGAGGTAATTCACTTCGACCAGGGTGATCGCCGAAATGGTGACTTTGCCCGACTGTGCGGCGGTGGTCAGCGCCGCATCCGCGGCAGGAGAGAGTCGTGATGGATCGAAATTGGTGTGGTTCGGTACTCAAAGGCAGTACAAAGGGTGAATGACCATGGCCGACGCCGTCAAGACCGTTGAGCAGTTGTGCGCCGAGAACGGGATCGACGCCAGGCAACTGGCCGAGCGTTCGGGCCTGGACGAGCAGAGGGTCGTGGCGATCGTGCTGGGCCGCTGGACGCCCAGCCCGCAAGAGCGCGACGGCATCGCCGCCGCCTTCGGGCTGACACGCGACCAGATTGCCTGGGGCCACAAGACGCCCGTCCAGCACCTCTATGGCCAGGGCCCGGCCTGAGCCTGAGCCTGAGCGGTTGGCGAACCTGGGCCAGCAGCCAGGAGCGCTACTCAGGACAGTTCTCCCTGGTAGTTTTGGACGCAGGGGAACTGACCTCAGGGGACGGTCCGCGATCCGATCCCAAACAGAACGTCACGGCATGGGGACGTCCGAGAAGGAAAACGGCACATTCACCGCGCTTTCGCTGAGCCGGTAGTACCGCAATTCCTTGGGCTCGGCGCTGGCCGGGCCGGCCAGCGACAGGGTGATGCGGGAAGATTCCATGTCGATGCTGGTCTGGAACCAGGGAACGACATGACCGCGGGTGTCGATGATTTCGATGTTTTGCAGGTGCGGATCGAACCGTGAGCCGAGATCCGCGACCGACTCGTCATCGGCAGCGGGAAGACCCCCGGATCGGGTCACGCGAACGGTCAGCTCGATCTGCCGCTGGTGGGTGTTGGGGTCGAAACGAACCTCATGGACCAGCACGTGGAGATCGCTGCTGTCAAACGCCTTGCCCGTCGCGGTGGCCAGGGGCACGACCAGGGGATCAGGCTGCCGGGCCGTGATCCGCAAGGGGACCGAGCCGCGGAGAACCTTGATCGTCCGACCAGGGTTCTCGGGCCGGTTTAGAGGTGCTCGGACGTGCACTACCGAGCTACAGGGGCCTCCCAGATAATCCGCGTTGCCGGTGAGCACCGGGGCCCCGGGGTTATCCATCCGCAACGAGTTACCCTGGTCGTCACGCGCCTCGAGGATTTGTAAAGCACCGGTTTGACTGACGCTCAGGCGGGGCTCCGCCGTGACCTGGAGCTGAACGGAACACTGGACGCTCGTGACGGGCCTCGGCTGGGGTGGGGCCAGGTCTTTCTGGGCCGCCGGACGCTCTGCCTGGCCGGGGTTGGCACGCACCCGCGGCATCACCACGGCAAAGCCCACGTGGCGCTGGAATTCCAGCCCCACCAGGCTGACCCGGAACGGGCCGTGGTCGGAAATCGGATGAACGGGGCGAGTGATCCGGTCGGTCAGGGCGAGCGTTGGTTGGTTGTGCATCAAGAAGCCGCGCAGTTCGAGGTCGATCTGGAGCGAGGTCGCGGCACAGAGCCGATCGACGGCCTTCCAGAACGGAAGCGGCTCTGCCTCTTGAAGGCTGAGGCGCTCCTGCTTCCATCGCGGCAGGTTCTCCGGAAACAGGGAGATCTTCACGCCTGTTTGCTGGCCCAAGGCCTGGACGACATCGGCCAGGGAGGCGTCCTTGAAGTTGAGCCGGACCATGGTCGGCCTGGTCAGAAGCGATCCTTCGATCTTCCCCAAGAGTGCGGCAGCGCGGGTGCGGATTTCCATGTCGCGCGCATCGCGCCCGTTTTGCAGTACCGGAATCGCCTCACGGCCGAGTTGCTCCAGCGCCCTGGCCGCTGCCTCGCGGTCGGCATAGCGCGCCGCACCGAGCTGTTCGAGCAGGATTTGCGGATTCGCCGAGGCCGACGATTGAGCCACAAGTTGCAGAACCAGCAGGAGACTCGTACCAATCATGTCGCCCCTCACTCGTGCTCGCCAGGGTTCAAGCGCTAGCACTTTGGCCGATCGACAGGCGCTTTGCAGATGACTCATCATAGCCGATCGTGAGCAAGATTCCACCACTCGCGGCGAGCCCTTCTCCGGAAAGTTCTTCCCGGCCAGCGCAGGCACCCCGACTGTCTTATCCTCACCCGCTGAGAGAAAGGGGGCCGTCACAATCCGACCGATCATGGCCCGCGGTCGAAGAATTGCCCTTGACACTTGATATTCTCGCGTGACGCCGGCCGATCTAGCTGGTACGATTGTTAAAGACGAAGGAGCAAGACTTTCAGCGCCGGTCGGGGATGCGTGGGCGACTTGAGCAGCCGGCGTGCCTTGATCCGGGTTTCCGCTAATGGCAATGATCCGTTGTCCCGGTCCGGTCAAGCGGCCGGCGAAGATAGGCACATAAGGGCCGGAGAGCGCAGACATGATTCGGTCTCGGAACTCATCGTCCGGGTCGAGCAAATCGACCGTGCTGAGAAACACAGTGCTGCCGTTCTTGCTCGGGGTGCTCTTAGCGACGGCCGCCCGGGGCCAGGGGTTTGGTCCGGATCCGTTCCAACCCTACAACTCCCAGTATGCCCCGTTCATCACTCCCACTGCTCCAGGACCGATGGACTACGGCTATAACAACGGGTTGGGCCGAGGTATTCGCGGCGCCAATCAATTCGAGAATTACCTCAACTCGCTCCAGACCAGCGCGGCGGGGGCGCGGGCGGGCGGCGCGGGCGTAGGCGTTCCCCATTTTCAGGCTAATCGGGCCTACGACCGTGACTTCGGCCGCATCTACCAGCCCAACAAGGCGGCGGACCAGCGATTCGAGGCGAACCAGGCGAGTGTCAACCAGTTGTACTTCGAGTACTTGCGGGAGAAAGACCCCAAGAAACGCGCCGAGATCTTCCGTAACTACAACCGCGCGCGGAGCCGGGCCGATCGCGAACTAGCCTCTCCCCGGGGCGTGCTGGGTGCACAACCAGGGACACGTTCGACGACCAGGCGGGAGGGACGTGCCACAAGTCCCGAGGAGACGACGGGAGCGAAGGACCGAGATCTGCTGGCCACACCGCCGCCCGCGACCTCTGACACGCCACGCTCCCGCGCTCGATCGAGCCGGTCCAGTGTGGATTCCTTACTTGGGCCGCCTCCCTCACCACTGGGGGGTTCGCGCGCCTCGACCGGTTCTGGCGGTAGCGACACGCCCTCCCAGGTTCTGGATCGCGCCGCGCGGCCCGATCGGCCGCGGATTGGACCTCGGCCACGCGCTCCAGGAGCGGATCTGTCAAGCCCTCCGCCTCCCTGAGGATCGCGTGATATCCAGATCCTGAGGCTCCCAGGATCTCGCCTCGACGCACGTTCGCTCGCATCCTCCCCTGGCTGAGCGGCACGAACCACCAGGGCTGAACCGCTTGCTCGTTGACGCCAAAGATTTGCTCCCTACAATGAGGTTGCTCAAGATTCTTGACCCAGAGTCAAGACTTCGGCATCGTCTGCTCGGACGTTTCGCTCGTGAACTGTTGAACTTTACGTCCCCTGGCAGCAAGCTGATATGGCACTGTTCGCAGAGCCCGGCAGAGCGCTGGGTTTTTTTGGGACCGACTTTGTGAAACCCTTCACAATCAAGGTCCTCTTGCAGCACCCTGGGAGTTCTGCTGAGCAATGAGCACGGAATTCACGCCGATCTTCTTGTTTCTGCTCGTGGCGGTCGCGATCGCGCTCAGCATGATGATCGCCAGCGCCGTGCTCGGTCCTCACAAGTACACCAAGGTCAAGCAGATGCCCTATGAGTCGGGCATGAACCCGTTCGGCGATGCCAGGCAGCGGTTTGATGTCCGCTATTATCTGATCGCAATCGTGTTCTTGCTGTTCGACGTCGAGCTCCTCTTTCTATATCCTTGGGCCGTGGCGCAGTGGAGCGGCGGTGTGCCGGCCGCAACCTCGGAGCCGGCTGGAAGCACGATGGGAGTGGCAGGCATTCCCGCGGAATTCCGTTCCCTGGTCTTCTGGGAAATCCAGCTCTTCATCGTGATCCTGGCGGCGGCGCTGGCGTACGCGTGGAAGAAGGGGGTCTTCGAATGGCGTTAGGTTCGAGCGATCGTCCCAGAGCCCTGGCGCCAGGGGCGTCCGGCCCCGGTTCCAACCTGACGGTGAAGCCGGCGGGTGCGGTCGAAGTGCCGGAGAACACGATCCTGACCACGGCTGATGCCGTGGTGAACTGGTGCCGGAAATACAGCCTCTGGCCGATGCCCTTCGCCACGGCTTGCTGCGGGATCGAATTGATGGCCGTCGGCGCCAGCCGGTTCGATATTGCGCGGTTCGGCGCCGAGGTGATGCGGTTCAGCCCGCGCCAGTGCGACCTGATGATCGTCGCCGGTCGGGTTGCCATGAAGATGATGCCCGTTCTCCAGCGGATCTGGCTGCAAATGCCCGAACCCAAGTGGTGCATCAGCATGGGCGCGTGTGCCTCGTCGGGCGGCGTGTTCGACACCTACGCCGTGGTCCAGGGCGTCGATCGGTTCATGCCGGTGGACGTGTACATTCCCGGCTGCCCGCCCCGGCCCGAGCAAATTCTGCGGGCCCTCATGGACCTTCAGGCAAAGATCCAGAAAGGGGGCTCGTTGTTCGGGACCGGGCTGCCCGAGATGGACGAGCGTCAGAAGTACCTCGAGGAGAAGCGGCACGCCCCCGCGGGTCATGCCATATCCCAGGAGCGGGGCGACGAGGATCGCTTCGGCTATCGCTTGCCCGGCGGCCCGGCCCGACTTGGCGTCGAGGAGACCCGATAGACACACCCGTCTGGCCTCTGCCCGAGGCACCGACTGCCCCGATACAGGGAAACTCGCTTGATGAGCACGACGACAGAGCCGCATGCCTCGACCCTGGCGACACTCTCGAAGGTGTTCGGCGATGGGGTCTTCACGACGTCGCTGTTCCGCGACAACCTTCGCCTTTTCGTGCCCGCGTCCAGACTGATCGACCTGTTGACGGTTCTCAAAGACCGTTGCGGTTTCGGATTGCTCGCCGAGCTGGGCGCGACCGACTACCTCGGTTATCCGGGGCGTACGCGGTCGCGCTTCGAGGTGCATTACGTGCTCCGGAATCTCGAGACGACCGAGCGCCTGGTCGCCAAGGTGGGCGTCGACGACCCGGATCCGTCGCTCCCCTCCGCCGTGCCCCTCTGGCCCGGTGCCGACTGGATGGAGCGCGAGGTGTTCGACATGTTCGGCATCCGCTTCCAAGGCCACCCCGACCTGCGGAGAATCCTCATGCCCGACGAATTCACGGCCTACCCCCTGCGTAAGGATTACCCCCTGCGCGGACGCGGCGAGCGGCACAACTTCCCGCGGCTGACGCGCGGAGAATCTTGAGGAATAGTGGCCAGTGGCCAGTGGTCAGTGGCCAGTGAGAATCAACTCGGGAATAGTGGCCAGTGGTCAGTGAAGATCAACGAAGGAAGTGTGGCAGATGCCGAATGAACGGCGAGCATGGATTCCTTCACTGGCCACTGGCCACTAGAAGGGGATTGAAGTAATGTCGGCCAGCTTGCTCGACGAACCGGGAACCGAGGCCGAGGCCAAGCAGGCCACATGGACCCTCAACTTCGGCCCGCAACATCCTGCCACACACACGACCTTGCGCCTGATTCTCGAGCTCGACGGCGAGCGGATCATCAAGGCGACGCCCGATATCGGTTACCTGCACTCGGGGTTCGAGAAGCTCGGCGAGCATCTCAACTTCAACCAGTACGTGACGGTCGCCGACCGCAAGAACTACATCAGCCCGCCGCTCAACGAAGTTGCCTGGCATGGCGCCGTCGAGAAGCTGCTGGATATTGATCTGACCCCGCGGTGCAAGTACATCCGGGTGATCATCTCGGAGCTCGCGCGGATCAGCGACCATCTGCTCTGCACGGGTGCCGCGGCGCTTGACCTCGGGGCCTTCACCGCCTTCCTCTACGCCTTCAACCTGCGCGAGCAGATCTACGACATCTACGAGGAAATGTCGGGCTACCGGTTCCATCCGGGATACACCCGGGTCGGCGGCCTGTTGCAGGACTTCAATGATCGCGTGCTCGACCGGATCGCGAAGTTCCAGGCGAGTTTCCAGAGCGTCTATGTCGATGTCGAGAAACTGCTCTTCCGCAACCGGATCTTCCTGGACCGGCTGCGGGGCGTGGGCCGCTTGAGCAAGCAGGATGCGATTGCGCTCTCTTGCACCGGGCCGATCGCGCGGGCCAGCGGCGTGACCTACGACATCCGCAAGGACGAGCCCTACCTGGCTTATCCCGATTTTGACTTCCAGGTCCCCTACACCGAGGAAGGCGATTGCTGGGCCCGGTTCATCGTCCGCATGGAGGAAATGCGGCAGAGCCACAAGATCATTGACCAGGCAGTGCGCAAGCTTCCCTCCGGACCGGTCAACGTGCCGATTGCCGAGAAGCTTCCCCTGCCCGACAAGCTGACCACGTACAACAGCATGGAGGGGCTGATCCAGCACTTCGAGCTGATCATGCCCAACCGTGGGTTCGAGACCCCGCGCGACGAAGTGTATTCCTCGATCGAGAGCTCCAACGGCGAGCTCGGCTACTACCTGGTGGCCGACGGCGGCGAGTTCGCCTGGCGGGTGCGCACGCGCCCACCGTCGTTCATCCACTTTGCGATTTTCCCGCACATCATCAAGGACCACCTGCTCGCCGACGTGGTGGCCGTGCTGGGAAGCCTGAACATCATCGCGGCGGAGCTCGACCGTTAAGCCGCGACCAGCGCGACCGCACAGGAGACGATTGCCGATATTCCGAGCTTGCCGCCACCGCTCGAGATGAGACCAGAACCAAGGACCATCGTTCGATGCCAGCCGACGTGACGACAACACCCAGGACGCGAATTCCGATCTTGAGCGAGCCGCTCAGGCAGAAGATCACCGCGCTCTTCCCGAGGTATCCCAGCAAGCGCGCGGTGACCCTGCCGGCGCTGCACATGGTTCAAGAGCACCTGCGGTGCGTGCCCTACCAGGCGATGGCCGAGATCGCCGAGCTGCTGGAGATCACGCCGGCCGAGGTGCACGACACGATGAGCTTCTACGGCTTCTTCCCCCAGGCGCCGTTCGGCGACGTCCGGGTCTGGATCTGCCGATCGCTCTCGTGCATGCTGCGCGGCGGCGACGAGCTGCTGGAGCGCGCCTGCAAGCGGCTGGGCACCGAGCCGGGAGAAACGACCGCCGATGGCAAGCTCACCGTCGAGTACGCCGAATGCCTGGGAATCTGTGATTTCGCCCCGGCGGCCCTGGCCGACGACGGCCGGGTGTTCGGACCGCTTGACGAGGCGTCGGTCGATGCGATGCTCGAGGAAGTTCGTCGAGGTCCCGTAACCAATGCTTGAATCACTCGGATCCCGACGCCTCCGTCACGGTCGAGGACCCAGGCCCAGGCGTTGTAACATCTCGGGGGCCGAATAGCATGCCGTGGTCGAACCAGGATCTTCGTCTTTATCACGGTACAATGCAGTTCAGGACAGGGGCCGCCTCGCATGATGACCTCGGGCGAAAAAGACGCTTACTGGCTTGTTGTGCGAGAATGCCTCATTGAATTCCACCTCCTCTCAAAGAACGAGGCGCAGAGGAGAGTCGGTTTCTTCCGGCGGAGCATCGAATCCGTGGAGCCCGAGATCAAGATCGATATCTTCTATCACAACGAACCATTCGATGTGGCCGGCTACATCACCGGTCATGAGATCGAGATGAACGACGGCGATTTCAATCGATACGAACAGATCCTTCAGGGAAAGTTCAGCCAGTGACGCTGACAAGTCTTGGCGATGCGACCCGTTCACAGTGAGGGATAGAAAGTGTCCACGTTTGAACCCGTCTTGAGCCGCAACTGGAACGTCGCCGGCAGCCACACGCTGAAGGTTTATGAATCGCGCGGCGGTTACCAGGCGGCCCGCAAGGCTCTCACGACCATTGCGCCCGATGCGGTCGTCAACCTGGTCAGGGATTCCGAGCTCCGCGGCCGCGGCGGCGCCGGCTTCCCTTGCGGCCTGAAGTGGACGTTTCTTCCCAAGGATCGGAAAGAAACGCTCATGTGCGTCAACGCCGACGAGAGCGAGCCGGCGACCTTCAACAACCGCTACTTGATGGAGCGGGACCCCCACCAGTTGCTCGAGGGCATCCTGATCGCGTGCTTCGCCACCCGGGCGAGCACCGCCTACATCTACCTTCGTTTCGAGTATATCCGGGCCTACCGTATCCTCGAGGCGGCACTCGAGGAGGCCCGCGCCGCCGGCCACGTGGGCAAGAACATCTACGGCTCGGGCTACAACCTGGACATCTGGGTTCACCGCGGCGCGGGAGCCTACATCTGCGGCGAGGAGACCGGCCTGATCGAGAGCCTCGAAGGCAAGCGCGGCTGGCCCCGCATCAAGCCGCCATTCCCGGCCATCGAGGGCGCCTTTCGCAAACCGACGGTCGTGAACAACGTCGAGACGCTCTGCTGCGTCCCGCACATCCTGGAACGCGGCGCGACCTGGTTCAAATCGATCGGCACGCCCAAGAGCTACGGGCCTAAACTGTACACGATCTCGGGCCACGTGAACCGCCAGGTCTGCGTCGAGCTGCCCCTGGGCATCACCTGTCGCGCCTTGATCGAGGAGCACGGCGGAGGCGTCTGGAAGGGGCGGAAGGCCAAGGCCGCGGTGCCCGGCGGGATCAGCATGGGGTTGCTCTCGGCCGCCGAGCTGGACACGCCGCTCGACTTCGAGAGCCTGCGCAAGCCCGGCTGCCTGGGCCTGGGAACGGCCGCGGTCACCGTGCTCGACGACCAGACCCGGATCATCGATTACCTGTACAACACCTGCCGCTTCTTCGCCCACGAGAGCTGCGGGCAGTGCACGCCCTGTCGTGAGGGGACGGGCTGGCTGAACAAGATGGTCCAGCGGATCCGGTCGGGGGGCGGGCGGCTCGAGGACCTCGATCTCATGCTCAATCTGGCCAACAACCTGGGCATCATGCCCGGCACGACGATCTGCGGCCTGGCCGACGGCGCCGCCTGGCCGATCAAGAACGCCATCGCCAAGTTCCGTGGCGAGCTCGAAG
Organism: Isosphaeraceae bacterium; assembly: GCA_049516015.1. Taxonomy (GTDB): domain Bacteria; phylum Planctomycetota; class Planctomycetia; order Isosphaerales; family Isosphaeraceae; genus Aquisphaera. Next base: position 20,698 of record JBEKTN010000044.1, on the reverse strand, counting down.
ACCATATCCGCACGCACCAGTCACCGGCTCACGAAGTCAGCCGGCTGCAAGAGGACATCGCCCAGGGCAGGCGGGCCGACGACGGTCGCGCCCGGCTGCCGATTCTCAACGGCATGCTGACGGCACCGGCCAGCTCGCGACAGGCGCCGGGCTTCGGCTCGGTCTGAACTTCCCGGGGGAACAGGAAACACGATGGCGACCATCATCATCAACGGCAGCGAGTATCCGATCCCCGAGGGGGAGAAGCTCAACGCGATCCAGATGGCCAAGCGTGTCGGGATCGACATTCCTTACTATTGCTGGCACCCGGCCCTGTCGGTCGTGGCCAACTGCCGGATGTGCGAGATCGAAACGGGCGCCAAGGATCCCAAGACGGGCGAGATCAAGATGATGCCCAAGCTCGTCCCGGGCTGCCAGACACCCGCCAAGGACCTGACCGTCCTGGTGACCAACAGCCCCAAGGTGAAGGAACACGAGCGGATGATCATGGAGTACTTGCTGCTGAACCACCCGCTCGACTGCCCCGTCTGCGACCAGGCCGGGGAATGTGGACTGCAAGACTATAGCTATCATTACGGCCAGGCCGGACACCGGTTCGTGGAGGAGCGGCTGGTCAACCCGCGCAAGGATGTCTCGGACCTGATCCAGCTCAACCAGGACCGCTGCATCATGTGCACGCGGTGTGTCCGGTTCACGCGCGAGATCACCCGGACCGGCGAGCTCGAGGTGATGCGCAGGGGTAACCATGCCGAGATCGCCGTCTTCCCTGGCCATACCCTGGACGCCAACCCGCTGGCCGGGAACGTCGTCGATATCTGCCCGGTCGGGGCGCTCCTGGACAAGGACTTCTTGCACAAGCAGCGCGTCTGGTTCCTCTCCAAGCACGACTCGGTCTGCACCCGTTGCTCGACCGGCTGCAACATCACCGCCGAGGAGAACAGGGGGCGGCTCTGGCGGTTCAAGCCGCGGTCCAATCCGCACGTCAACGATTACTGGATCTGCGACGAGGGCCGGTACAGCTTCAAGGCCGCCAACAACCCGGGGTTGCTGGCCGCGATGTACGTGCGGCAGAACGACGATCTCCAGCAGGTGCCGGTCGATGAGGCGGTGACCGCGGTGGACCGCGGTCTCCGTCAGGTTCTCGAGCGGGGCGGTCACGTGGCCGGGGTCCTCTCGCCATTCTTGACGGTCGAGGAGGCCTACCTGATGGCTCGCTACATCAAGGGGCTCAACCCGGCCAGCGTGCTGGCGCTGGGGCCGGTCCCCTCGCGCGGCTCGGATGTCACGATCAAGCCCGAAAAGACGAAGGGGAGAACGGGCGACACCAGCTTCATTGTCTCGCGACCGTTCACGATCCATGCCGAGAAGTGTCCCGACCGACTTGGCGTGGAGGCAATCCTGAGCCACTTTCAGGGAGCCGTCATCACCTTCGAGGAGCTGTCGCGGAGGGTTGCGGCCGGCGAGTTCCAGGGGCTCTACGTGGCGTCGGACTCGATCGATCCCTGGATCGATGAGGCCGCCAGCCGCGAGCTGCGGTCACGGGTAAGCTTTCTGGTACTTCAGGATACGAACGTGACGCCGCTGGCCCACCTGGCCGACGTGGTGCTGGCCGGGGCGACGTTCGCCGAGAAGGCTGGCTGCTACGTCAACGCCGATGGGCGGCTGCAGTATGCCGGGGCCGCTCTGCCTCCGCGCGAGGGCGCGCTGCCGGACCTCGACCTGTTCGCCATCCTGCTGCACCGTCCGGGCGGCCCGGTCCGCTCGGGCGAGGTCCTGGCCGAGTTGGCCGAGGCGGTTCCGGCGTTTGCCGTCGCCCGCGGGGGGGCTGTCCCGGTGCTGGGAACTCTGCTGGGTTCGCCGGCATCGGCCGACGGAACAGCCCGCGCCGTGGCCTTCACCGATTCGTGGTACGTGCCCATGGGAGCGGCCCGCTCGCGCTAGGGCGCTGGATCGGGATACCACGCCTGGTAAGATGATGTGCCGTTGAGTGCTGACGTCAGGTTGAAAGAACTGGCCGCCGAGCCGGTTCCCGGGAAGGATCGATCTCATGCTTTGGGTGGCGATCGGCATCTTGTTGAAGATCCTCGTGGTGGTCAGCATCGCCCTGCTCACGGTGGCGTACTTGATCTACGTCGAGCGCAAGGTCGCGGCCTACGCCCAGGACCGGATAGGTCCGAACCGGGCGGGCAAGGAGCTGGGCATCCCGTTCGGATTGCTCCAACCGCTGGCCGACGGAGCCAAGATGGTGATCAAGGAGGACGTGATCCCGGGCTACGTGTCCAGGCCGCTGTACATGCTGGCGCCGGTGATCGCGATCGTCGCCGCCATGATCGGCTTCGCGGTCGTTCCGTTCGGACCGGTCGGCCCCAACCAGATCATGAATTTCCAGATCGCGCCCAACATCAACATCGGCATCCTCTACGTCTTCGCGATCGGCAGCCTGGCCGTCTATGGAATCATCCTTGCCGGCTGGGCCTCGAACAACAAGTACGCCTTCATCGGCGCGCTGCGCTCGAGCGCCCAGCTCATCAGCTACGAGATCCCCCTGGCAATGTCGATCCTGGGAATGGTCCTGATCGTCGGGTCCCTCGATCTGAACCAGATCGTCAACTGGCAGGACCGCAGGGTCTGGGGCGTGTTCGTGCAGCCGATCGGGTTCTTGCTCTTTCTGGTCAGCGCCTTTGCAGAGACCAACAGGCTGCCCTTCGACTTGCCCGAGTCCGAGCAGGAACTGGTCGGCGGTTATCACACCGAGTATTCGGGCATGAAGTTCGGCATGTTCTTCCTGGGCGAATACCTGCATGTCATCACCGTGAGTTACCTGACGGTCATCCTGTTCTTCGGCGGCTGGGACCTTCCCTTCGTGCTCGATCAGAACCAGACCGGGTTCTTTAGTGCGGTGTTCAAGGTTTTCGTACTGCTGTTCAAGGTCGCCTTGATGATCCTCTTCATCATGTGGGTGCGCTGGACCTTGCCCCGGTTCCGCTACGACCATCTCATGGATCTGGCCTGGAAGTCCCTCATACCGCTGGCACTGGTGAACCTGGTGGCCACGGCGGCGATCGTTCAACTGATCTACTCATCAATGTAGAGAGTTCTTGAGAGCCCGCGAAGACGAGTTTCCCAAGGAGTCCGACAGGTGCGAGCCGACGACCCGAAACTGATGCGAATCGAGCCGCCGAAGCTCACGCTGGCCGAGCGATTCTTCTTGCCGCAGATTGCCGAGGGACTGGGTGTGACGGGGCGGCACGTGGTGGGCGTGGCCTTCCAGAAGAAGGCGATCACCGTGCAGTATCCCGAGGAACAGCACGTCCCGAGTCCGAACTACAGGGGTGTGCATCGGCTCAACAAGGACGAGCACGACCGGATCAAATGCGTGGCCTGCATGCTCTGCGCCACGGCTTGCCCGGCGCACTGCATCGACATCGTCGGGGCGACGGCCCCGGCATCGTGGCCCGATCGAGAAAAATATCCCGAGAGCTTCGTCATCGACGAGCTCCGGTGCATCTTCTGCGGCATGTGCGAGCAGGCCTGCCCGGTGGAGGCCATCGAGCTGACCGGGCTTTATGACTTGACCGGGCTGTCTCGCGAGCAGATGATCTTCGACAAGACCAAGCTGCTATCGGTCTTCGACGCCACCAAGGATGCCGAGCCGATGAAGTACGCGGCCCCCCCTTCTGGCCCCGCACCGGAAACCAAGATGCTTCCTTCACCGCTTGACTGATCGACTGTGAGAGTGCCGAGGCCCTCGCCGGGCGGGCGCACGTCCGCCTGGCCGATCGGCGTGGAGCGACGGGCCTGTACCGACCGACAACCTCCCAACCTGGAATCGTCAACCGCCATGTCCACCGGCCAAGTCATTCTAGCCACCCTGGTCATCCTGCTGGGAGCGGGCGGCAGCTACCTTTTGCTACCCCATCGCCATGGCGCGACGAGATCGCGCAACGTGCACGCCGCCGGCGCGGTCCTGGCGAGTCTGGCCCTGCTCGGGTTCCTCACATTCTTTAGCCCTCCCAGCCCGTTTCTGGCCGGGCTTTTCTTCTACCTCTTCAGCATCGGCGCCATCGCCGGCGGGCTGCTGACGGTGACGAGCCGCAACCCGATCTATAGCGCTCTCTGGTTCGCCTCGGTGGTGCTGTCCACGGCCGGACTGTTCCTGCTGGCCGGGGCCCAGTTCCTTGCGGCCGGAACCGTGATCGTGTACGCCGGGGCAATCATCGTCACCTTCCTGTTCGTCATCATGCTGGCCCAGATGGAAGGGAAAGCCCTGTACGACCGCGCCGCCCGCGCTCCGGCGAGCGCCACGTTCACCTCCTTCCTGCTGTTCTGGTGCCTCCTCTACACTCTGGGTCCGCTGCATCCCCAGCAGGACCCGGCGGCCGCCGCAGGCAACGGCCAGCAACGCGCCGAGAATAGCCTGGTCCGGGGGAGAAACTTGATCGAGTTCTACCAACTGAATGAACGGCATCCCGCGGCAAAGGCGATTGCGCACGCCCAGCGGCAGACATCGGCCATGCGCGATGCCAGCGGGGCCGAGAAACCCGACGTCGCCGGACTTGGAGAATCGCTCTACTCGGATCACCTGGTGACCGTGGAGCTTGCCGGCGCGCTCTTGTTCGTGGCCCTGATCGCGGCGGTCGCGATCACCGGTCCCAAGCGGCCGATCCGGCCGGGCGAGGGCCCACAGCAGGATGCTGGGGAGGGCCGGCGCCGCGACCCTGAAAACCTGATGAGCCATGGCGCCGCGGCGACCCTGATCGGCCGTTTTTTCCGATCCCCATGTTTTCGAGATAAACCATGATTGACGCGTTCACGCTCGACCTGCTGAGGAACTACCTGCTCGCGGGCGCTGCCTTGTTCGCCCTGGGGATGCTCGGGTTCCTTTCGCGGCGGAACCTGATCGTGATGTTCTTGTCGGCCGAGATGATGCTCCAGGGAACGGCGCTGAGCTTGGTCGCGTTCGGGCGCTATCACGGCAACCTGACAGGCCAGGTGTTCACGATCGTGCTACTGACCGTGGCGGCGTGCGAGGCGTCGATTGCCCTGGCGCTCGTCGTGGTCCTTTACAACCGGCGTTCCTCGCTCGACGTGACGCTCTGGCAAGACATCAGGGAAGAAGGCGTGCCGGCGGCGTCGCCCGCCCAGGAGGCGTCCGAGGCCGAGCCGATCGAGCCGGTTCCCGGGCCCGAGTCGTATCCCATCCTGACTCCCGCGGGCATCGAGCCAGCCCACCCGGTGCAGCCGTGGCTGGAGCGGCGAAAGTAAAGGAGCGGCGACGTGTCCGGTTTCTTCGTGCAGAATGTCTGGGTGATCCCGTGCTTGCCGCTCCTGGGGGCGATCATCGCCGCGCTCGGTGCCCGCCGGCTGCGGTCGAGCTCTCATGTTCCGGTCGTGGCGGGCATCGTGCTGGCATTTCTCGTTTCCTGTGGCGCGCTCTTCTCGGCAGGCCCCGAGGCGACCACGGTGGTGGGACGGTGGCTGCCGATCGGCAACCTCGAGGTCCCCGTCGAGTTCCGGGTTGACGGGCTGACGACAATGATGCTGTCGATGGTCACATTCGTCTCGTCGCTGGTGGCCATCTTCGCCGTGGGCTACATGGCCGGAGATCCTGGCTATCCCCGGTTCTTTGCCCTGATCGGCCTTTTCGTCTTCTCGATGACGGGACTTGTACTGTCGAATAACTATCTGCTCACCTATGCGTTCTGGGAAGGCGTGGGGGTTTGCAGCTACCTGCTGATCGGCTACTGGCATACGCGGCCGGCAGCCGCGACGGCGGCCTTGAAGGCATTCCTGGTCAACCGGATCGGCGACTTCGGCTTTGCGATCGCCATCTTCTGGCTCTGGGCCGTGCTTCCCAGCCATGACCTCAGCTACGGGAACATCCTGAATGGATCGACCCTGGCCGCCCTGCCCGAGGCGGCGAAGCTGGGCATCCCGTTGCTCCTGTTCTGGGCCGCCACGGCCAAGAGCGCACAGATTCCTCTTTATGTCTGGTTGCCCGACGCGATGGAAGGTCCGACGCCGGTCTCGGCCCTGATCCATGCCGCCACGATGGTCACCGCGGGCGTGTACCTGATCGCCCGGTCGATGCCGCTCATCGCCCTGGCACCGGGGGTCCAGGTGCTGATCGCGGTCACTGGCTGTGCCACTGCGCTGCTGTCGGCCTCGATCGCCCTGACGCAGAACGATCTCAAGCGGGTCTTTGCGTACTCGACGGTCAGCCAGCTCGGCTACATGTTCATGGGCCTGGGGGCGGGCGTGAGCGACGTGGCGCAGCTTGCCGTCGTGGCCGCGATGTTCCACCTGTTCACGCACGCGTTCTTCAAGGCCTTGCTCTTCCTGGCCTCCGGCAGCGTGATGCACGCGATGGGCGACGTCATCGACATGCGCCGGTTCGGAGGCTTGCGGCACCGGCTGCCTTTCACCCACCTGACCTTTGCCGTGGGCGGGCTGGCACTCGCCGGCATCTTCCCCTTCGCTGGCTTCTTCAGCAAGGACGAGATCCTCCTGGCGCTCAAGTCGGCCTCGTATTCCGGCGCGGGGCAGGGATGGGGCTGGGTTTACTTGCTGATCTACTGGGTGGCCATCGTGACCGTCTTCATGACGGCCTTCTACACCGCTCGAGCCTACTTCATGACCTTCTGGGGGCCCGAGAAGCTGCCCAGCCCCGAGGACCCGGAGGCTCCCCGGCCGGAGCCGGGCTCCGGACACGGCGACCATGAGCCGCACGGGGCGGGCCAGGACGAGACACACGGGCACGACCACGACCACGGCCACGTGGGCGAGGAGTCGCCGCCGGTCATGACGTTGCCGCTCCTGATCCTGGCCGTGTGCGCGCTGCTGGCCGGTATCTGCTTCGGGCCGACGCACCTGTTCGAGCATCATCTGCAAAAGACGTTTGGATGGGAATTGCTGGGCCACGGCGAGCATGGTTCCGACCTGGCCACCGCGCTGATCAGCACGATCGGCGGCCTGCTCGGCATCGGCCTGGCTTACCGGTTCTACGCCGCGGAGAGCCCTGTTCCCGGCCGGCTGGCCACACGGTTCCGGCCGCTCTACGAGGCCTCTCTGAACAAGTTCTACGTGGACGAAGCTTACGACTGGGCTGTGGTCAAGACCACCATGGCGCTGGCCATTGTCTGTGAATTCCTGGACATCTACCTGGTGGACCAGCTTGTGATTGGCATCGCCAAGCTGCCCCGCAAGCTCGGCAAGGATCTTCTGGCGGGCTATCAGAACGGCTTGATCCAGTTTTACGCGGCGGTCTCCGCGCTCGGCGTGGCCGTGCTGCTGTTCATCTTGCTCCTGTTCTGAACGTCCTCCCCGGAAACAGCGACGCTGACGAGGAATGATTGATGGCGACACTCCTGACGATCACGGTCCTGCTTCCTCTGCTTGGCAGCCTGGTCTTGATTCTGGCGCCGCGGCTGGACAGGAGTGCGGCACGGAGCATCGCTCTGGGCTGCACGCTGGCCACGATGGCGTTCAGCCTGATCCTGCTGGTTTCCTTCCGGACCGGCGTGCTGACTCCGCAATTCGCCTTCGGGCCCCAGGCGGGGCCATACGGTCTGCGCTGGCTCTCCCGGCCCGACATCCGCTTTGCACTCGGGCTGGACGGCCTCTCCCTGTGGCTGTTCCTGCTCACGGCCCTGCTGATGATCACGGCCGTATTGTCGTCCTGGGAGGCGATCAGTGAACGGGCTCCACTCTACTATGCCTTTCTGCTGGCGCTCGAGACGGGGCTCTTGGGACTCTTCGCCAGTCTCGACGTGGTGCTCTTCTATATCTTTTTTGAGTTCACGCTGATTCCGCTCTTCTTCCTGATCGGACTGTGGGGAGGTCCGCAACGGCAGCGGGCATCGATCATGTTCTTTCTCTACACGCTGGCGGGCAGCCTCTTGACCCTGCTGGGCGTGATCGCGCTCGTGGTCGTGCACTACCGATATTCGCCGGCCCATGTTCTGACGTTCTCGATTCCCGAGCTCACGCGGGGGCTGGCGGCGCTCCCCTGGCCAAGGTGGCACGAGGTCGGATCGTGGTCGAGCCCGCAGGTCTTGATATTCTTGCTGCTGCTGGCTGGGTTTGCCATCAAGGTGCCGATGTTCCCGTTCCACACCTGGCTGCCGCTGGCCCACGTGGAAGCCCCGACGGCCGGCTCGATCATCCTGGCGGGGGTTCTGCTCAAGGTGGGCAGCTACGGGCTCTTGCGGTTCAACATGGGAATGACACCGCTAGGCGCCGTGGGTCTTTTTCCTTTGCTGGCGACCCTGGCGGTGATCGGCATCATCTACGGCGCCCTGGTCGCACTGGCTCAGACGGATATGAAGCGACTGGTGGCTTATAGCTCGGTCAGCCACATGGGTTTCGTCGTCCTGGGAATGTTCGCGCTGAACAGTACCGGGCTCGACGGCTCGGTGATCCAGATGGTCAACCACGGACTCACGACCGGGGCGCTGTTCGCCTGCGTGGGCGTGCTCTACGAGCGTTACCACACGCGCGAGATGAACGAGGTCGGCGGCATCTGGAATCGCCTGCCGATCCTCGCTTTCTTCTTCATTCTGTCAGCGCTTGGTTCGGCGGCCCTGCCGGGCCTGAACGGTTTTGTGGGCGAGTTTCCGATCCTGGTGGGGATGTTCAGTGAGAGCCGCCGCGCCGCCGTGCTGGGCGGAACGGGAATGATCCTGGGGGCGTGCTACCTGCTCTGGATGCTCCGGAAGGTGGTCTTCGGTCCCCTGCGTGAGCCGGCCGATCACGAGCACTCGGGGGGAGGCAACGACCACGCAGCGGTTCGCCCCATCGGCTGGCACGAGATCGCCGGCCTGGCGCCCCTCATGGCGCTGATCGTCCTGATCGGCGTGGTTCCCGGGCCCTTCCTCGATCGCATCCGACCCTCCGTCGGGCAGATCGACAAGAACCTCCAATCTCAGCGCGGCTCGATGACGCTGGCCGCCGCAACCACGACGATTCCAGAGCGGAACATCATCGCCGCGCCGCGGAAGGCGATCTCGGCACCTCGGAGTCCGGGCATAGCTCCCCAGGGAAAAACTCGATGAACCCTCAGTCCGCATACGAAGCGGTCCAGCAAACGCTCCGGATCTTGATCCCGGAGCTCATCGTGCTGGCGGCAGGCGTCGCCATGATGACCGCGGCAGCGTTCTTCCGCTGGCCGCGGCGGACGTGGTGCGCGATCGGGGCAGGGGCGCTCACCGCGGCCTTGCTGGCACTTCTGGTGGTCTCCAGATTGCAGACCGACATGTACGCCTCGGTTGCCCTCAACGACTCGCTGGGGTTCTACGGCCGCCTTGTGGTCCTGCTCAGCGGCCTGGTCTTGCTGGCCTTGGCCCACGACGAGCCGGCCGATGACACCGCCGGCGAGTTCTTCGGCGCATTCTTGATGATCAACGCGGGGGCGATGCTGGTGACGACCGCGAACGAGCTGGTCTTCCTTTTCGTGGGCCTCGAGCTGGTCAGCATGCCGACCTACATGCTGCTTTACCTCACGCGCCGGACGTCCACGACCCAGGAGACCGCGACCAAGTACTTCTACCTCAGCATCTTCTCCTCGGGATTGCTGCTCTACGGCCTGGCATTCCTGTATGGCGTGGCCGGGGTCAGCAATCTCAAGGCGCTGGCCACGCTTTCATGGTTCTTGCCGTCGATCCCGCACCCGCAGCTTGGCCTGATCGCCGTGGTGTTCGTGCTGGCGGGCCTCTGTTTCCGGGTCGCGGCGGTCCCCTTCCACTTCTATGCTCCCGACGTCTACCAGGGATCTCCCACGGTCCTGGCCGCCCTGCTGTCGTGGGTGCCCAAGGGTGTCGGCTTCGTGGCGATGGTCCGGGCGCTCACCGCGGTGATCTCGGTGAAAGGGCCCGATGACCCGCTGGTGCAGAAGGCGGTCATGATTTCCTGGGTTGTGGCCGCGGCGACCATGATCCTGGGCAATACCCTGGCGCTCTTGCAGAATAACCTGAAACGCCTGCTGGCCTACTCGTCGATCGCTCACGCGGGCTACCTGATGATCGGCGTGACGGTCGCCTTCGCCAACGGTCGTCCCGGCAGCGGCACTTTTTATTATGGTTGCGAGAGCATCTTCTTCTACCTCGTGGCCTACGCGCTCATGACCCTGGGCGCCTTCGGGGTGATCATCGGTCTGCGGACGGCCGATCGTGGCGTGGAAACGGTCGAGGATCTCGCCGGGTTGGGTTCCACTCAGCCGCTGCCCGCCCTGGCGCTGGCGATCTGCCTGCTGAGTCTCAGCGGCATCCCGCCTCTGGCCGGGTTCTGGGGCAAGCTCGAGATCTTCGCCTCGGCCTTTGCCGCGGATCCGGACGACAATACCGGTCCGTTCACACTGCTGGCGGTGATCGGCGTCTTGAACGCGGCCGTGGGCGCTTATTATTACCTACGGATCGTGGTCACGATGTACCTCCGGCCGGCCCGGCAGACCGTGGTGCCCCGAGGCGGCTGGCCGGTGGCCCTGGCCGTGGGCGCCTGTGCGTCGCTCACGCTCATTCTCGGGCTCTTCCCTGCCCCCATCGCCCGGGCATCTCGAGAGGCCGCCCTGGCGGCTGTTGACCACTCGCCTTCGCCTCCCGCCCAGCCGCAGGTCGCCGTCCGGTTGGGTTCCTTGCCCTCGCCCAAGGTCCCATGGGTGCACAATTGATCGCTGCAGCTTCGGTTGCTCGAGGGAATCGAGGAGATCCATCCCTCGCACGCGCGCACAACTGATCGGCAGCAGGGATAATCTGGAAACGATCGCTCAAGACCAGAGCACCCCGGCCCCTCCGTCCTCGACAGCCTCGTTCCAGCCGACGGCGAGCGGGCAGCACGGACGACGCCGCCAGTCCGGCCACACAGTCTGGAGACGGTCTCGGCTTGAACCAGCAGAGCTCCCTGGAGATCCTGTCCGAGGCCGAGACGCTGCGGCCGATGCTCGAGAATGTGCGGTTCACCTTGCTGCGCCGGCTAGGGGCCGGTGGGATGGGCGTGGTCTTCGAGGCCTACGATGAGGAGCGTGGAGAGCTCGTCGCGCTCAAGACCATGCGTCGAGTCGATCCCGCCTCACTGGTGCGGTTCAAGCAAGAGTTCCGCGCGCTCTGCGACATCACGCATCCCAATCTTGTCTCAGCGGGCTGATGCTCGGTCAGTGGAAACAAGCCCAGTCGTCGTTCGACCATGCGGAAACTCTGCTCCGCAACCATTGCACCGGCGTCACCTGGGTACGCGACCTAGAGTTCGAGATCTGCTCAATCTTTGCAGTATTGTTCTCGGGCCGTCCGGATGCTTTGCACATAGGCGTCCGGCAGCTCGAGAGGTTTTCCCTCACCTGACCACCAGCGCGCTTTCTCGGTGTAGATCCAGACGTACTCGTCGGACCAATGAAGCGCGGCGCGCAGGGAGTCGTGGAACCGCTCGGGGGAGAAGTAATTGGACTCGGGCATCTCGGTCTTCCATCCAAGCTTCCGCCAGTCGTAGTCGAGCCAGAGTCCAAAGCCGGCTGATAGCAGGCGTCGATATGCCGGAGGGTCGGCCATCAGGCCTGCGGCTTTGCTCGTCATGAGCTCTTGTACCTTCTCGAAGGCCGCCGCCTCGCGGTAGCCGTACGACTGCTCGAAGCCATCGACGATCCGGGTCTTCCCTTTCGCTGCGTCGATCAGGCCATCAACAAACGGAACCAGCAGGCCATAGCGGCACGCCTCGAGCGGCACTTTTCCTCCCTGGCTCTGACCCCAGACCAGGCTCGGCCCGAAGGTGAGCATGAGTGTCAGGTCGGGAAACGTCTCCTGAAACGCCGCCATGACCTCCGTTGCCGTCTCCCTCGACCGCGGTTTTCAGTTTGGCGACCCCCTGGATCACCCGACGCTCGTTCTCATTTCGATAGATTCCAAACCTTCAACTTCTGTTCGATCCAGTGGAACAGTGGAAAACCGAAGAGCACGCCCGCGAAGTCTGCCATGGCGTCCTCGAACTCGCCTTCGCGATTGATGATCGGCAGGTTCTGCACGATCTCCGTGATGGCCGCGAGCGCCGTCCCGGCCAGGAGGACCCAGAGGTACCTCGTCTTTCCGGCTGGCCGCGTCCGCAACCAGAGCACGGTGAAGACAGTGAATATTCCTGCATGAACAAACTTATCCAGGTGCAGCTTCTGAGTCAGCGATTCCGGCCCTTCGTTCACGGGAATAAAGGCCTGGGGTGTCCAGCAGAGCACCAGGATCACAATCGTCCAGAGCACGGCCAACACTACGCGAAGTCGCATCATGATTTCTCGCATGCCTTCAGGTTCAGGTTGATGAAGCGACCATCTTAGCATGAGGAGGCACTGATTCAGAGCCCGGATGGCTGATGGCTGAGGTCACACGAACCCCAGCCCCTGCCAGGCTGGCGAAAGTCTCGCCATCGAGGGTGCCGCTTTGCTATCCTCATGCCAGCGGTCTGCCAATACTCCCGCGCACCTGACGAAGATCTATCATGAAGATAACGAGACAAGAACTCACCGGCCGGAGAGAATCTCCCGGAGACGTGGCCGACGAGGCCAGCCCCGCACAGCGGAGCAAGAACCGGCGTGAGTCGATCGAGTCGTTTGTCGTGGTCTTCGTGGCATTCCTGGTCTTCAGCCTCGAGGCCGAAGGGTTCGTGATCCCGACCGGCTCGATGGCCCCGACCCTCATGGGCCGTCATAAAGAGATCGTCTGTCCCGAGTGCGGCGACGTCTACACGGTCAACGCCGACTGCGAGGTCGACTCCAGCGGATCGGGTGCGGCTACGGGTATCCGGGTGGTCTGGGGAACCTGCCAGAATTGCCGCTTCACGACCCGCGTTGACGACGCTCCCAGCGTCTCCGGCGACCGCATCTACACCATGAAGAAGGACCTGGCGCTGCCGCTGTTGCCCCAGGCGGGACGCGTCGGCCCCGGACGCTGGGAAGTTGCGGTCTTCCGGCTTCCCGAGGATCCCCAGGTTCGGTACATCAAGCGCTTGGTCGGCATGCCCGACGAGATCATCCGGATCCAGCAAGGAGACATCTGGCGCCGACCGAGCAAGGGCTCGGAGCCCTTTCAGCGGCTGCGCCGACCGATCGCGCACCAACTGGCGATGCAGGCATTGGTCTACGATGATTCCCATCGCGCGGTCTCGCTGCGCGACGACCAAGGGTGGCGGCGCTGGGTGCCCGGTCCAGAGGGCTGGACCGAGCCAGAACCAGGAACCTACACATGTCACGGGACCGGACAAGGCTGGTCAGAGCTCCGCTATCGCCATGTGGTTCCCGACCCCGAGCAATGGGAAGCGATCCGCACCGCAAGACCGCTCGCCGTCCCGCCGCGGCCAACGTTGGTGACCGACTTTTCCTCGTACAACACCGACTTGAGCCCCCAGGGCCGGCCTGTTCGCAGGTTCGCCGCGCGGCCGTGGTTCCAACCCCACTGGGTGGGCGATCTCACGATGTCGTGCCGCGTCGATGTCCGCCAGGCCGCCGGACGGCTGCGCCTCGAGCTGATCAAGGCGGGCGAGTCCAACCGGTGCGAGATCGATCTCTCGACCGGCCAGGCGACGCTCGCGCGCGGTCAGAGAACGGTGGGTCAACCGGTACATACGCTCATCAACAAGACGGGAACGCACCTGGTGACTTTCGCCAACGTGGACGATCGTCTCACACTCCTCGTTGACGGCCTTCTTCCGTTCGGCGACGGACGGCTCTGCGAACCCGAAGGCTCCTGGACTCGCTCCGTACCCGCGACCGCTGATCTCGAGCCGGCACGAATTGCGGCCCAGGGCGCCAATCTTGAAGTCACGCAACTGGTCTTGAAGCGGGACATCTACTACACACTCCAGCCGGGCGAGTTCGATCAGATCAACCCGGACGACCTGCCCCAGGAGGGCCCGCGCGGCTTTTTCGACTTGCTGGCAGACCCGGCCCGGTACGCCAGCCTCGGCCCACCTCCGGGGCGAGATTATCCACTGGGACCCGGGCGCTACCTCATGCTGGGAGACAACAGCCCGTGGAGCCGGGATGGCCGAGCCTGGGGCAGAAAGGACCAGATCGACCAGGGCGATCCCGACAGCGGCTGGGATGATTCGGGGCGCGAGAGCTGGGAGGTGCCCGAGTCGTTGATCATCGGCAAGGCCTTCTGCGTCTACTGGCCGCATCTCAAGCCGGCATGGCCCGAGTTCCGGCTTGGTCCCGATCAGCGCTTTCCGGTCCGTCCCTACTTCGAGCGGATTCGCTGGATTCGCTAGGGCCGCGCCCGGCTTTCTTTTCGGGCCGCCCTGGGACTTCAAGGCCACTGCTTCGAGGGGGTCTTGACTCGCCCGAAGATCCTCATAGACTTTCTCTTACGAATACGAGCCGGTTCTCTTCAGGGCGTGCGAGCCCGCGGCATTGTCGGTTCCTGGCCGCGGATTGAACTTTCGGCGTCGGCGGTGCGTAACATGGTTAAGGCCATCGGGTCCGATTCGACACACGACCTCGCCCACTTGACGGACGAGGAACTCATGAGTCGGTACCGGGACCAGGGGCCTGATGCCGTGTTCACCGAGCTGGTCCATCGCTACGAGCGTGAGCTTTACCGCTATCTCGCCCGCTACCTTGGCGATCCAACCTTGGCGGATGACGTGTTCCAGAACACGTTTCTCCAGATCCACCTGAAGCGCGGATTGTACGAGGACGGCCGCCCCTTCCGGCCCTGGCTGTATGCCATCGGCACCCATCAGGCGGTCGATGCGTTGCGGAAGGCGGGAAGGCACCCGACCGTGAGCCTGGACCAGCGAGTCACTCCCAACCAGCGCGAGTCTGAGGCGGGATCACTGCTCGATCTCCTGGTCAACGGCGGCAACGGGCCGCTCGCGGAATTGCAGGAGCAAGAGCGGCAGCAATGGGTCCGCGACAGCATCGAGCGCCTTCCCGACTCCCTCCGCCAGACCCTGATTCTTGCGTATCACCAAGACTTGAAGTATCGCGAGATCGCAGAAATCCTCAAGATTCCTCTCGGTACCGTGAAGTCACGATTGCACGCCGCGCTCTGCAAACTCCAGGATATGGCACGGTCCGCCAATCGGGACGGGAAAGAGTGACGCCATGAACGCCGACCAATTGATCGATTTCGTGCTGGGCCAGTTGGATGGCACTGATCGCGAGCAGACCGAGCACGCCGTCCAGGACGATCCGGACGTTGCTCGCAGAGTCGAGCGGCTCGGCCGGGCGATCCACCTGCTGCTCGACGACGGCGAGGCGATCGAACCCCCTCCCGGATTGGCGCGCAGTACCCTGGCACTGGTTACTCAGTCGCGATTGAAGCCACGATCGATCCTCGACTACGTGCCAGCCCGGGTCCCTTTCCAATGGGCCGACTTTGCTGTTGCCGCCAGCATCTTCATCGCCGGCGTGCTGACGTTACTGCCAGCCATCCAGGGGTCAAGGTTACGCATGCGACAAGCCGGCTGTGTGTACAACCTCCAGCAACTGGGCCATAGCCTGGCACAGTATGCGTCGCTGAACCCGTTCTATCCTTACCCACCGAGCCACCAGGCCGACGCTCACGCGGGGACCTTTGCCGCCGTTCTTCACGATGCCGGCGTACTTCGCGACCTGTCGATCCTGGACTGTCCTTACAACGGCCCCTGTCCGGATCGGGCACAAGACCTTCCCAGTTTCGATCAGCTCAGGCAGCTTCGCCGCTCCGATCCCGATCGGTATCGCCACATGATGTGCTGGGACTATGCCTATAACGCGGGGTACTTTCACGATTCCGGCAGGCCGGGGCCGCTGGAGTCGAGGCCGGCAAAGGCCATTCCCGTGGTTGCCGACCAACCCTCTCACGAGAATTACGTGCGAATTCTCGAGGGCAACAGCCCCAACCACGCGCGACGGGGCCAGAACGTGCTGTACAGCGACGGCAGCGTGCGCTGGCATGGCAACCGGCGCATCGGCCCCAACGATCCGGACCTGTTTCTGAACAACGAGCACCAGTTGCAACCCGGCGTTGATGAGCAGGATTCCGTGCTCCTGCCCAGCTACAGCCTGTTCATCCCGCTGGGCACTCGTGACTGAGATCAGTTCCGCCCACCGGTCTCCGATTGCCATAACTCCCATGCTGGCAATGGGGAAGCGACACATCAAGATCGACTTTCCCACGCCCTTGGAGAAAAAGCGTGAGGCGTGGAGCGTTATCTCCTTCCCTTCGGCTTCACTGGCCACTGGCCACTCTTCTCTCGCCACTCGCCATTTCAGGGTCCGCCGTCGATGCCGCGCGCCGAGTTGGGTACAGCACTCCCCACCCGGCAGGGGGTCAACATGCTACGAAAAGCCACGTTTCGGGCTGCCAGCCATGCCAGGATGGCTCTTCGTTCGGCGAGGGTCTCCTGACCCCGCCGTTCGGCCGACCGCGGGTCTCCACGTGACGCGCCGACGGTCGGGGACTGGGAGACCCGCGGTCGCAGAGGACGGCGGGTCAGGAGACCACTGCCCGAACCAGCTTCCCCATGAACTCCCCCGCCCCCGGCGTCGGCCGAGGACCGCTGGTCGGGCACTGGAGCGGAAGGCGATGGCATAATTCCCCCTCTCCCCGGTTCGAGGTCCGGAACTCGCTGCGGCGGCGTTATCTACGGTCGGCAGCCCATCACGGCACCTTACCGCCGGGCCCCTACAATGAGTTTACGGTACGGCTGGGTTCAACGGCTGCTTGGGAACCAGATCGTAGCCCAGAGCACGGGCCTTCTTTCGGAGCGTACGTTCGATCCGCTCTTGGGTCGCCGCCTCGTACTGTTCCAGACTTTGGCTGACATAAGCTTCGCCATGCTTGAGCATGGCATAGACGTACCGCGCCAGCTTGTGCGCCGTCGCCGTGATCGCCCCTTTGTACCCCAGTCGGCTGTTCATGCGCCGGAAATAAGCCCCCAGCGCCGAGTGTGAGCAGTGCAGCGACCGCGCCGCCAGCCGCAACGCGATCGCCACCCGGTTCTTCCCCTTCCGCACCCGCCGCGATTTTAGCTTGCGGTTACTCTCCTGATGGTTGGGGCACAGCCCCAGCCAGCTTGCAAAATGCCTGTCTGTCCCAATCGATGGTGCCTGGCCTGACCGGTTCCATCCAGCCGTCGCATCTCCCGGCCGGCCATCTTGCCTCCGGATTCTTTCCTCTCTTGATCTGCCCTGAGAAAACTGAGGCGGTCATGGTATTGCCTTGCCCCTACTGGCCCGAGGAATTACGCGAGGCATGGGGTGAGGAGAACGGGTAGAGCCATGGAACCTCTCGGCTGTCAGGGGTACAGTGTTAATGCTCGACGCAAGCGAAGAAAGCCAAGTAACCTCTGGGCTTCCCTGGCGCTGTGGCGGACCGGGCCCGCCGTTGCGTTTTGTGGTAACCTGAGGGTCGCTCTCGGCGGTTCGGTCCGCTGAGCTTGGTCGTCGGGCATACGCAGCGGCATTCCTTACTCCAATGGACGAGCACACGAAGCTTCTCGACAAGATCCGGCGCATCGAGGCCCTTCATGCTGGGGCGACTACCGATGGCGAACGCATCGCAGCGGCCGACGCTCTCCGGCGGATCTCGGAACGCCTTGCATCGCTCACACTTTCGGATCCGCCAACCGAGTATCGCTTCTCTCTCGAGAACACCTGGTCGCGAAAGCTCTTCCTGGCACTGCTCCGGCGCTATGGGCTGCGCCCGTATCGCTACTTGCGACAGCGCCGGAACACGGTCATGGTGCGAATCCCCCCGTCGTTCGTCAACCAACTCTGGGCGGAGTTCGTCGCCTTAGATGAGGCGCTTTGCGAACACCTCGACGCACTCGCGGAGAAGGTCATCGCAGAATCCATCTCCGGAGACACTTCCGAAGCCGAAGAGATCGGCAGACAGCTCACGGGGTAGGTCGTCAGCTCCCCGCTCTGGACCGCCGCCCTACCCGGCTTTCCAGCGGACTCGCTTCGCTTGCTGCTGAGCATGATATCGTCAGACGGCTGTTCGCGCCCCGAGCCAGACGCGCTCTTGCCATCTCCGGTCACGCCAGTGTAGGTTGCCTGTTATGAGCATCGAAGAACTTCAGTCCGCCGTCGCCCAACTGCCCGCCGAGGAGCTTGACCGCTTCTCGCGGTGGTTCGAGGAGTTCCTGGCCGAGCAGTGGGATCGGCAAATCGAGGCCGACATCCTGGCCGGGCGCCTGGACGCCGCCCCACGATCGCTACGAGGAGCTGATCGCGCGGTGACCGACATCGAACATCTACGACGGGCCCAACAAGGTGCTGCGGGGGATGCGCGATGAATCCCCCTCGCCCTGAGCGTATTCGTAGGATCGCCAGGGGAGAGCCATGCGATTTCACGCACAACGTGTATCCGCCTCGGCCGCCGGGGACTACTTTCAACTCTCGCTCGGTCCCGAGGAGTCGGACGAAGAGGAGTCCGATCCGTACGAAGTGAAAGGTCCGTACCTGGTGGTTCAGCGGCAATTTGAGATGCCCGATGGTGGACGCTGCTACCTGGAGACGCACGACAAAGGCTACATTGGCCACTTTCGCCTGCGGTTGACCCAACTGAGCCGCACTCGCCTTGCATTCGAGGTATTGAGAAAGACCGACAACCATGTCGAGGTCTCGTTTACTCTGAACGCCTCGGAGTTTGAGGAGGTGCGGCGCATAGCGGAAGTGATCTTCGGTCTGAGGGAGCCAGGACTGGACGACGATGAGGATGCGCTCTAACCCGGCGCTTCGTTCGGCGCGGGTCTCCCAAGCCCGCCGTTCGGCCGACCGGAGTGGCTATAGATGAGTAGAGGGGATGCCTCGATAGGCGGTACAAGCGAAGGTTTAGGCTTCGCAACCGCGTTTATTGGAGGTCATCCCCCATGAGTAAGAGAGCATACCGGGCTTCACGGGTCAATGACGTGAACTGGGACCAACTCGCCCAGGGAAAGGAGGGTTTGGACATGGAGAAGCTCTGGTCAGGCACCTTCGCCTGAGCTAAGTGAAGAGTCTGGGGAAAGCAAATACCCTTGCCAGTGAGAATCCTCTGCCCCAATTGCGGTTGCGTGGCCTGGACTTGACCCGCCAAGTCGCCCCTGGCGCCTCATTCCCCCTGTCTGTCCAATCAATGGTGGGATGAACCGGGCTTGGTTGGCGACCGACTCGAAGTGAAGCCCGGCCGCCAGGGCCAGTCGCTGGTCCTCGATGCCGGCCGAACCCGTCACACTCCTCAGCTCGGTTATACCTTTCTGCCAGCCGCTTGCGACCTTCTCGAACTGGCTGGCGAACACCTCCGCGGGGTACGGTCCGCGCCAGGCGTTCAGGTCGTCGTAGGGGAACCCGACCATCGTGGCGTGTTAACCTGTCGGGCTCGCGAAGAGGAGGTTCGCAGGGCCGAACTGCTGGGGGCCGTTGTAGAGCACGGCGCCGTCGTAGGGGAACTCGCGGAAGGCCGTGCTGAACGCTTTCCAGGCCGCGCGGACCTTCGCTGTCTTATTGGGCCGTAGCGGTGGGCCGCGATCTCGTCGAGAACCGCGTCGGGGCTTGCGTGCGGGTTGCTGCCCAGCGTAGGTGACGGGGGATGAATGGGCAGCGATCCGCATGCTAAGAAACCCTGAAAAAATAGGGAATTTACACGTGCTTCCAATTCGCCGCCCACCCAGAATGCTTAACGGCGTTGCCCCGCGCCCCACGCCCATAAGAGAATACCCGTCAACCGCAATTCTGCGGGATGCCGGGATGAGCCTGTCAGGCCGAGCCCAGGGCGTGATCGCCGGCAGCGATCTGGAGCCATTCCTCGGGGTCCAGTGGCGTGTCGGTCGCCATCTGCCGCGACCAGCCCGCACGGTCGGTCTGGAGTTCGCCAAGGGTGATCCACCGGTCGATGAGGCCAGCAACCTCGGGAGGTGGAACGAACCCGGAGATCACGTGAGTTGCCCCCAGCTCGCGGGCCACTTCCGCAACCCCGTCATGAGTTTCCGGATCGAGTACCAAGACCCGTGTCCCGGGAAAGAGACGCATCATGCGGTCCAGGTCGCTGATGCCTTCCAGGACGTTTCGTTCCAGGTCGATCAAGACCACCGGGCGGGCCCGGCCGAGCAGTGCCTTTTCCAGGTCGGTCGCAGAACGGGTCTCGATCCACTGAACCGGCCGCCCCTGGACCCTGGGCCGGAGCTGAGTGGACCAGGTGCCCAAACGCTCGTGGAGGATGACAACCATTCGCGTCAAGAGTGAACTCCTTGCCGCCAAGACCGAGATCAAGCAGGCCGATTGAGGACCCTCAGTCCTCGGTTCCTTGCAGAAACAGATCCTCCAGTGCGAGCCGGAAGCCGGGGAGCACGGAGCCACCGTCGAGATCATCTCCGACCTGGAGAATCCTTACGCTGGTCGGGGTGTCGTAGAGGTAAACTTTGCTGGTACCCGGATAAACGACCCAGACCTGACGTACGCTGGAGCGAAAGTAATCCTCGATCTTCTCGGCCATCTGTTCCGCGGTGTTGGTCAGGCCGACGATTTCGACCGCGAGATCGGGAACGATTTCCCAGGACTCGGTTCGTGGAACGCGGCGTCGCAGGGGCCATCGCTGGATCGAGACAAAGGCCAGATCGGGCCGGCGCTTGAGGCCGAGACCGGGGTCCAGCAGAAAAAGGGTCTCGGCCACAACGCGCCCCAGTTGATTCTCATCGGTATGATTAGCCATCCGGCGCAACAGAAGGGAGGCGAGAAGGGACTCAAGCACACCCATTATTGGCT
>JBEKTN010000043.1:0-29926 GCA_049516015.1 Isosphaeraceae bacterium | reverse complement strand
GGATGGATCGCGTCGATCCTTCGAAGAAACCAGCGTCCCGGAGGCCAATTCCATGGCCGTCTCTACCCAACCTGCCAAGCCGGCCGAATCGAACATGACCCAAGATAACGGAGTGATCCCTCGGCTGGAGAACGGCGACCGCCTGACCCGTGCCGAGTTCGAGCGGCGGTACGATGCGATGCCCGAGCTCAAGAAGGCCGAGCTGGTCGAAGGAGAGGTTTACATGCCCTCACCGGTCCGACACGAGTGGCACAGCCACCCGCATACCCGGCTGGTTACCTGGTTGGGGAACTATGAAACAGACACCCCCGGGGTCGAGGCGGGCGATAACGGCAGCATCCGCCTGGACCTGGATAACGAACCCCAACCCGACGCTTACCTGATCATCCGGCCCGAGCGGCTTGGACAGGCCCGCATCAGCGAGGATGATTACATAGAGGGAGCGCCCGAGTTGGTCGCGGAAGTCGCGTCCAGCAGCGTCAGTTACGACCTCGGGAAAAAGCTGAACGCCTACCGTCGCAACGGCGTCCGTGAGTACGTCGTCTGGCGGGTCCTTGATCGCCAGGTCGACTGGTTCGTGAACCGCGAAGGACGCTTCGAGCTGATGCCCCCGGCGGCCGACGGCATCCTGCGCAGCACGGTGTTTCCCGGCCTATGGCTCGATCCAGCCGCCTTGGTGCGAGGCGAGAAGGCGACGGTCAGGGCGATCCTCCAGCACGGCTTGAACTCCCCCGAGCACGCCGACTTCGTGGCCCGACTGGAGCGGGCCCGCAGCGCCTGAATCCCGGTCGGCCTGAAGATTCGAAAGGGGCCAACCACGTTCCCCGGGTGCCAGAAAGCGGCTGGCCACTTCCGCTACCCGGGCTCTGCTGCCGCAGGCGTCGTGGCGACAAAAGCGCTGAATCTCTACTTGAACGAAACCGCTTCGCGGTGGGAAAATCACAGTCACTCGGCGAGCCTGCGTCCGACTTCCTTTGCACTCGCTTCGCGTCAGCAGCCGCCTGCCCAAACCGCCCCTCTTGCCAGCGCGACCAATCTACGTATCAAGCAAACCGCGTGCCGTTCCCCGCGGCTTCGTTCAAGAGCCTGTACCCGAAAGGCCGCAACGGCTTGCGGTGAAGCCATCGTCTGCGTGAGCTGGCCCTTCGGGTACAGGCTTCTTCCTTTTCTGTACCAAACGCCCGTTCAGCACCGGTGAAAAGTTGGTCTTGCAAAAGCTGGTTCGGGCAGTGGTCTCCTGAACCGCCGTCCTCTGCGACCCCAGATCGCCCAGTCCCCGACCGTTGGCGCGTCACGCGAAGAGCTGCAGTCAGCCGAACGGCAGGGTCAGGAACCCTCGCCGAACGAAGCTCCACGCTCCACCCCCCCCCCCACGTTCTCGCGCTGCCGAGTCCGCGAGTCGCCGATCACTCCCGGACCTGTCCGTCGCCGAAGACGATCCACTTGGTGCTGGTCAGCTCGCGCAGGCCGCAAGGACCGCGGGCGTGGTACTTGTCGGTGCTGATGCCGATCTCGGCACCCAGCCCGAGTTGGCCGCCGTCGTTGAACCGGGTGCTGGCGTTGACAATCACGGCCGAGCTGTCAACCCCGGCCACGAAGCTGCGGGCCGCGGCGAGATCGCCGGTCACTATGGTCTCGGTGTGCGCTGAGCCGTGCGTGCCGATGTGCTCGATGGCTTCACCGATCGAATCCACCACCTTCACCGCCAGGATCTTGTCGAGGAACTCGGTATCCCAGTCGGCGGGCTGCGCGGATGTCATGGAGGGCACGATCGACCGGGCCGTCGCGTCGCCCCTCAGCTCGACCCCCGCACCCATCAGGGCTTTGGCGGCCCGGGGCAGAAACTCCGGCGCGATCTCGCGGTGGACGAGAAGAGTCTCCGCCGCGTTGCACACGCCCGGTCGCTGGACCTTGGAGTTGAGGATGATCCGGATGGCCATCTCGGGATCGGCCGCGGCATCGACGTACACGGCGCAGATGCCCTGATAGTGCTTCATGACCGGCATCCGCGCCTCGGCAACCACCCGCCGGATCAGGCTTTCTCCACCGCGGGGAATAGCCAGGTCGATGAACTCGGGCAGTCCCAGCAGGAATCCGACGGCGGCGCGGTCGATGGTGGGGACAAGCTGGACCGCATGCTCGGGAAGGCCGCTGGCCACGAGCTCATCGGCCAGGATGCGGTGCAGGGCGCGGTTGGAATGGATGGCTTCCTTGCCGCCGCGAAGGATGACCGCGTTGCCGCTCTTGACGCAGAGCGCCGCGGCATCCACGGTCACGTTGGGCCGGCTCTCGTAGATCATGAAGATGACGCCCAGCGGCACGCGTACCTGGCTCACTTCCAGCCCATTGGGCCGCCGGCTGGCGCTGACGACCTCGCCGATGGGATCGGGCAGAGCGAGGACTTGCAGCAGCGAACCGGCCAGCTCGTCGATCCGGCGGGCATCGAGCGACAAGCGATCGACGGCCGCGGCATTCAGTCCCAGGCCGGGAGCCGCGGCCACGTCGCGGGCATTGGCTTCGAGAATCTCCGCGGACCTCGCTCGCAGCGCCGCGGCCGCGCGTGCCAGCCAGTCGTTCTTGGCCGAACCTCGAGCCAGCGCCATCCGCCGCGCGACAGTCCTCGCCTGGACGGCCAGGGTCCGGCACGCGGTTTCCAGCTCGACCGATCCCGATCCCGATTCCGTCACACCCTTCGCGCCCGTGGAAGCTTCGATCACCTGGCCACTCATGAGCTCTCTCCCCATCCCCAGATTCTGGTCCAGACCTTGATGGCGTCAACCATCGCCGCCACGTCGTGCACGCGCACCACCCGGGCACCGCCCACGCAGGCGGCCAGCGACGAGATCGCGGACGCCACCGCCCGGTCAGACACGTCCCGGCCGGTCAATGTTCCCAGCAGTCCCTTGCGCGAGGTACCAACCAGCAGCATACAGCCAAGGTTGGCAAATCGCTTCAAGTTCCGCAAGAGTTGCAGGTTGTGCTCGAAGGTCTTGCCGAAGCCGATTCCCGGATCGATGGCGATCCGCGAGCGTGGAATGCCGCGCGACTCGCACCAGTCGATGCGACCGGCGAGGAAGCTCAGCACCTCGCTCACGACATCGTCGTAACGAGGGCCCACTTGCATGGTCCTGGGTGTTCCCAGCATGTGCACGAGCACGACCGCGGCGCCAGAGTCCGCCACGACGCGCACCATGTCTGGGTCGCCTCGGAGCGCGGTGACGTCGTTGATGATCGAGGCGCCTCTGGCCAGGGCAAGCTCGGCAACCCGGGCCTTGGACGTGTCAATCGAGAGGGGGACGGCAATCTCTGATCCCAGGTGCTCGAGTACGGGCAAAAGCCTTCTCAGCTCTTCCTCCACGGGCACGGGGGCCGAGCCGGGCCGGGTCGACTCGGCTCCCAGGTCCAGCAGGTCGGCTCCCTGCTGGATCAAGCCTCGGGCATACTCGGCCGCGGCCGCGGCCGAGAGTGAGCGGCCGCCGTCCGAGAAGCTGTCGGGCGTGATGTTGACGATCCCCATGACCCCGGGAATCGGGTCGCCGCCCGCCCGGACGGCGCGGTCCCGGGCCTCCCATCGTGTCATTCGTGCCTCGTCAAAGCTGGTCCTGCCAGGGAAGCGGAACTCGGCCAAGCACGCGCACTCGCGCTCGCCTCCGTCGGCTCCGCTCGGGGTCGACAGTTGCTTGGCCTGCCCTTGGCGTCACTTCAGGTCGGCATCGGTGTACCACGGTTGCTCCATCATATCGACGATCTGAGCGGCCAGTCGCTGATTCACGCGGTAAAAGGCAGTCAAGGCCGTTTCGCCGACTTCCGGAACGAAATTGACCGTCTCGGAAACGGTGGTCGGAAGCCGGGTCTTCTCGGCCTCCGTGGGCGGATTGTGAGTCCACTTGACGACCACGCTGACTGTCGCGTTCAGCTCGCGCGGCAGGTTGAACGGGTTCTCGACCACGGTGTTCTTGTCGGCGAAGTTGATCGTTCCTTCGAGAATCGTATCGGCACCCTCGGGACGTCCCACGACCTTGTAAGGGCTGCGCTGCATGATCTCTTTCTGAACCATCTCGCACAGATTGAGATTCAGGTCGCGGCGATACGATTGGGTGCGGAAGACGGGGACAAACACCGTCTTCACGCTCTTGTCGAAAGGCGCTCGTATGGTATATCCGCAGCCGCCGAGCATCGTCCCGGCAAGCATGATCATGATCAGGGTGCCGCTCAAACGCGCGGAAGGCACCCTCGAAGTCGGTTCGGGTTGTCTGATTCGAGACCCACTGAAAGGCATGGCTTGCCCCTTCCTTGTCGCGGGCGACCGTGGCCTTCACGTTTGCCTGGCCGATCAGCCCATTCCACCCGGCATCATCCCCATGCCACCCATGCCACCCATGCCACCGCCCATGCCGCCCATGCCACCCATGCCGCCCATACCGCCGCTGTAGAACGGGTCGTTGGAGCCTGGCCTGGTCATGATCTTGCTTGGCACCGAAGGCTTGCGCGGCATCTTGGCGAGCTGGGCGAGCTCGGTCTTGGACTTGACGGCCCAGGGGCTGGAGGGCCAGCGCTGGGGGATCTTGCCGAAGTAATACTCAGCCGACGTGACCTTGCCGACGCGTTTGTAATACTCGCCGACCTTGAAGGTGCGCTCGGCTTCCTGGTCGTTGATCAGGTCGAGAGTGTGGTAGAGGTTTTCGAAGCTGGCCTGCCGATCCGGGAAGCTGCTCATCGTCTGCTTGACGAGCTCGCGCGCTTTCTCCAGTCCGGAGCCGTCGTATTCGGGGCCAAGGTACGCTTTCATCCGGGCATCGATCGCGGCGAGCTGGGCCTTCTGGAAGAACGGGCTCTTCTGGTGATCGGCAATGAGCTGGTCGTAATAGGTCGCGGCAGACTCGTAGTCGCGGGTCCTCATGTGGAACTCGGCGATCTGGAGCACCGCATCGTCGGCGAGCGGGCCGTCCGAAAAGTGATGGCGGACGTGCTCGAGCGCTTTCAGTGCCGTTCCCTGGGTGTCAATGATCGGCTGCTCGCCGGTGAAATGGGTGTACCAGGGCAGCTTCTGCTCGGGCTTGGCCTTGGGATCGCTTTGCGAGAGCCACATCTGGGCGAGCGAGTACTCGCGGCTGACCAGCTTGTCGAGGAACTCGGTACCGGGATAATCGGCAAAGAGCCGCTCGTAGCTGTCATTGGCCTTGACGTACCTCTTCTGCTGATACTGGATCTCGGCGACATAGTATTGCGCCCTCTCGCCCCAGTGCGACCCTTTTCGCTTCTTGGCGATCTTCGCAAACTCCGTCTCGGCCTCCGCGAGCTTGCCCTGCTGGAACAGCTTGTGTGCCTCGTCGAACTCCTTGGCGGCCTCGGGGTTCTTCTGGGGCTTGAGCATCGGCCGCCATCCGTCGGAACCCAGGATGAGCGTGGATGGGGACTTCGAGGACGGCAACTTGGACGAATCATCGTCCTTGGCGTCCGTGTCTTTCTTGGGGTTCAACCAGCGCTGCAAGAGCGTCCGCGGTTCCTCGACCGTCTCCGAAGTCGTACCGTCTTTCTCCTCCTTGCTGATCTTCTTGGCCAGGCCGGGGTCATAGCCGGCCGACCACTGGGCGAAGGGGATGCTGAAGCTTTGACAGCCGGCCAGGCCGCAAGTCAGCAGCGCCGCGGAGAGCAGACGGACCGCCTTCGCCCAGCCCGAGCCTCGCTTCGAGGACAATCGATGCCCGACGGGAATCGCGTGATCAAGCCGCTGGTCTTGCACGGTATGGGGTCTCGGTTCGCGACCGATGTTCCGGGAAACCTGGTTCATCGGTTTACTCTCCCAGGTAGGGCCAGAGCTTGGGGCGATGGCCCAGGACATGACTGATGACCGCGCCGACGGTCTGGCGTACGTTGCCGGCTCTCGAACCACGAGATTCGAGTGACAAATCGCGCCAGGCACGACCGGGGTTGGCCAGGATCCGGATTGCTTCGAGCGTCCTGCTCGAGAGCATCGCCACGTGGGGTTGTCCTGGTCGGCAGGATGGGCAGAGCACACCGCCGGTGGCCAGGCCGAACGCCACATCGCCCCGGGTGTCAACCGGCGCCCCACAATGGGCACACTGGTCAAGCGCAGGCATGAGCCCGAGTTCGCGCAGGCAGGCCAGCTCGAACCTCAAGACCCTCCGCGTCCGCAATTCCGGATCCCCCAGATGCCGCAAGGTGGTCCTTGCTGCGTCGAACAGCTTGGGGTGCGGATCGTGATAGTCGGTCAGATCGGTCAGCAGTTCGGCGATATAGTAGCCGGCATACAGGGCCGCCAGATCGCGGCGAAGACATGCGAAGCGCTCCAGAGACGCAGCCTCGGTCAAGAGGTCCAGCGACTCCGACGCCTTGGGCAGCAAGACAATATCCGAAACGCTCAGCAGGTCAAGCCCACCCTGGAAAGGCGACTTGAGCCGCCTGCCTCCCTTGGCCAGCGCCGCCACCTTCCCCAGCTCCCGGGTGAAGAGCGTCACCACCAGGCTGGTCTCGAACACCTCGACCGTCCGAACCACCAGCGCCAGGGACCGATTCGCGGGCACAACGTTCTCCCTTCTCGTCCCTTGAGTGTCCTGGGAAGCAGGCCGGTCGATCGGGTTCGATTGCACTTGCAAGTCTGACTACAAGCTATGTTCCCTATACACTTTATAGCGAATTCGCTTGGCTTCGATCAAGCACTGCACGGAACCCGGAACGGTGCGCCCCTGCCTCTCTGGTTTCCGTCCCGCGTCGATGCGAAGGGGCATCCCTTCCGCCTGGCTGCTTAGAATTGGTAACAATCTAACAACAAGGAAATGGCGTTCCCCGTCATTCTTATTCTTAGGCAACGCGTGCCTTTTTGTTTGAAGAATCCGCCAAACGGCCGTTGAAAAATGATCTGCCACAGACGATCTTGAGCAGAGTTTGAGTCCTGGGAAATGCCATCCAACCTGACCCGCTCAGCGAGGCTCTGGACGATCTCCGATGGACCACATCAGCCATAAGTTCCTGAAGCGACTCCCCAAGAAACGAAAACTCGTCGGCGAGCTTCGGCAAGCCGCAGCCGTGATTCTCGACGCCATCAAGGCATTGGAGAAGGGTGAGACAATCAGCCTGGGCGGAGGTGAACTGCTCGACCCGCTGCACACGGTCTACCTCGCCGTCCAGCACGCTGCATCGATCTTCGCCGAGCGGGTCAGCGTGCTCGACGAGTTCGAGCCCTATTACGAGATCGTCGTCAAGGCGGAAGACGAATACCTGCCGTCTGGTCCTCCCATGAGCCCCCTGACCAGGAGCTACTTCACGACGTGGGCGTTCTTCGATCTGGGCTTCGGACCCTACGATGAGACCATGGGAAAGTGCTTGCTCGATGCGGGTACGATGCTCGGCTTCGACGCCAAGGCCATGGATGCGATCCGAACCTGCTCCGAGTCTCGCATGGGCATTTACGAGTGTGAGAAACTCATGGGCGGACGTTGCCTCCTGAGAGAGTTGATCACGGCGGAGCAATTGGAGTGCTACGTGCCGTCTGGCTATGAGGGTCACGTCGGGGAACTCTGGTACGGTCGAATTGTCCCGCCGATCCGTCCGGTCAAGTACCACGTGTTCCTGACGACGCCCTATGTCCTCTTGAACTTCGGCAAGGACGACTGGACCGCCTACCTGAACAAGTCACTGCTCAAGCTCAAGGTGCCAGTGAAGACGCGTCTGGCTCACTTCATGAAACACGGGCGAGAGCCGAACCAGTGGAATGAGTTCATCTTCCAGGCTTATCACCATCACCAGTTCGACGCTATCTTCCTGGCGGGTCTACCGGATGTGCCGGGGAGCTTGCCGCATGGTTCAAGCGATTGAAGCCGCATCTCACCAGGCCCTTCTCGGGCGCCCGCTCGTCCACTTTTCCCAGGCTCACTCACAGAGATGCAGAAGCCGATGTGGTAACATCGCGCCCTGTGACGTGAGCCGGTCCGCACCTCCCCGCGGAATGAGCGGACCGATCAAGGCTGGCGACAGTGACCTTCCGTGGGCAAGCCGAAGGCGGCTTCCTCTGGGTCGTCGAATCGAGGAACGCCCAAGGTTGGCGGCGATTCGTCGAACATGCCTATGGGCCCGCTTGAGCGTCCCGGACCGGCTTTTCCCTCGGTGGAGTGACTCATGGCCGATTCAGCGCACACGATTCGCGAGGAAATCAACGCCGTGGCCCTGTTCGTTGGGGCCATCTGGGCGGTCTTCTTCATCAGCCTGGCGTTCCCGGCGCTCGACAACTACGGCGTGATCCCACGCAGGATCGTCGGGCTGGTGGGCATCCCGGCCATGCCGTTCTTGCATGCGAATTTCCAGCACCTGCTCGGCAACACCATCCCTCTGGTCGTCCTCCTGATCCTGCTGGCCGGCTCGCGGGCCGAGTCGTGGCAGGTGGTCCTGGATGTCGCGCTCCTGGGCGGCTTGCTGCTCTGGATCTTCGGCCGTGAGGCCGTGCACATCGGGGCGAGCGGCCTGATCTCCGGTCTGGCCGCATTCCTCATCGTTGCCGGATTGCTGGAGCAACGAATCGTCCCGCTCCTGATCGCGCTCATCGTTGGCTTTCTCTACGGCGGGTCGCTCATCCTGGGGGTGATCCCTCGCTTCGGATCGAACATCTCGTGGGATGGGCACCTGTTCGGGGCGATCGCCGGCGGGATCGTGGCATACGCTTTGGCTCGGGGAACGCGGAAGGAACCGGCGGAAAGCAAACAGGTCGGCCAGGACAAGATGCTCAAGCTTTGAGGCGATCAGTGCCGAGGAGGCCGGTTCATGAGGTTTGTGAAGATCCCGGGACTGGCAGGGCTCATGGTCGCGTCGCTCCTCTCCTGGTGCCGGGCCGAAGCGAGTGATTCGATCTCTCAGGAACACGGGCCGGAGAGAACATTGGCGCAGGATCAGCGGGTTGCCGACCTGTCACGGTTCGAGGCCTCGGGGTCGTTCGGGGAATCCCGCGGGGAGCCCGGGGATCAGGGAGCGAGTGCCAGACCCCATCAGGAACCGTTCGCGTGAGAAGCCACCGGCTGCAGGTCGATCATGACGCGACCGATCGCGTGGTCGTGGACGTCCAGGATCGTGAACTCGACGCCGTCATAACGAAAGGTCGCTCCCGGCTCCGGCAGACGACCCAGGGCGTGAAAGGCCAGGCCGCCGACGGTCTGGAAGTCCTCTTCGGTGGGGAGGCGAAGATCGAAGCGATCGTTGAGCAACTCGAGCGGCAGCGTGGCGTCGATCTCGAAACGCGAGCCTCCCAGGGCCTTGATCGGGTCGGCGGGTGTCGGTATGTCGTGCTCGTCGTCGATGGGGCCGACCAGTTGCTCGAGCAAGTCCTCCAGGGTGACCAGGCCGGCCACCCCGCCATACTCGTCCAGCACGATGGCCATCTGGGTGCGGTTTCCCCGCAGCTCATCGATGAGTTGAAAGGCGTTGCACGTTTCGGGCACGAAGAAGGGGGGACGGACCACCCGGGCCGGAATGACGGAATCGGGATCTTCGTTCTCGACCATCAGATCCCAGAGGTCCTTGCCCAGCAGGATCCCGATGATGTCGTCGCGGTTGGCGCCGAAGATGGGGATGCGGCTGCGGCCGGTGCGACGCAGCGTCTCCGCCGCCGCTCGGGCCGGGACGGTCGAGGCCAAGCTGACGATGGCCGACGAAGGGATCATGATTTCCGAGACGCTGGTGCGGGACAGCTCCACGGCGTGCTGGAGCAGCGCCCGGGTGGCATCGGGGATCTCGGCCTCGACGTCCTCGGAGTTTTCCCCCTCCTCGGTGCTGATCTCGACCTCGACGCTCGCCGGCCGGGGGCCATTCTGAGGATTGCCCGCGAACCGCTCGGTCAGGTATTCCAGACCCTTCGCACCCTGCGCGAGAGGCCATGCCGTGCCGCGGATGATGAAGGCCGCCGGCCAGAGGGCATAAATGATCGACTCCGCGAACACCTTGCCCAGGACCCCGGCCAGCACGTATCCCAGGCCCCCGATCACCAGTAGCAGGAGCACGAGGAGCTCCAGCCGCGGCGGTGAGTGCCAGCGGTCCAGGGCCACGCCCATCAAGGCCGCCAGCAACAGTCCGGAGACGACCGCGATGGCCTCGGCCGCCCGCTCGGTGGCCTCGTCGAGATGAGCCACCTCGGCCGTCCGTTCGGGTTTGCCATGGTCCGCGCAGTACTCCTCCAGCCGGCTTCGGGAGTAGGACTGAAGCGCCTTCGTCAGCGCGATCGTGGTCAGGTGCGCGACCAGGCTCGGCAATGCCAGGACCAGCATCACGCTCGAGGTCAGCCCGACCACGTTGCTTGCTCCTGTCCTTCCACGCCGGGGCGCGCCAGCTCCACCAGGGAAAAGGTGCACATCAGGCCGTGTCGCCTCAAGTGCGTGCTTTCGCGTGCACGCATTTCATGAATGTCCGACTCCGTCAAATCATCGTAGCCACACAGATGAAGCAGTCCGTGGACAACGTAGAGCGCCAGTTCGGCCGCGGGCTCGGCGCTCACTTCTTTCGCCGTGGCGGCAGCCATCTCGGTCGAGACGACCAGCTCGCCGACCAGTTCCGGCTCGCCCGCGGCGGACAGCGTGAAGCTGATGACGTCGGTCGGCCAGTCGTGCGCCAGGTGTTTCTGGTTGAGCCGGCGGATGGTCGCGTTGTCCACGAGGGCCACCGAGATTGCCGCGCGCTCGATGCCCTCATCGCGGAGCACGCCCTCGACCAGCCCGGTAAGCCTTTCCGCATCGACATCGAGAAACCCCTGGGTGTTGGAGATCTCGACAACGATCGCGCCTTGCCGGGTGCGATCGGGGATTCCGGGCTGTTGACTGGCGGACGTGGACATGAGGCTTGGGCTCGGGCCGTACTCAAGCGGTTCGTTGTTCGGGATACTTGACGCGGCCGTGGTAGATGCCGATCAGCGACTTGATCAAGCATTCGCGGATCTCGGCGATCTCACGCAGGGTCAGTCCGCACTCATCGAACTGGCCGTCGCGGAGCCGCTTGTCGATGAGGTCGCTGACCAGGCCCTCGATCCGGGACGGGGTCGGTTCGGACAGCGTGCGGCTGGCGCTCTCGACCGAGTCGGCCATCATCAAGATTCCCGCCTCGCGGGTCTGGGGCTTGGGCCCGGGATAGCGAAAGGCGTTCTCGTGAACCGTCGAGCCGTCCGGGTTGGCGCCGCTGCGCCGATTGGCCTCGTGAAAGAAGTATTCGACGAGCGTGGTGCCGTGATGCTGTTCGATCAGGTCGATGATCGGCTCCGGCAGGTGATGCTGGCGCCCCAGATCGACGCCGTCCTTGACATGGCCGATGATGATCAGCGTGCTCATCGCCGGGGCGAGGTTCGCGTGGCGGCTGGTCGAGCCAACCTGGTTCTCGACGAAGTAGTGGGGCTTGAGCATCTTGCCGATGTCGTGGAAATAGGCGCCGATGCGCACCAGCAGGGCGTTGGCGCCGATCCGCTCGGCCGCGGCCTCGGCGATGGTCCCGACAGTGATGGAATGGTTGTGCGTGCCCGGCGCGCGGCGGACAAGCTCCTGCAAGAGCGGGTGTGTAATGTCTCCGAGCTCGAGCAAGCTGATTCCCGTGACGATTCCGAAGGCGTTTTCCAGGAACGGCAGGCTGCCGCCCAGGAAGAACCCCGCCATCAGTCCCCAGCCGGCCCGCCAGAGGCCGTCGCTGCGGATCAGATCAATCGACTGGTGCTCCCAGAGGCCCGTGGCCCAGGTCAAGAGCAGGTATCCGAGTGCCGCGGTGGCCCCCACCTTGATCAGCTTGGTCCGGGTCCGAACCTCGTTGAGCGCGAGCGCCCCCGCCGCGGTCCCTCCCATCACGACCAGAAAGTACGAGATCCCGCTGCCCAGCGTCATGCAGGTCAAGAGCGACAGGCCGAACGTGGCCATGAGCGCAAAGTTGGCGCTGTAGGCGATGGCCAGGATCATCGCCGCGATGGCCACTGGCACGACCTCGGCGTTCCACGTCTGGTTGGCGAGCAGGCGGACCACGATCAGGCAGAGCACGACCAGACCGCAGACCGTCGTGATGTGCCTGAGATCGCCGGCGATCCTGGGTTCATGCCAGAAGACGTAGTAACCCGTCAGCAGGAACAGGGCCGCGACCAGGCCGAGGATGCCAACGGCTCGACGTGCTCGATCGCCCAGTGA
The DNA here is from genome assembly GCA_049516015.1 of Isosphaeraceae bacterium. GTDB lineage: Bacteria > Planctomycetota > Planctomycetia > Isosphaerales > Isosphaeraceae > Aquisphaera. Next base: position 17,774 of record JBEKTN010000043.1, on the reverse strand, counting down.
GAGGGCGCTTTGCGCGGCCTCGTGCTCCATCCGCAGCAACATGAGCTGCTCCTCACCGATCGCCTGCCCCTGTTCGACCAGGACGTCGCCCTTGGTGAAGGTGTCGAAGTGCTCGTTCACACGGGCGCGGGCCTCGTTGCGCAGCCTGGCGGTGACCTCCGGCTCATGAGTCAGGGTCGGCCGGCTGTCGATCCGGTCGGCGACAAGCTGGAAAAGAACCTCGCCGGTACGGGGCATGGTGAAAGCCGAGACAAAGTCGTGCTGAGCCCGTCCGCCCGGCTTGACGATCCGCTCGGGAACGACGCGATCTCGCGGCACCAGACGCGAGTCCGACCAGGGCTGGCCGACGTTGTGGATGGCCAGCATCGAGCTTGATTCCTCGTTGCGCGGCAGGGCCTCGGGGCCGAGGACGCCGTTCTCCAGAAGCGGCAGAAAGGCCTTCTGAAGCTGGACGTGAAGATTGTCTCGCCGCTGGGGCGTATCGGTCGCCGCCTTGATGTCGAGATACGTCTCGGGCTTCAGCTTCCAGGCACTGCGGAGGGTCTGGGGCACATCCTCGAAGCGACCCGACTTGGCGATGGTCACGGTCAGATCATCGAGCCGATCAGCAAGGTCCTTGATCGGCGCGGGATCGTTGACCATCGACGGAGGCACCTTGTCGACAGCGGCCTGGCGCTCGTTGCTGGTCTTGGTCTGGTTGCGGACTTTGAATTCCTTGACGTTGACCCGGATCTCCCGATCAGGCCGCTCGCCGAGCCGGAAGCTGAACGGGGGCCCCGAGCCGTGGACGATCGCGGCGCAGACGACCACCGCGGTTGCCACGACCGACAGTGCAACTAGACGGGCACGCTGGCGGGCCAGACGGCTCTGTTTCGCGGAGGCGGAGGGAAGGGACCGAAGCTGGGCCCTGGGGGCTTTGGGACGTCGTTTACCAATGCTCATGGAAGCATCTCAACCAGGCGTGGTCGGCGCTCGCGGCGCTCCACGCTGAAGTGAGCCGATGCCACACGGCACCAGTTTCCGCGGCCTGTACTCGCAACCGGCGCTTGATCCGGAGAACCAGGACATTGTTCCTCGGCACCAAGCTCAGGAGGAGTATTCCGCGCCGCCTCACCCCGAGGCGAGCGAACCGGATTGTGAAGTTGTCTGCGGGGCGGGCACCCCTGCCGGCGGCTCCGGCCGACCCTCTCGATCGCGGTTCGGTTCTTCATCTTCATAGGCGTTGACAATGGCCTGAACCAGTGGATGTCTAACAATGTCCGACCGATCCAGCAAGACCGTCGCGACCCCCTGAACCTTGGCGAGACGATCGATGGCATCGGCCAGCCCACTCCGGATCGCAACTGGCAAGTCGACCTGGGTGATGTCGCCGGTGACCACGATGCGGGCATTCTGTCCCATGCGGGTCAGAAACATCTTCATTTGCGGGACGGTGGCGTTCTGCCCCTCGTCGAGGATGATCATGGCATCATTCAGGGTCCTTCCCCTCATGTAAGCGAGCGGAGCGATCTCGATCAGATCGTTGTCCATGTAACGGCGAATCTGGTCGTAGTCGATCAGGTCATGAAGGGCGTCGAGCAGGGGACGAAGGTAGGGGTTGATCTTGGCCTCGAGGTCCCCGGGCAGGAACCCGAGGTGCTCTCCGGCCTCGACGGCGGGACGGACCAGCACGATCTTCTTGATCCCCCCCTTCCGCAGTGAGGCGACGGCCAGGGCCACCGCCAGGTACGTTTTGCCGGTGCCGGCCGGGCCGACGCAAAGCACCAGCTCGTTCTCATGAAGCGCCTTCAAGTAGCGGGCCTGGCCTTCCGACCGAGGCCGAACCACCCGGTTGCCTTCGCGAATCTCGACCACCCCGGCGGCACCGGGCTCCTCGTGATGCAGCGTCTTCTCGATCAACTCGGCAACGTCCGACGACAGGATCGTCCGGCTGGAGCGATGAAGAGCGCGCATGCTCTCGAAAACCTGGCGGGCCATCTCGACGCGGCCGCCTTCCCCTTCAACGCGGACCTCACCATGCCGCGCCAGCACCTTGACCCCCAAGGCATCGCGAACCTGCCGCAGGTGCTGGTCTCGACTACCGAAAACAGCCAGCTCCTCGGCATGTCCATCGAGATTGATCGTGACTTCTGGCATGCCTCGCCTCGTGCCGATCACGGCGAGCCCAGGGCGTCCGCAACGCTGATCGTTGCCCCTTGGACCCCGCCTGATCAAACCGCGTAATCCCACTATATTATGCTATCGAATAGCGGAAAAAAACACCATTCTGAAAAATCGATCGAACGACCCCTCCAAGCAATCTACCAGGAGGCCATTCGAATTCATAAACCATTGCCTGATGTCGTCTTGCATCCTGCGCTCAAAGCGGGCTCCAGGGCCGGGGACCTAGGGCCCGATCGCCACCCAGTAGGCATAGCCCACGGGCCCGGCGAAGAGCAAGGAATCGAGGATGTCGAGCACTCCCCCGAATCCGGGAACGGCCGACGAGGCATCTTTCCGCTCGGAGTCGCGCTTGATCATCGATTCCATGAGGTCGCCGAGTTGAGCGGCAAGGCCAACGAGCAAGCCAAATCCGATCGACTCGGGCCCGCTCAGCGCAGGCAAATGAAGCAAATCGCGGGCCGTCACGGTGACAAGGAGCGCAAACAGAACGGCGAAGAGCATGCCGCCGATCGCCCCTTCGATGGTCTTGTTGGGGCTGAGGCTGGGCCACAGCTTGTGCCTGCCCGCCATGCGGCCGACTGCGTAAGCGCCCGTGTCGGCCCCCTTGGCGGTTGCAAACAGCATGATGAGCGGCACGAGGCCATGATAGGGCCCTTCGAGCCATCGCATCTGGACCACGAACGTGCCCAGGAGGCCGATATATGCCACGACCAGGAGCGTGCCCGCGATCGTCACCATGGTCCGGCCTGGTTTGCCGAACTGGATGCTCTGGACCACAAAGCTGACCATCAGCACGCCCACGAAGGTCAAAAGCGGCCACGAGAGCACGGCGAGGGGATCGGGCGGCTCGGCGGCCAGGAGACTGGGCTGGGCTCTTGCATTCAGAAAGTCGGCCAGGTGCGGCATCCAGTTCGCAGCCACGATGGCCAGCACCCCACCCAGCACGGAATTCATGGAGGGGCGGCAGCCCGCCGCGGCGAGCAAGCCAGCCAGTTCGACGGCCGCGGCTCCCATGGCAAGGGCCGACAGCAGCAGCCACAACGGATACCAGGGCGCGAACCACTCGTCCAGGTAGAGCACTCCAAGCAAAAGTGCGATCAGGCAGAGACCGATGAAAACGCGCGTACCAAGCATGATGGCCCGGGAGCCGAAGCCGTTAAGAAACGATCGTAAAGAGAACCGTCAGTCCCGCTGAACGCCCCGGGACATCCGCGCGGGGACAGTGCATCGGCGAAACTACTTTACACGCTACTCGTTCCCGCCGCCAGAGAGGCCGCGGGCAGCCCCCCGAACTTGCGCTCGCGCGACGCGTAGGCCGAGCATGCGTGCAACAGGTCGTCCTCGCGGAAGTCGGGCCACAGCGTCGATATGATCCAGAGCTCGGTGTACGAGATCTGCCAGAGCAGGAAGTTGCTGATCCTCATCTCGCCCGCGGTGCGGATCAAGAGGTCGGGATCGCTCATCCCCCGCGTGTTCAGGTAGGACTCGAAGAGGCTCTCGTCGACCTGTGCCGGGTCGATCCGGCCTTTCCGCACATCTTCGGCCAGCCGGCGAGCGGCGTCGCCGATCTCGGTCCGCCCACCGTAATTGACCGCCAGGCAAAGAATCATTCCCGTGTTTTCGGCCGTGCTGCTCGCGGTCCGGTCGAACTCCGCCAGAACATCCTGCGGCAGCCCCTCGCGCCGGCCGATCATCCTGAGCTGGACGTTCTGGTCCATCAGCTCCGAGCGTTCCACCACCAGGAAATGGCGCAGCAGCCGCATCAAGAACTTGAGCTCGCGGGGCGGCCGCTTCCAGTTCTCGACCGAAAAGCAATAGAGCGTCAGTTGCTCGAGTCCGAGGCGGCATCCTTCCTCGACGACCGCGCGCACGCTCTGGATGCCGCGGCGGTGCCCCACGATTCGGGGCAGACCACGCCGCTGCGCCCACCGCCCGTTGCCATCCATGATGATGGCGATGTGCCTGGGAAGCTGCTCGGGTTTCAACCCCGCGGCGGCGATCCGCGCCAATCCTTCCTCGGTGATCGCAGGACCTTCTCTGAATGATGGATGCATGAATCCCTCAAGATACCAAAGCGGGCCAAGCGGGCCCGATCGTCAGGCCTGGCATTGCGATCACGCCCTGGTTCCCGCGGCGACTCTGATGGTCTGCCGGCGGTCCGGGCCGACCGAGACAATCGACGCCGGAACTCCCACCTGCTGAGCGAGGAACTGAACATAGTTCCTGGCATTGAGGGGAAGCTCCGTCCATTGGCGAACGCCGGTGAGGTCTTCGGACCAGCCGGGCAAGGACTCGTAGACCGGCCGGCAGAGGTCGAAATCGGCCAGCGAGGCGGGGAGGTCGGCTGTCCGCTGGCCATTCTGCTCGTAAGCGACGGCGACCTTCAGCTCGGGGAGACCGCTGAGCACGTCCAGGAGCATGATCGAGATCTCGGTCGACCCGCTCACCCGCGCCGAGTAGCGGACAGCGACGGCGTCGAACCAGCCGCACCGCCGGGGCCGCCCGGTGACGGTCCCATACTCGCGGCCGACCTGGCGGATGCGCTCGCCCGTGGAATTGTCTTGCTCGGTGGGGAAGGGCCCGCCTCCGACTCGGGTCGTGTAGGCCTTGACCACGCCGATCCAGCGGTCGATGTGGCGCGTGGGCACGCCCGATCCGGCCGCGATTCCCGCCGCGCTGCTGTTGGAACTGGTCACGTAGGGATAGCTGCCATGATCGATGTCCAGCAGCGCCCCCTGCGCCCCCTCGAACATCAGCCTCTTGCCACGCGCCAGGGACTGGTGCAGCCAGGCCGTCGTGTCGCGGACGAACGGCCGCAGCTTTTCCGCGTACTCAAGATACTCGTCAGCCACCTTCCTGGCCTCGAACGGTTCAAAATCGGCAAGCATGGCGGCCAGCAGGCGGTTCTTGTAGTTGACGATCCGGTCCAGTCGCTCGCGAAAGACGGCTGGGTGGAACAGGTCCGTGACCCGGATGCCGTGGACCCGGCCCACCTTGTCGCGATAGCATGGCCCGATTCCGCGGAGGGTGGTTCCCAGGTGATCGGCCAGGGACGAGGACTCTTCGGTCAATCGCTCCTCGGCCAGGTGGTACGGGAGAATCACATGCGCGCGGTCGCTGATGTGCAGCCGGTCGCCGAAATCGATTCCCTGTGCCGACAGCCTATCGATCTCCTTGAGCAGGGCAGGGGGATGGATGACCACGCCGTTGCCGATGACGCAGTCGATCCCTTGGCGCAGAATGCCGGTGGGCACCAGTGAGAGCTTGTAAGTCACGCCCTCGTGAACGACCGTGTGCCCCGCGTTCGCGCCCCCCTGGTAGCGGACGACCACGTCGTGCTGGTCGCAGAGCAGGTCGACAATCTTTCCCTTGGCCTCATCGCCCCACTGGAGGCCCACGACGCAACTTGAGCCCACGGAATTCCGCTCCGATCCGGACGGCGACCGATCGCCTGTCGCTTGGCATTGTAAAGTTACAGGTTAACGCCGGGAATCTGCGCCGTCAATTGCGGCAAGGCATCTCGACAGGTTCTTGCGACGAAGGTCACCGGCGAACCGATCCCGCCCTTCACCCGATCATCGTGCGGAACTCGTCGAAGAGGTACTGGCTGTCGTGCGGGCCAGCGGAGGCCTCGGGGTGGTACTGCACGCTGAAGACAGGCAGGCGCTTGTGCCGCAGGCCCTCGAGGGTCTGATCGTTGAGGTTGATATGGCTCAGCTCGACGTCGGGTGGGAGAGTGGCGGGGTCGACCGCGAAGCCATGATTCTGGGTGGTGATCTCGATCTTGCCGGTCGCCTCGTTCCGGACCGGATGGTTGGCGCCGCGGTGGCCGAACTTGAGCTTGAAGGTCTTGCCACCGAAGGCCTGCCCGAGGATCTGGTGCCCGAGGCAGATGCCGAAGATCGGGATGCCTCGCGACTCGGCGGCGGTGCGAATCAAGGTCCGCAGCGCCTGGGTTGCTTGCACGAGCGCTGCGGGATCTCCTGGTCCGTTCGACAGGAAAATGCCGTCGGGCTGATGATCCAGGATGGCCAGTGCGGGCATCGATCCGGGAACCGCCGTCACCCGGCAGCCGATATTGACAAGGTGGCGCAGGATGTTCCACTTCATGCCGAAATCGAGGGCGACCACGTGCGGCCGGCGGGATGCGGGCACTTCCGGTGTCCCCGCGGGATGGCGGTTAGGACCAGAGCCGTGCTGATCGAAAAGGAATTGCTGGTTCAGGCCGGGTTCCCAGGTGAAGGATTCCCGGGGCATGACTTCGCGGGCGAGGTCGCGCCCGACCAGGCCGGGGCTCTTGCGAGCCTTGTCCACGAGGCTGGCGTCGTCGAGATCGGCCGTGGACAGAATGCCCTTCATCGCCCCCCGGACCCGCGTCAGCCGCACCAGGGCGCGGGTGTCAATGCCCTCGATGCCGATGATGCCGTGTCTGGCCAGGAAGCCTTCGAGCGATTCCTGCGCGCGGAAGTTGCTGACCCGGCCGCTGAGCTCGCGAATCACGAAGCCTCGGACCCAGGGGCGACGGCTTTCCAGATCCTCCTCGTTGACCCCGTAATTACCGATTTCGGGGTAGGTCATCGTCACGATCTGACCGTGATAGGAGGGGTCGGTCAGGATCTCCTGATAACCCGTCATGCTCGTGTTGAAGACGACCTCGCCATCGACCTCGCCCCGGGCGCCAAAGGCCTGGCCGGTGAAGACCGTACCGTCCTCGAGCGCGAGTTTCGCCGTGTCCATCGTCTCTACCGGGGCCGCTCGGCCGCCACTCCAGAACCTGGGTGCTTACTCCAGACAGAATGATCTTATCCGGTCAGGTGCTCATGCGTCGAGTCACCTCCGCGGGGGGCGGCCAGGGCCGTTTCATTTGTCCGCAGGCTGCAAGATCATCTTCCGCGAGAAAGCCTGCGGCGGTCGATGGGAGCGTCCGGAGCTGCATCGCCTGCTGGGTCAGATCCGCAAGGGCGACGTAGTCGTGGTCTGGAAGCTCGATCGCCTGGCGCGCTCGCTGAAGGATGTCCTCCTCATCATGGAGCGCATCCAGAAGGCAAAAGCCGGCTTCCGCAGCCTCACCGAGGCCATCGATACGACAACCCCGGCAGGCCGCATGATGATGCAGATGGTCGGGTCGTTCGCCGAGTTCGAGAGGGAAGTGCTGCGCGAACGCACCAAAGCCGGGCTGAAAGCCGCCCGCAGGCAAGGGCGCGTCGGCGGACGCCGACCGAAGCTGAAGCCCGAACAGCAGAAGGAAATCGTCCACATGGTCATGAAAGGCAAAAAGACCGCTGCCGATGCCGCCAGGCTATTCAGAGTGCATCCGTCAACCGTTTCTCGGTTACTCCAGCGGGCATCAGTACCCGCTTAACTGTATTTTCTGTTCCGTTGCTCCCTACAACCCGATTCTAACGAGGAGTTACGGCGAGAGCGCTGGCCCACCACCCCGCAATCCGTCATGAGCGAAGGATTTTTGGTTGACCGGCCGAGTTACCCTCGTATCTAATCTATCCTCAAGTCGGTGGCCCGCTCGCGATGAGCGAGCCCGACCTGGTCACGAAGGCCCCACCGTGCGAACTTTCGCATGGGCGGGACTCTTTCGTTTTTGGGAGGTGCTGCCATGAGTCCGCTCGACGAGGAGACGATCAAGGCGTCCTTGGCCCGCATCAACGCCGGGCTGCAAAGCGAGGGTAGCCCGAAAGTCTTCGAGCAATACCAACATGGCGTGTTCCTGAATCAGCCCTTCGGGCGCTCTGAGCACGCGCACCAGGTCGCGTATGCGCTGGGCGAGGGACAGGGATATGCTCGGGTTGAGCGGGACAAGGGCCCCGATCAAAACGATCAATTTTGGGTCAGGCTCCTCAAGCCCAACGAGATTACTGATGACATGCTACCGATCGCCACCGGCGTCATGGACCAGATGCGTAGGCTTGAGCACGATGTGCATCAGAAGCCCGAGCCTGCTGAACCTCAGTCCGAAGACATACCCACCCCAACGCCCACAGGAGAGGTCGTCAGCACGGCCTCATTCAAGGTGGTCGAGCTCCGGGAGAAGAGCGCCCAATTGCCAGGCTACGCGTATGCTGGCGGCCAGCAGTTGAATACGATATTCGAGGTCGGTGACGGAGGTGGCGCCAAAGCCGTGGCAATCAAGGGCATTCGCAGCCAGCGCGATGCCATGTTGGAGTTACATTCCGACGGACACGTGGCGATCCATGTGGATGCGGCCGATGCCTTGGGAGGCATCCGTGACTCCACCAGGTACCTGACCACGCGCGATGACCGGGACCTGTCCCAGGCAGGCGGGCCGCTCGTTGTCGAGTTCTCCAAGGAAGAGCTCGCCAACGTAGCTTCGATCAGCACCGTGGATGCCGGGCAATTCGGTAGACGAACGGTCATCACCTACAATGACAACCGTTCGCTGAATGTCATGGCCGGAGACGTTCAGATCGCCTTGAAAACTGGTGATGACGAAATCACCATACCCGTTTCTGCTTCGGGAGAAACCCTATCCACCTTACGCGCGAACCATCCTGAATAAGGACGTCAAGAAACCCTCCGAAAAGCCCGGGAAAGTGGTCGGAAGTTTCTGACGGGAAATGAGCTGCGACCACCGCAGGTCGAAGGTGGTCGCGACCTATATATCTGCAATGGGTTGCGGCGGGAAATATGGCTCTTTTCGGGTGATTTATTAGCGGTCCCGGGTGTAGTTGGTGCCGCTGCGGTTGGCACCATGCCGATACCGACCCAACAGGCCAGCGAGACCGGCAAGACCGAGGAGACCAATCCATCCCCAATTGCCGTTGCTCTCGCCGCCGATGTCTCGCCGCACATCCTTAGCCACATCCGCCTCCTTGGCCACATCCGCCGGACGCTTCTGCTGCGCGAACGCGCCAACCGCTGATCCGAATGCGATCACAGCCACGAGCCCGAGCGCCCTGATCGTCTTCATCGTTCTCTCCCTTGACCCCGTATTCTGCCAGATGAGAGCCGTCCGACCCTCTGGATAGCCTCATCCGGTTGATCCGAAACCACATTAGAATTGAGCGCATGACTCGATTCAAGACGATTCCGATCAAAGTCATGCCCGCGATCGCGGCGGAAGATTCTGCTCGATGCCGCCCGGCCGGTCTTGGCTTACATCGCTCTCGCGGGCATCGGAGATGATAAGGAGGGGCCCTTGTTCCGGCCCATGAAGCCGGACGGCAGTGGTGTGGAGCGGCGGCACTTGGACCGGAAGACCCCCTGGCGGCTCGTGAAGAAATACTGCAAGGCGGCAGGCATCGACCCGGAGCGGCTGGGAGGCCGGGGCATCGGTATTCATTCGCTTCGCAAGACCGCCATTAACGACGCCATCCGCAACGGGGCGCAGATGCACGAGGTGCGCGAGTTTGCCGGGCACGCGGATATCAGAACGAACCCATCTATGAGAGGCCGGAAGCCGGCACGCAGACAAGCTTGGCCCACGCTGGATCGGGTGGCCCAGACTGGCGCGGAATGGGACCGGCAGACCCGGAAACTGGACAACGCGTGTCCAGCGGGTGCCGCCGGAAGAGTGGCGGATGGCGGATGGCGGATGGCGGATGGCGGATGGCGGATGGCGGATGGCGGATGGCGGATGGCGGATGGCGGATGGCGCATGCCGGACGGATGACGAGTACGGGGTGAGCTTGGGTGGCTGGGTAGCAGGCAACAGCAGCGAGCCGATGGCACAGGAGTATCCGGACGTTCCCGCTGAGGAGGACCATGAACCGAAAAAGGCACCAAACAAAGCCAATTTGGAATCGACGCAAAACCTCGTCACTTCAGAAGGTTGAATCAGGATTGACCGGTCCGTCTGGGCGAAAACAAAGCCAATCCCGGACGAGACGGAGATCCAGCGTCGAGAGGAGCGGCCAGCCGCCTTCCGGAAGAAATATAATGAAACGGCCCTGCGCGGGCGGCCAATCAGGCAAGGTCCGCGGCCTTGAGATCGCCCGCGCGGGCGACGCGCGCCGACGCCCAGCCCAGCGCCAGAAGGTCAAGGGCGATCACCGCCAGCGCCAAGGCGGCCGCCTGGGCGCGAGAATCGTCCGGCTGGTCGATCAGGACCAGGATGCCCGGACCGATCGGCCGGCTCGCGAGGGTCGGCGCCAGCACCAAGGGCGGAGTGATGGCCGTTGCCACGAGCGTTCCCCAGAGCACCATCCTCGGTATCGGGATCGCCCGCGCCTGGCGCCAGACATGCCAGACGGCAGAGCCGCGGCCGGCACCCGCAATCCGGATCTGGTCAACCCGCCGGGCAGTCGCGTCGTCCCGGCCCGGCGGCTCCGGCCGGGTGGCCAGCCGCCGGGGCAAGAACGCCAGGCAAGCCCCCACGAAGAGCACCAGTTCAGGGAACACGAAGGGGTCGAACGCCAGGCCGATCCGTTCCATCCACAGCCCGGCGCGCGTCCAATCGAGACTGGCCGCGAAGAATCGCGAGGACAACATGGCGGTCCGTCCCAGGGCCAGAACTCCCGCGCCGGCAACCAGCGGAGGCACGAGCACGGCCAGCAAAGCGCCGGCGCTGCGCCATCTTCGAGCCAGTGCACCAACCGGACCGCGCGACGGCCGCCAGGCCAGCAGACAGAGCAGCGCCACTACGCCCAGTCCCAGCAGCGCGGAATGAGCCAGCAGCCGGGGGGCGGGGTCTGTCGCCAACCGCCGCAGCAGATCGACAATCCCCAGTCTGGCCAGCGGATGAGCATTGTCCGGAGACGTCGTCCGCCCCAGCCCTACCCGCAACAGTCCTGCCAGGGGCACCCAGGCAAGCAGCGACCAGCAGCCGACGATCAAGAACGACACTAAGGCGCGCGGCCACGGCGCGATCTGCGTCTGCCGATTGGGCGCATTTCGGTCGTCGCCGGGCGAGATGTCCACATCGAAAATCGAACTTCCCCGCCACCACACCAAGGTTCTCCCTGCCAGAGTGATCGCCAGCACGATCAGTGCGATTGCGGCCAGCCTGGGAAATGGGTCGGGCCCCAGCGCCGTCGCGACCATCTGGAATCCCAGGGTCCTGCGCAAACCCAGAACAAGAGGGGCGCCGGGGTCCGCGAGGTTGATCATGAACACGAGGTAGACAGCCGAGGCGACCGACGGGCGCAGAGCCGGCCAGGTCAATGTCCACCAGACCCGTAGCGGCCGCGCTCCGGCCAGGCGTGCCGCGTCCTGCCCAGAGGGTTGCAGACGGCCGTGAGCCGACCTCGTCGTGAGCACCACCAGGGCGACCCCCTGGATCAAAGCAGCCCAAACCCAGACCAGCCAGGGCCAGACGCGAGCCGAGTATCCCTCCGCCCGGGTGATCGAATCGACCACGCTCCCGATGCCCCGCGGCCCGGAGGGGTCGAAAAGGCCGAGAAGCCCCAGGGCAAACAAGGCCGGAGCGACGACCGCCGGAGCGGTGATCGACGCCGAGAGCACCGGACGGCCCCAGAACCTGAACCTGGCGACCACGCCGCCAAGCGCCACGCCGATCACCAGCGATCCCACCGCGACGATCACCGCCACCGCCACGCTGTTCCAGAGACTCGTCCAGATCAAGGGATCGAGCGCAGCCAGCGCCAGGGGAAACACCGAGAACCGGGTGCGGGACTCCGGCGCCGGCCCGATGTCGAGGACCGCCGCGGGCAAGAGAGCCAGAACAGGAGCCAGGAGAATCAGCCCCAGCACGGAGGTTGTTGCCCGGCCAATCGTTCGCTTCAACATCCCGCAACCCGTGGAAAAATCTCTCGCGGAGTCCAGCAGTCCGTGTCATCCTAGCAAGAGGTCCGTGCTTCTGGCCAGTTGCCAGGGGCGGGGCATCGGCACGTACAGCAGGAGGAAACCATGAAAGCCTATCGCCTTCACGAGTTCGCCGGTCCAGATGCGTTTCGCCTCGAGGAACTCCCCTCGCCGACGCCCGGCCACGGAGAAGTGCTTGTCAGGATCAGGGCGGTGTCGCTGAACTACCGGGATCTGTTGATCTCGAGGGGCGTTTACAATCCCAAGCTGCGGCTGCCGCTGATTCCCCTCTCCGACGGCGCGGGCGAGGTGGCCGTGACCGGCGCGGGGGTCACCCGGTTCAAGCCCGGAGAGCGCGTCGCTGCCAGCTTCATGCCGGCCTGGGTTGGGGGACAGCTCGATGATGCCAAGGCCCGCTCCGCGCTGGGCGGCGGGGTGGACGGCGTGCTGGCCGAGGAGGTCGTGCTGCCCGAGGAGGGCCTGGTACGCGTTCCCGAACACCTCAGCTTCGAGGAAGCGGCCACCCTCCCCTGCGCGGGGGTCACGGCCTGGCACGCGCTGGTCTTCGGTGGATCCATCAAGCCAGGCGATACGATCCTGACCCAGGGCACCGGAGGCGTCTCGATCTTCGCCCTCCAGTTCGCCAGGCTGGCGGGAGCCAGGGTCATCGCCACGTCCAGCCATGAGGGCAAGCTTGAGCGGCTGCGCGAGCTGGGAGCCGCCGAGTTGATCAACTACAAGACGACCCCCGAATGGGACCGCAGGGTGCGCGAGCTGACCGGAGGCGTGGGCGTCGATCAGATCGTCGAGGTGGGCGGCGCGGGGACGCTGCCCCGGTCATTGCGCGCGATCCGCCTGGGTGGTTACATCGCCCTGATCGGCGTACTCTCGGGCCTGGGAGAGGTCAATCCGATGCCGATTCTCATGAAGAGCGTCCGAGTTCAGGGCATACACGTCGGCTCGCGGTCCATGTTCGAGGCGATGAATCAAGCGATCCGGGTCAACCAGTTGCACCCCGTGATCGACCGCGTCTTCGAATTCGATGACGTCATCGCGGCGCTCAAGCACATGGAGAGCGGCAGCCACTTCGGCAAGGTGGTGATCAGGGTGTGACTGGTACGCGCTGTCAGAGGTTGCGACGTCAGGTTCACGGCCTCTCGGCGGCCGATAATCCAGCGTCCCCTAGATGGACTTTCCCAGGAGGGCGGAAAAGATCGTTTCCTAATTCATGGCCAGGCCTCGCTCAGGGTCCGAAAACGGTTCTCTATATAATGCGCCGTTTAAGTCCCGAATACCCCACCGATTCTCGGGTTTTCCCTGGCTCAATCTCGCGGTGGGTGCCAACCCGCGAGAACCCAGAAGGCTCGGACGAGCAGGGCGTCGGGGTCGTCGGCGAGGTGCAGCGCGGCCACAGTGGCCCGTCCGACCGGCGTCTGGCCGATGATCCTCAGTCCATCGGCGGACCAGCGGAAATGCTCGGACCAGAGTTGCAGTCGAGGATTGAACAATGCGGTAACCTCGCCGGTCTGCGGATCCCTCGCCACTGTCCGGTCGGCCTTGTATCGATTGCACAGCGGGCAGCTCAACCAGAGGTTGGATTCCTCTTCGGTCCCCCCCTTCGCCCTGGGGAGGATATGTTCGATCTCAAGGCGAGCCATCACCAGGTTGTGTGGGCTCAGGCAGTAGCCGCAACGGTTTCGGCCGGCTACCCGCACCCGACGGTCGACTTCAATGGGTAGGCGATTACGCGGCATCGTCGGCTAGAAGAGTTCTGAGGCCGCGTGCTACGGCTTCCTTCCAGGCCCTTGCCTTGAGCTTCAAACCCCGGCGGTAAAGGACCATGAGCTGATCGAGACGGTCTCGATCGTCCGTTTCGAGCTCGCCTTCCTGCGCCCGCTGGAGCAGCTTACTCAACTCCTCCTGCTGTGCCGGCTCCAGGGTCAGGTCGCAAAGAGCCAGGAGCGAATCATCGGCAAGCGTTTCGACGGCGGGATCGGCGACGGCCTGGCTGATCCAGTCCAGAACCACATCTTCCAGCGGGCGGTTCGTCGCATCCGCAAAAGCCCTGGCTTGTCGGGCCAGTTCGTCGGGAAGCTGGAGAGTCAAGACTTCACTCATGGTTCCTCCCCGCCTTTATTTGCAACCCCTTTCAATCCTACCCGATTCCATAAGGCGTGCTCTTGGGCTGGGTCGTGACACGGGCGAGCACAACGTCGGCATCACCTGTATCGAGCACGACCAGAGCAGGGCGCGGCCTGCCGGGACCACTGGTGGTGAAGGGAAAGTCCACGAGCACCAGATCACCGGGCAGATAACTCGTCGTAGATGGCATCGGTGTCCGCGTACCCCTGGCCGAAGTCCTCGGCCGCAAGTTGTTCCCACTCCGAGTCAGTGTCGGGTTCGGAAAAGAGAACGAGCACCCGGACCGTCTGACCCATGGGAATGGTGCCGATCACCGACGCGGGGACCGTCAAAGTCTGGTCCGAGTTGAGCTGCGCCTGAAATTCCACGGCCTTCATGTTCGGCGACCCCCCATCTCGATTCTACGTCGCCTCGCTGGTAGTTTTTCTGAGCTTTGGGAACAAGATCAATATCACATTACTGTAGCAGTTCCCGGCTTCTTCCGCCATGTTGCAGCATTACTTGTGTACGCCCCGTTTGCAGGCTTTCAAAGTGCGGGGCACATCGCTCACGGCACCTGTGACGGAGGACGCGGGCGGCAGCCATTTCGGCAAGGTCGTGATGCGGGTGTGAGCAGGGGAATCGGCCTCTTCAGTCTCATGCCAGGGGAGCGGCAATCAGCGTCCTTGCCCAGTTGGCGTCGTCGTCGTTCAAGGCCGGGTCAGGCTCGTAATCGTAGAGGAAATACCCGTAGCCAGACTCGTCGTAAACTCGGTCGAGGATCGCCCGGAGGTCGAGTCTGGCGTCTGCGTCGTCACCTTTGAGCGGAACAGGCACGGTCGGCAGTGGGTCGCGCAGTCCGAAGGGCCAGAACCCGGCCATGGGACGCGTCTGGGCACGACTGACAAGAACAGAGTACGGTCCGCCGGGACGGTCTGTCGGTGGCAGCGGCGGTCCACACCGCAAGAGGTCGATCTCCACCAAGTGCACCGGGCTCCGCAAGAGGTCCGTTCGCTTGTTCAGATACTGTCCCCGGTGATCGCCGGGACGCTTGTTTGTCGGGCTCAGAACCTCGACGACGGTGACCAGCCCGCGGCTCTGGCGCTCGCGAACCTCCAGGAACGATTCACGCTCGATGTCCAGCTCGGGCAAAACGACGTAGGCGGGCGCCTCGAGAACCGCCGCGCCCTTTCCCGGCGGGCTGAGGTTCCATCCATGAGCCACCGCAAGGTCGGGACGGCCCACGCCGCGGCGGGTTTCCGTCGAGAGATCGTGCAAGTAGACGTTTTCGTCGATCAGAACGATGTAACGCGGGAGAACCTGCGCAGACAGATACGCCGCCGCCGGAATGACTTTCTCGTGAAAATCGTGCCAGAGGACTTCCTGCTCCAGGTAAGGATCCATTCCGGGGAACGGTGAAGGCATCTGCGTTATCCTTGCTCGCAACGACAGCGACCGCGGCCCTGGGTTTAACTATTTAGATCATACTAGACTCTGCGCGGAGCGAGGAGGCGGGGCCAATCAACGCCGATTATCGCGGAGGCGTAACTTGCCTCTATGACACCCAACTTCTGGGAGCCTGCTTGCACGCATCCGAGTCCGGTGGCCGCTCTCGCCCTGAGGCCGTCAGGGGCATGCCAGAGAGAGCGGTTCCCCCTCCAGGTCCCCAGAGGCAGGCGGTGGCCTCGTCAACGAGGGTCGACGCTTCCCTCCCAGGACAAGCCGGACGGTTCGTCTGGCGGCCGGGCCCCCGGAACGGGGTGGGCGGGCTTGCTGACGATGGAGGCCGGGCCGCTATCGCGGCCCAGTTTCCGTCCCACGAGCGGGTCAATCAAACCGACGACGCGCAGGAACTGGAAGCGCTTCGCCGGAGCATGCAACGAGGCCGCCCGTTTGGCCAGCCGGAATGGCAGAAGGAAATCGCGCGACGTTTGGGCTTAGAGTCGGCCTACCGTCCCACGGGGCGCCCGCGAAAGGTGGGCCGAAATCAAAATACCTCGCCCGGGTGAAGATCTCTCAAACGTCGGCGGGGCCGCCCAGCTTAACAATATCGGACCTGTCCCGCTTTCCTCTGCACAGTTTAACAATACGGACCTGTCCCGCTTTCCTCTGGACGACGAATCCGTAGCCCCGGCACAGTTCCTTGTGCTTTTTTCGGAGCGACCAGATAGTCTGCTTGGCATCGCCCTGCTCGGCATGCGTTTGCTCGCCGCCGTCTCGGCGAACCTTGTACAGCCTAACTCCCCACCGGAGAGCATCGGAGTTGACGATGTCGTAGCAGCTTAGGAAAGTCTCTGGCAGTTGGGATGCCTGTTCCGGCTTTTGGAGATTCTGGGTTGACGCGGCGCTAATGGTCATTGTTTGTCCCTCGTGAAGTAATATGTCGCGGCCGCGCTCACTAGACTCGATATCGCGGGTAGCCAGGCATTGAAGATCGAATTCAGGCTCTTGGTCGCCTCTTCCTTGCCCCCGAATGCCAGGATCACGGTGAGAACATAGTGAAGGGCTATGCTTCCACCAAGGATTATCACCAACAACGTTGCAAGGGACTTGGCCGTCTCAGCACGGTGCCGGGCCTCGTGGAAAGGGAGGTCGCGCAGCTCCCCGACCTCGCCAGCTTCTATGGGCTGATCCTCTGGCTTGTCGTCATCTTTGCATCCGATGCTCATGAGGATCATCCCCCCGATTTGGCGCTGGGCGTCTGAAGTGTGGGGATGACCAATACTCGCTCTTCGTTGGTTTCCGGGTTTCGGACCATCACCTCCGTGAATCCCTGTCCCGCTTGCGATTGCAAAGCACGGCTGATTTGCAGGGACTCCCGGACCGTATCGGCCATCGACGAGAACCGGCCCTGTTCGGTGAGCTTCTGGAGACTTTCCAGGCTCCGTTCGTCAAAACTAAATACGACCCGCTTGTTCTTGGACATGGCTGTTCTCCCTTTTTTGGATGTCTCGGTAGTTGGGACACACTTAGTAGTGTATCGGACGACATCAAGAATGTCAACATGGAGATATCGAAAGTGATGTCGAATAGGGTGCATTTCTGGCACAGAGTGCGGATACTGCCGTAACTGCTTATGGACACGTGAGAAATGGCCAGTGGCCTCTAGCCAGGGAATGGCGATGATCTCCGATTCGCGTTTTGCTGATCGGTCTTCGACTCCCAGATCCAAGCAGCAACAGTCTGGGAAGAACAAGACGCGCTCGCCGCTCACACGACGCAGGTTGGAGGCAGGACGCCTCCACTACCGCTGAGGAGTCCGCACCAGGGCCATGATCGCGTCCCTGACGGAAGGCGTCAGGAGGTGCCAGTTTGCGACCAGCTCGCGTAGTGCCTCGTACTCCCGGCCATGTTCCGGCCAGCTACCACAGCCCATGTCGTAACTACATGTAGGGCAAATTCTTGTGGAAATTGGGCTGCGGGTGCAATTCCCGCCGCCTCCACTCGAAGGCACTTGCGAGAATTCGCAAGTTCCTTTTTTATTCAACGACCAAAAATGCGGCTAAGACGCCCCAGATTAACAAGCGCAATCGACTGCCCTTGGGAAGCGGGAAAGCGGGGAAAGCGGGACAGGTACGATATTGACAAGATGGGGAGTTTTGGATTACGCTTCGGTGATGCCACGAACAGCGCGGGTAGCTCCTGGTGGAATGGTTTTTCACGTCTTGAATCGCGGCGTGGCGCGAATGCAGTTGTTCGAGAAAGCGGCCGACTACCAAGCATTCGAGCAGGTTTTGCGGGATACTCTTGATCAA
>JBEKTN010000042.1:0-68977 GCA_049516015.1 Isosphaeraceae bacterium | reverse complement strand
ACGCGACCGAGTTCACCTATCCGGGCACCGAGTTGAAACTCGTCTACTCGATCGCCGCCGAGGCCGAGAGCCCAAGTTCGGCCCCACATCAAAATCCCGCAGGTCAGGAGATCTGAGCCTCTTTCCGACCCACAAGGTCAGAGGTCAAGAACCCAAAACCCTAAGGGGGAGGAGGTTGTTGACCTTGAACTGGGACCTTTTGACCTGGACTGCATGCATGGGAATGAATTTTGTGAGCGGTCAAGATAATCGATCCGGATTCGGCGAGACTTGAGCACCTTTGCTGATACTCGGTGGCGGAATCGCCTCGCAAATCGTGATCAGATTGGCGGCACGACAGAAGCATGTTGTCTCTGCTGCTCGGAGACCGGTGGCGTTGGCCTTGGGATAGCAAACGGGGAGAGCAAAACCAACGGTCGATCGTGACCATCTGTCTAGGATCTGTTGCGCGACTCCTGCGCCTCTGGTCTCGGAAAGCGCAATCCTTGTGCCTTCCAGCGGATGTTGATGCGTTGAGGGCCGGTTAACGGCGGCCTATCTGCCGGGGAATCCGTTGAGTCGATTCCGGGCAAAGCGGGGCTTCTGTCGGTCCGGCTGCGCAATCCTTAGCGGTCCACGCACCCTTGGGGCTTTGGTTGCCCGTGTCCACAACGCGCGTCGGTGTGTCGGACCGACGCGTGCAAAAGACTCCCGGTTCGAAGTGATCGGCGCGGGGACTGTAGCGCCGGAGGACATGCGCCGACTCGGTTCAAATACAGTTGTCCCGATTTGACCTCAAAAAAGCTCGTCGCATCGATTTCCGACGATGTGTTTACCTCTTGCTCGCAGCGGCCCACGCGAATCCTGCAAATTCGTTGAGTCAGTTCAACGAGTTGGGCAGGCTGGGAGTCTACAAAAGGGAGTTGGCTGGAACTCGTTTTCAGCTGGATAGTTCCGCAGTTCAAATCCAGTCGCCACGTTCGCCGCTCGCTGCCAGGATGGATCGAGTCCGCCTCAAGGTCCCAACAGGCGAAGCGCCCTGACACCGTGACACGGGTGGCTGGTGTCTTTCGCAGGTCTGGTCTACCGGCTCTGATGTTCGGCCGGGCACTGCCGGTCACGCCGGCGCGGGCTCATGTGCGCCGGCGGTTAGCTTGAAAAGTTGGGGATCGAGCCGATTCAATAGCCGCCGGATCTTCGGGACCTGTTCGAGCGCGGCCGCCTCTCCGATCGCGGCGAGCTCCTTCGCCCTCATGAACTCCGCGGAGTCGACGCCCGTCACGTCCGGCTCGATAACCACGTCCGCCGGCTGAACACCGAAGGCGTTCAGGTTGTGGTTTTGAACCAGCAGGCTGCGCAAGATCGTCGGCCCGATGCCCGGCTTGTTCCTGGACAGAATTGGTTGCCCAGGTTTGATGTCGCAGAAACGAGTCTCCAGCTTCGCCGTCACGCTGATGGCGATGACGAAATTGCAGCCCATCGACACCAGCACATCCGCCGGGATGTTGTTGACCAGCCCGCCGTCGATCAGCGCCTGGCCGTTGCGGACGATCGGCACGGAGAGCACGGGCAAGTTGATGCTCTCGAGGATCGCATGGACAGCGTCGCCGCGTTCGCGAACTACCGAGTTGCCGCTCACCAGGTCGACCGTGACGGAGAGACAGGGGACGGCAAGTTGTTCGAGTCTCCAGTCGTGCAGGTACTTGCGAAGCATTGGGTCGAATTGCCCGCGACGGTACTTGTACACGAGGTACCAATAGTTGCCTTGCGGCAGGCGGCGAAAAATCCAGGAGGGGCGAAGGTCAGTGGCGAACGAGTCTGCGTTGTAGTCGGGATCCAGGCCGGCGGAATACATAATGCCGGTCATGGCGCCGGCGCTGGTGCCGGCGACCATGTCGACGACGATGCCGCTGCGCTCGAGGGCCTTGAGCACACCGAGGTGCGACAAGCCCCGGGCGGCCCCGCCGCCGAGGGCCACGCCCACACGCACGCCGCGAAGGTCGTGTACCAGCCGCTCCAGCCCGTTGGCCAGCGACCGGCCTGACGGGAGTTTTGGGGGCGTTTCGTGGATTTTGAAATCTCGGGAGGCAAGCTCGGGGAGGTTCGGAACGGCGGAGACCACGGGACTATCGCCCTCAAGCAACCAGGCGACACTGATCTTGTCGCGCCAGCCCCGGGCAGACACGTCGATCGCCTGCAGGCGGCGGATTGCGCTGTCTGCCGCATCTGCCGGGACGAAATAGACGGCGCGGTCGACGAGTTCCATGAGCTGCGCCGCCCGTTCCGGCGTCAGGTAGGTGTGGACGTCGAAGATGATTCGATTGGCGTCCTGCCAGCGAGCGGCCTGCTCCCGTATTTCCTCTGACGTCAAATCTCGGCCGTCCTCTCGGAGCGGCCGAAACCGTACATTTGGCGAATCCAGCCGCCGGTCCGAATCGCTCAAGACCGCGACTTGCTCGCCGATGTCGCTCAGTCGCTGGATGAGCCGTTCAGCCGTCCGGCGCGTCGCGGGTGAATCGTGAATCAGCGCCAGCATCGTGGTCGACCGCTTGGGGTCGGCGCCCAGGAACAGCTTCCTCTGGCTTCCCGCGAAGGTCTTTAACCACAGACGGCGCAGGTCCGGCCTGGCGAAAGTCAACTCGATCGCCTCTTCGTAGTCCAGCCTGAGGATCGTCGAGGGCTCCAGCGCGACGATGCGGATCGGCACGGGTTCGCTTAGCGCGCCGACCATCAGCCCGAACTGTTCGCCGCGCTCGATCATGCGAAACAGCGACTCAGTTCCGTTGGCGCTGACCCGGACGGCCTTGAGCCGCCCGCGCAGGACGAAGCCCACCGTGGTGAGCACGACGTCCGCCTCGTGGACGACGCTCCCGGCGGGATACTGCGCGACCCGTCCGAGCCGCACGACTTCCTGGAGGGTTTCATCGGACGCACCCTGAAAGTACTCGTGCACTTTCAGTAGCGGAATGACGTCATCGTTCATGGCGGCGCCTTTCGAGTTCGCGGCGGATATGATCCCCAAATCCCGCCGCCGGGGCTGTGTTCGCAATGTCGTTAAGGTAGGCGAGTCGGCGGAGTTCCTTAAAGGGTAGAGTCCGGTCCAATCGACCGTCCTTGTAGAGGGCCCGATCCAAACGGGCGTTGGCAATGACGCGCCAGTCCCAGCGCACCTGTCTGCTGGGAAGCTTGTAGAAGGACGTTGTGCAATTGGTGAACAGGACGTGGTACCAGCGCGGACTCTTGTACAATTGATTGATCATATTCACGTAATCGAGAAACACTCTTTTTAGTTCCTCCACGCTCGAATTGAGGTGGTAGAGGTACGCCCATTGGCGTTCACTGAATTTCGTGCGCCGAAGAATGACGTCGCGTTCGTCCGCGGCGACGAAGATCAGCTCCTGCTGTCGATACAGACTGCGCAAGACCGAGTATTTCTGCCCCTTCGTGATTCGCGCCTCGATCGACATGCAGATGCGGCCATCGCGTCCGATGTCGAAGACCAGGGCAGGGTGGCCCCTGAGCCCATCTCCCCAGTCGAAGAAAATGACGTCCACTCCCTTGATATTCGAGAGATGATACGTGCGGTTTTCCCAATGCGGAGTGAAATCGTCGAGCGAACGGTATTCCAGGTTGCGGACGTTTTCGATCGTCACCGCATCCCCGGCGATGACAGCCCGCGGCAGCACGGCTGCGCTAGGGTCCCAGTCGCGGTCGTGGCTCGGTTTCTGTCGGTACCACCAAGCGAGGAATAGCGACTCCGCCCCGAGCAAGGCAACGATCGGCTGCCAGAGCGGCCGCCAGGCCGCGAAGATCGCAATCACGCCAACGGCCCAGGCCAGCGCGACCCAACGGCCCCACTTGGCTCCGTCACACACGTCGTAGTAAATCGCGCCGACCATCCAAACTGCAACCAGGGCACACGCCAGCAGCAATGCTCCCGTGATGATTCCCAGTATTAGGCCCATGAACGTTTTCTCTTACGGTTGACGCAGCGCATTGCGAGAGCGGGTTGATGCACCTGCCAGAGCCGGTTTCAAAACCGGCGTTTACGAAGTTTACCACACGGGTTTTTCGGAGCATTCGTCATTCCGCCTATCTTCTTGAACTGCATGGAAGCAGGCTCTACGGCAGACAGGGATCGCCGACCATCATGTCCGGCCACCTGGACGGCCCCGGCAAGGAATCGTGTTGGCCGAGTCCGGCACGCGGCGGAGCAGATCAGAGGAATTCGCAAGGGCCTGGCCCGAGGCCAGGAGCAGACCCAAGATCACGCTGAGCCCGACGATTCGCGTAGGTGGCTGATGCTTTAGGACTCTTCCGTCTCCTTGAAACTGTCTCCGTCTTCTTCGGGGTAGGCTACGTGACGCGCCGGCCAGAGTCGACCAGGTCTACGGTCTGCTCGCCGGGTTCCGATTCTGACGAGGAGGCACTCGTTTCCGTCCATTCGACCCGTAACAAGACTGCCGGGATGCGCGATTCGCCAGGCTCTGTCGTTGAAAAGTTGGAGAATCGCTGAAATCGCCCGAGCCGAAGCGATCAAACGAGTTATACTAAATCGGTGCACGTCCACTTCTTGATCTCCCTTTCCTATGGTCTCGTCGAGAGCCAGAGCAGGCACCAATGACGGCTGAACACGTTCGCTTGGAAGAGGCTCGGGACAAGGCAGTGCCCTGGAAGCAGTGGGGGCCGTACCTCAGCGAGCGCCAGTGGGGCACCGTGCGTGAGGACTACAGTGAGAATGGCGACGCTTGGAACTTCTTCACTCACGATCATGCCCGCTCGCGGGCGTATCGCTGGGGGGAAGACGGTTTGGCCGGCATCTCCGACGACCAGCAGCAGGTCTGCTTTGCCCTGGCCCTCTGGAACGGCAAGGATCCGATCCTCAAGGAGCGGCTGTTTGGATTGACCAACAGCGAAGGGAACCATGGTGAGGATGTGAAGGAGTACTACTTCTACCTCGACAGCACGCCGACCCACTCGTACATGAAGTACCTGTACAAGTATCCGCAGGCGGCCTTTCCCTACGCCGACCTGGTGGAGACGAACCGCCGGCGCAACCGCAACGACATGGAGTATGAACTCCTCGACACGGGCGTGTTCAAGGACGACAGATACTTCGACATCTACGTGGAGTACGCCAAAGCCGGTCCGGACGACATCCTGGTGCGAATCTCGGCGGCCAATCGGGGACCTGATACGGCGGAACTGCATCTTCTGCCGACGCTGTGGTTCCGAAACGACTGGTCGTCGTGGATCGCCGAATCGAACCGAGCCACCCGGAAACCAAACCTCAAGCAGGTCAAGCCCTCAGCCGGCACGAGTACCGTCGCGGGAACACATTCGGTGCTCGGTGAATTCATGCTTTGCTGCGAAGGTGAAACGCCGCTGCTCTTCACCGAAAACGAAACCAACCACGAGCGGCTGTTCCCCGGGCAGAAGAACGAGAGCCCCTACGTCAAAGATGGCATCAACGACTGCGTGGTGCAGGGCAATCAGAGCGCGGTGAATCCCGAGAAGCAGGGCACCAAGGTCGCGGCTCATTACCCGGTGAATGTCGGCGCCGGTCAGACGATAGTGATTCGTCTGCGGCTCACGATAGCTTCTCCGGACCAGAACCGCGAACCGTTTGGCAAGACCTTTGATCAGGTCTTTGCTGACAGGCTTCGTGAAGCTGATGAGTTCTACCAGTCGGTTACTCCGCCATCGGTGAGTGCCGACGCGGCCAACGTGATGCGCCAGGCGCTGGCCGGCATGCTCTGGAGCAAGCAGTTCTTCTTCTTCGACGGCGACAACTGGCTGGATGAGCACAACTCCAACCCACTGCATTCCGGATATCGCAACTCACGGAACTCGGAGTGGTTCCACATGTTAAACAAGGACGTCATCTCGATGCCCGACAAGTGGGAGTATCCCTGGTACGCGGCTTGGGATTTGGCCTTCCACACGCTTCCGCTGGCGATCGTGGACCCCGACTTCGCCAAAGAACAGATGAAGCTGATGCTCAAGGGGGTTTACCTGCATCCCAGCGGGCAGCTCCCGGCTTACGAGTGGAATTTCAGTGACGTGAACCCGCCGGTTCATGCCTGGGCGACCCTCTTCCTTCATCGCACCGAGCAGGCTCTGGGCGGCGAGACAGACGTAGACTTCCTCAGGGGGGCGTTCAACAAGCTGATGCTGAACTTCACCTGGTGGGCAAATCGCAAGGACCGCTTCGGTAAGAACGTCTTCGAGGGTGGCTTTCTCGGCCTCGACAACATCGGCGTCTTCGACCGCAGCGCCCCGCTCCCCACCGGAGGCCACCTGGAGCAGGCAGACGGCACGGCTTGGATGGCCCTGTTCAGCCAGAACATGGTGGAGCTCGCCATTGAGCTCGCTGCCCACGATCCTATTTACGAGGACATGGTCCTGAAGTTTGCCGAGCAGTTCTACTACATTGCCGCGGCCATGAACCGTCCCGGGCAGGACGGCATGTGGGACGAGGAAGACGGCTTTTACTACGACCTGCTGCGGCTCCCCGATGGCAGCGCCACGCGGCTCAAGGTGCGTTCCATGGTGGGGCTGCTGCCCCTGTGCGCCACGACGGTCATCGAAGAGTGGCAGCGGGAGCGCATTCCGGGGGCGATGATCGGTCTGTTGGAACGGCTGCGGCGGATACCCGAACTCGGAAGCACGATGCACCCCGTCGGACTGGGGCAGCGTGGCGTGAATGATCGTGGATTGCTCGCCCTGCTCACTCCGGAGCGGCTCCGCCAGATCCTGACGAAGTTGCTCGACGAGAACGAGTTCATGGGCCCCTACGGCATCCGCTCGATCTCGAAGTTCCACGAGCAGCATCCCTACGTCTTCTACGTCCAGGGCCAGGAGTACCGGGTGGACTATCTGCCGGCCGAGTCGAACACGGGCATGTTCGGCGGCAATTCGAACTGGCGCGGCCCGGTCTGGATGCCGGTGAACGCCATGATCATCCGCGCGTTGCTGAATTTCTACTTATACTACGGCGACAACTTCAAGATCGAATGCCCCACAGGGTCGGGAAAGATGATGAACCTCTTCGAGGTGAGCAAGGAGATCTCCGACCGGCTCACTCGGATCTTCCTGCGCGATGAGCGCGGCCGGCGTCCGGTATACGGCGGCACAGAGAAGTTCCAGTCCGATCCCCATTGGCGCGATCACATCCTCTTTTACGAATATTTCCACGGCGACAACGGGGCGGGACTGGGCGCCAGCCATCAGACCGGCTGGACCGGGCTCGTGGCCAAGTTCATCCATCTTTATGGCTATTTGGATGCGACGCGGGCCCTGGAAGGCGGCAAGATGACGGGTTTCCAGAAAGAGGGAGGAAAACACAGACATGAATGTGCCGCGCTACCCATCGCTTTATCAGATCAACACCCGCGTCTGGTTGACGGAACTATCCCGAACCCTGGGCCGGCCGGCCACGCTGAACGATATCCCTGACGCCGAACTGGATCGCCTCGCCGAGTTTGGTTTCGACTGGATCTGGTTCCTGAGCGTCTGGCAGACCGGTCCGGGTGCACAGCAAGTCTCGCGGAACAATGCCGAGTGGCGCCGCGAAATCCAGGAGACGCTCCCGGATCTGCGCGAGGAAGACATCGCTGGCTCGGGCTTCGCGATTACCGGCTACACAGTCCATCAGAATCTCGGGGGTGACGCTGCTCTGGCCCGCTTGCGGATCAGCTTCTTCGTCATCGCCCTGGTGCTCTTCGTGGTAACGGTGGTCATCCTGGGAACCATGCCCGTCTGCAAGGAATGATAGCACAACGACCATGACCGTCGCCGGGTTCATCAAGATCCTCGTCCCGATCACGCTCATCGAAATGATGGTCGCGATCGGGCTGGGAGTGAGTCTTGCCGAACTGGCCGCCGTGGCCCGGAACTGGCGGCTGACGACGAAGGCCGCGCTGGCAAACTACCTGTGCGTCCCCGCAGTCACGGTGGGCTTGTTGCTCTTCTTCCAACCCGCCGATGCGACGGTCGCGGCGGGGTTTCTCATCCTCGCCGTCTGCCCCGGCGCACCCTTCGGTCCCGCCTGCACCAGGCTCGCCAGGGGGAATGTGGCCGCCGCCGTGGGGTTGATGGTGCTGCTGGCCGGGTCGTCGGCAATTGCCGCCCCAGTGCTATTGCACCTGCTTTTGCCGCTCATGTCGGGAAGCGCTACGCTGCAAGTCGATGCGGGCCAGATCGTCGTCACGCTACTGGCGACCCAACTGGCGCCACTGTGCCTGGGGCTGGGTGTACGCCACTGGTTACCAAGGCTAGCGAATGGACTGCAGAGACCGGCAAACCTTTTAAGCGCGATCCTCAATCTGGCGACGCTCGTCGTCGTTCTCATCGTCTATTTTCCCCTGTTGGCGGCGATTCGGCTGCGCGGTTACGGGGGCATGCTGGCCCTGCTCGTGGCGAGCTGGGCTTCTGGCTGGCTCCTGGGTGGTCCGGGAGCCGATAACCGCAGGGCTTTGGCGCTCACCACCTCGCTGCGCAACGTTGGTGTCGGCCTGGTCATCGCGACCAGCAACTTCGGCGGCACGGCCGCCGTCATTGCGGTCCTGGCCTATGGGATCTTCGAGATTGTCGGATCAGTGATACTGGCCCTGGCGTGGGGTCGGACTGACCTGGCTCCTGGTGCATGAGGTGAACTGAAAACCGGCGTCGTGCTCCCACTCGATGATCAGGAGTGAATCGCGGATGACGTGGCTGCAACGCTATCAACTGAAACGGACGGTTCGCAGGTCGCTCTGGCTTCTGCCTGTGCTGACCATTGGCCTTGTCCTCGTGGTCGCGCCGCTCATCCGTTGGCTCGATCGCGCTACGGGCTGGACCTGGTTCAACCTGGCTCCGGAGGGCGCCCGGACGATTTTGGGAGCGTTCACGTCATCGATGCTGACTTTCGTTGTTTTCGTCGTGTCGTCGCTGTTGATTGTCGTGCAATTGGCCAGCGCGCAGTTGACGCCGCGCATCATCGCCATGGTGTTCGCGGACCGGCGCCTCAAATGGGTCCTCAGCGCCTTCACCTTTGCCTACACGTATACCATCGCCGCTTCGGGCCGAATCGACGACACGACGCCGCAATTACCAGTTGCGTTTGCCATCGTCTGCAACCTGGTGTGCATCGCCGTTTTCTTCTGGTTCGTACAATGGCTCGGTGGATCGTTGCGGCCGATTGCGGTGCTCGAGGCAGTGGCTGAAGAAGGACGCGCCGTGGTGGAGAGCATCTATCCCGAGCCATTTGATCCTGCCGAGGAGCAACAAGGTTGGTCTGCGGCGCCGGAGAGCCACGCTTCCACAGTCGCGCACCTTGGGATTTCGGGCGTCGTGGTGGCGTTCGACCAACGCGACCTGATGGCGATCGCCGAACGTGCTGATGTGGTGATCGAATTGGTGCCGCAAGTTGGGGATTTTGTGGCCCGGGGCGATCCGTTGTTTCGCGTACACAGCGGCGGTCGTCCCGTCGAGGCTGGCGCTTTGCGTGCCAGTGTCGCCATCGGTCCCGAGCGGACGATGGAGCAGGACCCGCGTTTTGCCTTTCGCATCATGGTGGACATCGCCAACAAGGCTCTGTCGCCTGGCATTAACGATCCGACGACCGCCGTGCTGGCACTGGATCAGATTCACCGACTCCTGATGTACGTCGGCAAGCGCCGCCTCGATGCCGGCCAGTCGCGCGACGCCCATGGCCGGCTGCGCTTGTGCTACGGGACACCGGATTGGATCGATTTTGTCAGCCTGGCCGTCACGGAAATTCGCCATTACGGCGCCAGCAGCATGCAGGTGACGCGCCGGCTCCATATCCTGCTCGAGCATTTGCTGCGTGTATTGCCCGAAGCACGTAAGGCGGCGCTGCAACAGGAACTCGCCTTGCTCCAGCGAGCAACGCAGCGTGCTTTTGCCGATGAAGAAGACCGCGCTCGCGCGGCGGTGGGAGATTTGCAGGGTATTGGCAGTTCGGAGTCGTCCTAGCATCTTTGGCATGATGCGGGCAACGCGGTGGTTGCTTACCGCTTTATTCGTCGATCTGCGATCGTGGCAGGTGTCGGTCATTTTGCTGAACAGTGCGACCGGCATAAAAACCGTGACACGCCCCGCTGACGGCCATTGCCACCGCTAAATCCGGCAGACCCCGGAATTTCTTTGCGGTCTACCGGCGCGCCGTGCCGAAGAAAAGACATGCGGCGATCGAGCGCCGGCGGGGTAAGTTTGCGCCGGTGCAGGGAGGCGGCTATGGGGCAGTCAGGATACCCCAGTGCAGGCAATCTCGGACTTTGCGTCGCGGCGCTGCTGCTCTTCCTTTCGGAACTGGCATCGGGCGGCGACCCGATTGAGCCGTCTGGGGTCGAAGCTATCGCGGGATCCAGCCGGAGCCTGAATGAACAGATCGACGCGCCATCGCCCCCGCAGACTCCGGCCCCGCCCTGGAGCGGCGACTTCTGGAAGCGATCGCAACTGACAGGCGACTGGTTTGGCTCGCGAAACAAACTCGCCGAAAATGGCTTCAGCTTCTTCGGTGACCTCACCCAGTATTACCAGGGGGTGACCACCGGCGGCCGAGCGCAGCGCTTCGCTTATGGCGGCCGCGGCGACTATCTGATCGACATCGACACCGGGAAAGTGGGACTCTGGGAAGGAGGGCACCTCGATCTCCGCGGTGAGACGCGCCTGGGGCAGGACTGCAACGAGATCGACGGTGCAGTGGCACTGTCGAACTTTGCCATGGCACTTCCGCGGCTAAACCAGAACGTGACGGCGCTCACCGGCGTGCAGTACACGCAGGCCCTTTCGGAAAGCCTCTCGGTCTTCTTCGGGAAGCTCAACATTCTGGATGGGACTCCGGCCACCTATACCAAAGGCCCGCGTCTTAACTATTTCTGGAACGCGGCGATGCAATCGAACCTCTGCCGGTCCTATCTGCTCCCCAGCACTCTGGGGGCTGGCTTCACAGTCCGGGACGAAGTCGAGCCGGTGTTCAATTTCTATCTGCTCGATACCCATTACACCCCCACGACGAGCGGATTCTCGACCTTGTTCTCCAATGGCGTGGTGCTCTATGGTGAATACCGGCTGAGGACCAACTGGTTTGACCTTCCGGGGCATAGCACGGTCGGATTTCTGTATTCCAGCGCGACCCGGACGGCCCTCGGTACGAATCCGTATCTGCTGCTCCAGTTGGTTCTCTCGGGGGCACCGCTTCCAAAAAAGGACTCTGCTTGGACCGTGACCTATCGATTCGATCAGGTGCTGTACGCCGATGCGGAAGACCCGAAACGCAACTGGACCCTCAACAGTGACCTCGGCCTGACCGATGGGGACCCGAATCCGATCCGCTGGTTCGCCAATCTGTCTCTGGTGGGGAACGGCCTGATCCGCGGTCGCGAGAACGACACGATCGGCATCGGCTATTACCATCTCGGAGTCAGCAACCTGCCGATCCTGACTCTCCACGGGTTCGGCGCCGAGGACGGCGTGGAACTGTTCTACAACGCGGCCGTCACACCCTGGTTCCATGTGACGCCTGACCTGCAGATTCTCGATCCCGCCCAGCACCACACCGAGCCGGCCATCCTCGTCGGCCTCAGGGCCAGGCTGTCGTTCTGACACCACGCTCCACTGCAATCGCGGTTGATCCTCAACGAGCGGCACTCGCGGAATCAGGCTGAACCGAATTTGACATTGTCACAACAACAGGAATACTTGCTCTAGTGGCCTTGCGAGACAAACTACGACGAGAGGGGGCCGATACTCCAATGGCGAAGCAAAAGATCGCGATCGCTTGCCAGGGCGGCGGGAGCCAAACCGCATTCACGGCGGGTGTCTTGTCCGCGTTCTTCGAGAGAGAGCTCCATCTCAAGAAGCAGATCGTGAGCTTGAGTGGCACCTCGGGAGGAGCGGTCTGCGCCGCAGTGGCCTGGTATGGGCTACTCAAGGCTGCTGCCGGGGACCCCATCCCCATTCAGAAGCGAATCAAGGACTTCTGGGAGGAGATCATCGCCCAGATACCTCCCGAACTCTATGTGGACCAGTTTTCGGCCGAGATGTTGAGGCTGATCGAGAATGGGGTTATCCCCCACCTCGAGCTGAGCCCCGTGTCGGCCCTGAGCCAGATGTTCATCTCCGCGGTGACCTCTTTCCTCCCTCGTCGGTTCTTCACGGACCTGAAAGGCGCCCTCGAAGCTCACATCGCCTTTGAAGAACTGCCGAACCTGGTCAGACCTGACAGTCCGCTCCTCCTGCTCGGCGCAGCGGATGTCCTCACCGGAGAGCTCAAGAAGTTCAACTCCCGCGCGGGCGAGATCCGGGTGGAGGCGATCCTCGCATCGGCAGCGATACCGACCCTCTTCCCCGCCGTCGAGATTGATGGTCACTACTACTGGGACGGCCTGTTCTCCGACAACCCACCCGTGAAGGAGCTCATCCGTCCGGTCTTCGTGGGGGCTGAGAACATCCCCGACGAGATCTGGGTGATCCAGATCAACCCGACCGCGGTGGAATCCCTTCCCAAGACCAATTCGCAGATCTTCGACCGCCGCAACCAGATGGAGGGCAACGTTTCGTTGCAGCAGAGCCTGGAGTTTGTCGAGTTCTGCAATAAGATGTTGGGGCTGGCGGCTTTTGACGCTGATGTCTTCGCGAAATTCGGTATTACTAGACGGGAACCCATTACCGTCCGATTCGTCCGTATGTCCTCCGAACTTCAGTCCACTCTCGACTATGTCAGCAAGCTCTCGAGGGAACCCACCCATATTCACAAGCTGATCGAAGACGGGGAAAAGCAAGGGCGCAAGTTCCTGGAGAGCCTCGCGACCGTCGGCGCCGGGACGCCGTGATCCCTGATCGAGCAGGTTGAGGGAGGTGTCCGGAAGAGAAAGGGCCGGGTCGACCCGGCCCTTTTGCCCCGCCGCATAATCCGCGCAATCCGGCGTCACCCACCACAAACGCAGCCGGCCGTGCGCATCCTGCGTCTGCCCCGGGCGGCGGAGCGACCGTCTGGACGAGCCAGGAGGACCGCGCCGGGCCGATTCAATCTCCATAGGCCGCAGGCAGTCGGCCCACCGCAAAGCGGTTCAGTTCAAGGAACTCAAGAAGCACCACTTCCAGACCGAAGAAGGATGACAACCTCGCGCCGAGGCAGCTCGGATCTGTCCTCCAGCGTCAGGAATTAGCGAATCG
Source organism: Isosphaeraceae bacterium (assembly GCA_049516015.1). Classification (GTDB taxonomy): domain Bacteria; phylum Planctomycetota; class Planctomycetia; order Isosphaerales; family Isosphaeraceae; genus Aquisphaera. The sequence goes on along the minus strand of JBEKTN010000042.1, from coordinate 55,816 downwards.
CGCGGATCCCGGCACCCTCACTTTTCCCCCAATCGGAAATCTCGACAGGGCAGAGCAAGGACAGGCATTGTCGGCTGCTGCAAGAAGGAGACAGCAGAGCAAGGACAGACATGAGCAGTGCCTGTCCCATTCCACGCCGTCAAGCCCCGGGAGAGTTACGCTGACTGTCCCCTACGTTTCAGTGGATCTCAGGCACGAACCTGTAGGGATGGTTCGACTCCTGGTAATCTCCTCTCTTCTGGCGTTTCGGCAGCTTGACTTCCTCTCGTGGGAGTTCCTCATAACCGATCTGACTCAATAGGTGGGTTATTACATTCAGCCGCGCCCGTTTCTTGTCGTCAGACCGCACGACAAACCAGGGCGCCCAGGACGTATCGGTTGCGGCGAACATCTCGTCACGCGCCCGTGAGTAGTCGTACCAGCGGCTGTACGATTTGAGGTCCATCGGCGAGAGCTTCCAGATCTTGCGTCCATCGTCGATTCGCGCTTCTAGCCGCCGGGTCTGTTCCTCCGGGCTCACCTCCAGCCAGTACTTCAGCAGGATGATCCCCGAATCCACCATCGTCTTCTCGACCAGAGGCGCGAGTTGGAGGAAATTCTTCACCTGGTCCTCGGTACAGAATCCCATCACCCGCTCAACGCCCGCCCGGTTGTACCAGCTTCGGTCAAAGATCACGATCTCACGCGCCGCGGGCAGGTGGGGCAGATAGCGCTGGATGTACATCTGGGATTGCTCTCGTTCCGTCGGTGTGGGCAAGGCAATCACCCGGAAGACTCGCGGACTGACGCGTTCGGTGATTGCCTTGATCGTCCCACCCTTGCCGGCACCATCCCGACCCTCGAACAGGATGCAGACTTTCAGGCCCTTGTGCCGCACCCACTCCTGCAATTTCACGAGTTCGACGTGGAGCCTCTTGAGCTCACGCTCGTACTCCTTGCCTTTGAGCTCAGTTCGATCTGCGGCTACGGTTTCTCTTTCATCGTCTTCACGGGTCTTCATCTCAGGTTCCTTTCCGGATCAGGTGCCGATCAACGTCTCTCGGCGACTCCTCCGGGAGCCGCGGCGATACCGTCACGTAAACCAACATAGCATTCCCGCAGATCTCGATCATCCTCCAGATTAACCTGGTTCAGGTTGTTTCTTATGGATGCGTTTTCTCGATGACTCGTTTGTCCGCCTTCGCGTGGCGCAGGCTGCCGGCCATACCCTGCAAGCCACTGACCTCCGCAAGGGCTCGGTCTTCGGGCTCGGTGAAGAAGCGTTCTGCCGACCGATGCAGGAGCGTTAGTTCCCGGCACAGCAAGTAGGCGCGGCTCTCGGGCAGGGTCTGGATCAGGTTTTCCAGCATCGCCCGTAACCGGCGAGCGACCTGGATGCTCTGGCCACCGACGTGACGGATTTCCGTGACGGCCAGTTCGACGAAATCCTCCCAGTCCGGTGTCCGATACACGAGCCGAAGCTGCCCCGACGCATCGAGCACCCGGCCCTCGTCCAGGTGCCGTGTTCCGACACTGCGTAAGAGGTGGTGAACCTGGTCAATGGCAAGAACTGCGGTGGTGGGGTCATTGATCGCTGGTGATAGTCCCTTGGAGGCGATATCCACAAGAATCCGGAAGACGAAGGTCGGGTCCTGCTCCAAGGTTCGTTCGTCACCGACGCATACCGACTGGCGCAAGGCGTCCGTCGGCAGTCTCGTGCCTCCAGGGTGGATTCTGAACAGGGGAACTCCCGCCGCCACGAAGTCACCAACCTGGGGGACCATCCTGATCACACAATCGGCTCGCTTGGCGAGGGTGACCAGGCCGGGGACGTCGCAGGCGAGCACCACTCCGTCCCTCGAGTTCGTGCCAGTGCAGACGTCTTTCTGATCGACGACGGGCCCGGAGTCCTCAGCGGGGGCGTCTGGACCTTCGTCTTGACGTGGGTAAACGCTCTCGATCACTTCTCGGCCGAGCTTAGCTACCGATCGCAATACCCCACTCGGTCGAAGCGCCTTGCCCAGATGATCGATGAGGAAGAGAAAGATGATAAGGCTGCCTATGAAGCGCCGTTTTGTTCAACCAACTCAAGAAACACCACTGCCCGTCCGAAGACTGATAACAACCTCGCGCCGAGGCGGCTCGGATCTGCCCTCCATCGCCAGGAATTGGCGAATCGCGTGGACCCAGGCCCTCCTCACTTTTCCCCCAATAGGAAAACTCGACAAGGACAAGTCCTATGGCAGGAAGCCAAGGAATTCAACAAGGCCCTCGGGTCTTGATCATCGCGACAGCGCTGGCCGGGGCGATCGCCACTGCGGCGCAGGCCCAGACTCCTTCGTTGCCGAATCCGACTCCCCCCTCGGATTTCGCCTCGGTCGTCGGTGGGCCGGGGGCGTTCGCCCAGCCGACCTTCACCCAGCCGACAGGTGCCGTCCCTTCCTACTATGCCGGTGCAGGCAATGCGCCGACCGCTCCCATCGTCCAGATGGGGCTTTTCGACACGATCACCGAGTCGATCTTCGGCCAGCCCGATCCGAACACCTGGCGGCCGCTGCCGCTCTCGACGTTCTTCAGCGAGGGCTGGAACGAAGCCTGGGTGCCATCGCCCAATGGTTCAGGGGGCGCGCCCCGTCAAGGCTGGATCAATGCCATGGACGGCAACCTGTACCGGCTGTGGTTCTTCACGTTCGCTCAGGCGTTCAACAGCGCTCCGAAGGGCAACGCCTACCTCGGTTCCTACACGCTCTTGACGCCGCTGAGCCGTCGCCTGGAGCTGATCATCAACGTCCCCTTCGTGATCAGAAACAATGCCAGCACCGGCTTGCCCATCCTGGACCCGAACAATCCGAGGGCGACGGCGACGACGACGAGCCACAGCGGGTTTGGCGATATGTCGTTCACGCCCCGCTTCTTGCTGCACGAGACGAAGGACTTCTCGCTCACAGCCGAAATGGCCGTGGTGACCCCGACCGGCACCCAGCCCCTCGCTGGGAAAACAACCACCCTGGTGCCGGCCTTCGGCTTCTGGAACAACCCCGCGGGCGGTTGGGTGATCCGGGGCGGGCTCGGTCTCGGGATCCCGATGAACGGCAGTGGGGATAACCTGATCAGCCAGCTCGCCATCGGCAACACATTCACGGATCATGACGTGCCGCTGTTCGGCGACTTCACCCTCTACCTCTCAGCGGTGGTCAACACCTCCCTCGCCAACAGTAATCAGACCAGCATGACGCTGACCCCCGGCATGCGAACCCACCTGGGAAACGACTGGTATTTCCTGGCCGGTCTACCAACGCCCGTGACCAAGGATCGAGTCGGCGAGATTGGTATGATCTTCTGGTTCATGAAAGCGTGGTAAGCTCAGGCGGAGCCAAACGTCAGCCGCCAGGCCCGGGGGGCAATTCACGTCCCCCGGGGCTTCTGATGATCGCCCCGAGTCCCGGAGATGATGATAACCTGAAGCATGCTTGATACGACAAATCTTGACGTTTGCTGCGACTGGCTGGATTTTGAGGATGGGGCAGATTAGGTTGGCGATCACGGGAACTACGCAACTTCGCCATGCACAAGGAGGGTGTGCTTTCTGCGCGAGCGCACACGGTCCCGTGGGAGACACATCATGACGCGCAACTTGAAGGGAAGTCTGCTGATCGCCTCGATGCTGGTCGTCCTGTGGACGACATCATCGGAGGCGTGCCACTGGCGCCGCCGGGCTTGCCAGCCCAACCCGTGCTGCAACCAATCGGGGTACACCTACGGGAGCCCCACGGTCTACTCCACGGCCCAGGGCGGCTACGTCACGACGGACGGGGGTTACTACACTGGCGGCGGGTATACCGGCGGAACGGCCGGCTATCCCAGCGGGTACGGCCAGCCCGGCTACGGGTACGACTTCGGCCGGCCCGGCTACAACCCGGGCGGCCTCGGTGGGCCGGCGTCCGGGATAGGGGTGCGGCCCGGCCTGGGCGCCGGCGGCTTTGGCCCCGGGCGCTGACCGTCCACAGGTTCTCCGATCACCCTGCGGTGGCGCGCCCGCCTGGACCCACGGGCTCACTCCTGGCGGTGTAGGCGGCGGCTGCTGTGAAGGGCCAATCGTCCATGCGACACGTCGGCCGGTTCCTCCTGGTCACGCTCGTGCAAGGCATCCTTTTTCTGGTCCCTCTCGTGCTCGTCGCCGTGCTGGCACGAGAGGGCTACCAGATGCTCCGCCGGCTCTCCCAGCCGGTCTCCCGGCTGCTCCCCGCGGACCGTTTCTTCGGCATCCTGGCCGAGGACCTGGTCTCGATCATGGCGATCATCGTGCTCTTCCTGATCGCGGGCCTCTTCGTCGGCACGCGGCCTGGTCGTCTGCTCAGCGACCGCCTGGAGCGCACTGTTCTCTACCGGGTGCCGGGGTATTTCCTGGTGCGGGGGGCGGTGGGTAGCTTCCCGGGCCTGAGTACGGAAATGCGGCCGGAACCTTCGCTGGTGGAGACCGATGACGGCTGGGCGTTCGCCCTGCTGGTCGAGCGGGAGCCCCCGGGGTTCTGCACTGTCTTCCTGCCCGACTCGCCCACGCCTACGACCGGATCCGTTCGCATTGTCGAGGTCACGCGGGTAAGGCCCCTCGACGTCTCGATGCTGAACCTGCTGGCCTGCCTGACCCGGTCCGGTGCCGGGGCGGGTGCACTCGCCGGGCGGGTTCTGGGCGACCGGAGGGCAGTTGCCGGTATCAAGGGCACGATGACCGAGATGCTGTCGGGAGGTGGCGAGCCTGAGGCCCTGGATGGTACCGAATAGCTCTGAAGAGACCTACTTGGTCACAGCGATGGACTTGCGGAACTGGCCAATGCTGAAGGCGAAGAAGGCCAGGCCGATGGCGGCGACCGCGAGGAACTGTGGCCAGACGGTCTCGATCCCTGCGCCCCGGAAGATGATGGCCTGGGAGAAGGCGACGAAGTGGCGCGAGGGGAGCAACAGCGTGAGCCGCTGCATCCACAGCGGCTGGCTCTCCACGGGCGTGCTGCCGCCCGACAGGAGTTGCAGGACGATGATGACCAGGATGATCAGGAGCGCGAACTGGGCCATCGAGCGGGAGATTGTGCCGAGGTAGAGCCCCAGCGCCGTGGCGAAGAACAGGTAGAGCACGACGCCGAGGAAGAACAGCGGGAGCGAGCCGGCGATGGGCACATCCAGCAGGGTGCGGACGACCACGTACATCGAGGCGGCGACGGCCGTGAGGATGACCAGGCCGTTGGCCCAGACCTTGGACATGGCGATCTCGAACGGGGTCAGAGGCAGCGTGAGGAGATGCTCAATGGTGCCGTGCTCGCGCTCCCTGATTAGTGCGGCCCCGGTCAAGACCACGGTGAGCGTGGTGATCTGATTGACGAGGGCGACGATGGCGCCGAACCAGGAGGCGTCGCCGTTGGGGTTGAAGGCTTTGCGGATGACGACGCGGAGGGGAAGTTCCGGCTTAGCGTCCGTACGGTGGATGAACGAGTTGACGCGGTCGATCAGGATGTTCTTGATGTAGCCGGCCCCGATGCTGGCCTGCATCATGGCGGTGGCGTCCACATCGACCTGGATCTCGGCGGGCCGGCCGCGTCGAAGGTCGAGTTCAAACCGGGGTGGGATGGCGACGATGAACATGTAACGACCGCGGTCCATTGCGGCGGTGGCCTCGCCTGATGTGATGATCTGGGGATGCTGGAAGCGGGGTGGGTAGAACGCAGCGATCAGCTCCTTGGAGAGCTGAGACTGGTCCTCGTCGATGAAGGCGAGGCTGGCGTTGTTGACCTCGGACTTGACGCCGCGGGCCTGCGAGATGATCGCCAGAGTGAACGCGTACAGGATGAAGGCGACGAGCACGGGGTCGCTCGCCAGGCTGCGCAACTCCTTGAGACCGAGCCAGAGTATATTGGCGGCGCGACCCATGGTTAGGTCTCCTGGCGGGGCAGGCCCGCGACGCTGAAGCCAATCAGGACGGGGATGAAGGCGGCCAGGGCGAGGGCGTCGATCCAGAGGCCTTCGGCCCCCAGGCCCTTCGTGAAGGCTCCGACGCTGGCGTGCATGTAGTAGGTGGTGGGCCAGATCGTGCCGAGGACCCGGGCGCCGCCGTCCAGGGTGGAGACGGGTTGGAGCATCCCCGAGAACTGGGTGGTCGGCAGGATGGTGAGGATCGCCGTGATGAACACGGCCGCCACCTGGCTGGAGGTGAAGGTGGCAACGAGCATGCCCAGAGACGTGGTCGCCGTGACGTAGAGCAGGGCGCAGACCGTCAGCATCCAGCCGCTGCCCTTCAGCGGCACGCCGAAGACAGCGACCGCCATCAGCAGCAGGAGGACGTGGTTGATCATGCCGATGACGATGTAGGGGACCTGCTTGCCGACCAGGAACTCGATGCGCCGGGTGGGTGTGACATAGAAGTTGATGATCGAGCCCAGTTCCTTCTCTCGGACGATGCTGACGGCCATCAGGATCGCGGGGATCAGGATCAACAAGATGGCCGGCACGCTGGGGACGATCGCATAGAGACTCTCGAATGTGGGGTTGTAGACGAAGCGTGTCTCCACATCGAACGCGGCCTTGCCGGGCAGCACCCTGGGACTGCTCCGTCCCTGCTCGCGCAGGAAGTTGTTGTGCACGCCCACGACGTACTGGCGAAGGCTCTCGGCGCGGTTGGTGGGCGCGCCGTCGACCCAGGCGGTGACCTCGCCCGGATTGCTCTGTTGGAGGTTTCGGCCGAAGTTGGACGCGACCTCCAGGGCGACTTCGATCTCATGTGATTTGAGCCTGAGCTCCATCTCATCGGGGGTCTGGCCCGGCGGGTGGGGGACGAAGTACCGGGAGCCCTCGAAGGCCGAGAGGTAGGCGCGGCTCTCCGGAGAGCGGTCGAGGTCGAGGTCGGCGAAGCGGATGTTCTCGACGTCGGTGGTGATGCCGAAGCCGAAGGCGAGCATCATGAGGGCGGAGCCGACGAAGGCGAACAGGAGGCGGACCGGGTCGCGCTCGATCTCCTGGGCCTCGCGCCGGCTGTAGGCGAGCATCCGTCCCAGGCGGAACCCGGGCCTGGCATCGTGGTCGTGCGCGGGGGCCGCCGGGGCGGCTGGAGTCGCGAGGGCCGAGGCGTCGGTGTCGGCTCCGTCCTTGTTCTTCGATTCCGGCGCCTGGCTGGCGGCGTCGGCGATGTAACCGATGAAGGCGGCCTCCAGGTCGTCGGTACCGCGGCTGGCCATGAGCTGGGCCGGGGTGTCGCAGGCGAGGACAGTGCCGGCGTGCATCAGGGAGATACGGTCGCAGCGCAGGGCCTCGTTCATGAAATGGGTGGAGACGAAGATCGTGACGCCCTGGCGGCGGGAGAGGTCAATGAGGAGCTCCCAGAACTCATCGCGGGCGACGGGATCGACGCCGGAGGTAGGCTCATCGAGCAGGAGCATGTCGGGTTCGTGAAGAACTGCGACGGCCAGGGATAGCCGTTGCTTGAGTCCCAGAGGGAGCTCCTCCGAGGCGGCGTCGAGATGGGCCCGGAGGCCGAACCGATCGACCAGCTCGTCGATCCGGGCGCGGTTGCGGTCGCGAGGGAGGTCGAAGATGCGGGCGTGGAGTTCGAGGTTCTGACGGACCGTGAGCTCGCCGTAGAGGGAGAAGGCCTGCGACATGTAGCCGACGCGCTTGCGCGTGGCCAGGTCGTCGGCGTCCACGGGATCGCCGAAGAGCCTGGCCTGGCCCTCGGTGGCGGGGAGGAGGCCGGTCAGCATCTTCATCGTGGTGGACTTGCCGCAACCGTTGGAGCCGAGGAAGCCGAAGATCTCGCCGCGGCCGATGGCGAAGCTGACGCGGTTCACGGCGGTGAAGGAGCCGAACCGCTTGGTGAGGTCGGTGGCCTGGATGGCGGGTTCCCCCCCGGGGTCCACGCGAGGAGGGATCTGCAGGGCGCGGCGACCGCCCGCCTCGGCGCCCGGCAGCAGCGCGACGAACGCGTCCTCCAGGTTCGCGGCGCCGGTGCGTTCCATGAGCTGGGCGGGAGTGCCGGTGGCGATGACGCGGCCGGCGTCCATGGCGATAGTCCAGTCGAAGCGCTGGGCCTCGTCCATGTAGGCGGTGGAGACCAGGACGCTCATGCCGGGCCGTTCGGCGCGGATGCGATCGATGAGGGACCAGAATTGCTGGCGGGAGAGAGGATCGACGCCGGTGGTCGGCTCGTCGAGGATGAGCAGGTCCGGGTCGTGGATCAGGGCGCCGCAGAGGCCCACCTTCTGCTTCATGCCGCCGGAGAGCTTGCCGGCGGGGCGGTCGGGGAACGGCCCCAGGCCCGTGGCGTCGAGCAGGGCGCGGATGCGGCCGGCACGCTCAGCGTCGGGCACGCCGAAGAGCCTGGCGAAGAAGTCGATGTTCTCGAAGACGCTGAGCTCGAGGTAGAGGTTCTTGCCCAAGCCCTGGGGCATGAAGGCAATGCGTGGGCAGGCGGAGTCGCGGTGGGCGGGCTCGGCCATGTCGCCGCCGAGGACGCGGACCGAGCCCGCCTGGATCTTCTTCGAGCCGGCGATCAGGCCCATGAGCGTGGACTTGCCGACGCCGTCGGGGCCGATCAGGCCGACCATGCATCCGGCGGGGATGTCGAGGTCCAGCGCGTCGAGCGCGCGGGTAGTCCCGTAAGTGTGCGCGACGCCTCGGACCGATACCACCGGCGCCGTGTCACGGCTCGGAGGGGTGGAGACGCTCATGTTGGGGGAGGACATCGCGTCGCCCTCCGTCAGGGTCGGGGGGCCGGCGTTTCCGGTCGAGTGGCCGGGGCCCCTTGGCCTTCGGCGACGTTACCGCTCTCCGGTTTTCCGGCCGCCGCGGGCGGGGCGGGGGCGGGCCCCGGGAAGGGGCGATCGAGCCGTTCGGGCCAGGCCGCCGAGTCGTCAAGCCGGACGTAGCCGACGCCGCGAATGCCGGTCTTGATCCGCTCGATGACGGGCAGGATGCGCTCGGGGGGGACGCTCAGCTTCACGCGGAACATCAGCTTGTCGCGCTCGCTCCGGGTCTCAACTTCCTTGGGCGTGAACTGGGCCTCCGGGGCGACAAAGGTCACCTTGGCGCGCGCGGCGTACTCCGGGGCGACGTCCAGGACGATCCGGGCGTCGGCCCCGAGTTTTGCCTTCACGGCGTCATGAGCCGGCAGGTAGATCTCCATGTACACATCGCCGAGGTTCACGAGGGTGAGGACCTTGCCTCCGCTGCCCAGCACCTCGCCCTCCTCGGCAAGCCGGTAGAGGACGCGACCCTCGACGGTGGACTTGAGGGTCATGTCGTCGATCCGCGACTGGATCTTTGCCGCCTCGGCCTTGGCTGCTTCGACCGACTTCCGGGCCGTGTTGAGCCGGGCCTTCTCGCCGTCGAGCGCCGCGCGGCGAGTCTTGGCCATGGTCTCCTTGATGTCGTAATCCTCGCGCGAGGTGGCCTTGCGGGCAAAGAGGTTGCGCTCTCTCGCCAACTCGACTTCGGCCAGCTTCAGCTGGCTATCAGCCTGCGCGATGTCGGCTTGGACCTCTAAGCCCTTCGCCTCCTCCGCGGCGACGTTCGCCTGGGCTCGCGCCAGCTCCGCATTGAGTGTGACAGTATCCATCTTGGCGACGACCTGACCGGTATGGACCATGTTCCCCTCGTGGACGAGGATCGTCTCGACCCGGCCCGGTTCCTTGGTGGTCACGTCCACCTGGACCGACTCGACCCGCCCATTGCCTGCGGCAAACCCGGGCGGCAGGGCGTTGAGCCGGGCCTGGTAGGACTGCCAACCGAGGACCCCGCCACCGGCGAGGAGTGCGAGCGCGAGGACCCAGAACGTTCTCCTCTTCATCGCGGACCCTCCCAATGATCCGTTGATTCGACCACACTGTCAGTGCAACACCGCGAAGCGAGGTGTATTATCCGGCCCCGTTCAGAGGGCAGCAAGGGCTAGGTCGTTTCTGACAGATGAACTCTACCGGACAGCCCAGCGGCGTAATGAAAGGAGAGCTCGCTCAGCCGCCAAGCGGCGGATCGTAACACGACTGTTGGGTCTCCCCCATTCTGGGAAATCACGGGAATCGCTGGACTGAAGGCCGAAAACCCTGGGAGCCCGGAGCAAGCCGCCGCGCCGGGGGACGTGAACCGTCCCCCCGGTCTCCTCTTCAGCAGATCCTACTTCTTCTCCACGAACTGGTCAGCGACGCGAATCGTCTGGCAGATCTGGCGGACCGTTTCTTTGTAGTGCTCTTCGATGCGGGCGTCGACGACAAATGCCGCTCCGGCGAGTTGCCCTGCGCCTGTATCGAAAACCCCTGCTGCGAACACCACGGCGACGCCGGACTTCTTCCCCTTTCCCGTACCAGTGACCACGAGTGCACCGCGTTTCGTCTCTGTCAGGTCGTCGTACTTGATGTCCTGAAGATACTGTTCGAGCCCGTGCTTGACCTTCGCGATGCCTGTTTGCTTGTCCGCTGCCCCCTCCAGGGTGGCGATCATCGAGTAAGCTTGGCCATCCGCACTGACGGCGGAGACATAGCGGTCTCCGGTGATCTGCTTCCAATCCGAGGGATAGGTGATCCCAATCACGGGCTTACCATCCTTGCGAATGAGGGCCTCTCCGCCGGACGCTGTCGCCGCAGCCGCCGGCGCGGTCGCGGCCGGTGGGGCCGTCGCCGCTGCCGGTGGGGCGGTGGCCAGCACCTGTGGCGGTGCTGTATTGAAATCCGAGCGAGGAGCATTCTGGTATTCAGCGCTCGTCTGGTATTCGGCACGCCTCTGAGCTTCTCGATCAACGGCGGCTCGCGTAGCGCCGGCAACCGCGCCAACTTTGGCACCGGTCTCCGCTCCTTCGCTCCCCCCAACGAGTCCACCGACCATCGCTCCGCGCACGCCGCCACTGACCGCCCCGCCCCCGCCCCCGCGCCTTTGAGCCATGGCGTCGGGAGCCAGCAGCACGAGGACTAGAGCGGGGACTCCCAGAATGTGTAGCTTGGTCATCGTCGTTCCTCCTGTCTCTCGAGTTCTCGGTGGATTTCGAGTCTGGTACGGTACCAGGCTCACAATGAAGTTGTTCTCCGATCTGGAACGGGCAATGCGGCCCATTCGACGAATCGCGGCCCGCGTGAGTTGAGTCCCACAGCTTGACGATTCGACGCAATGGGAACTATTCGATCGCTCGAGGTCTCTGCCGAGGGGAGTTTCGGGATTAGTCCGAATCACCTTCGATGCGTTTCAACGAACCTGCCGGAGTCGGCCTGCGGCAAGCGACTTCATTTTCCAGGCTCGCCCGTTGTACCTCCCGACCACTGGCCTGGAGGGGCCCACGGGCTTTCATCTGAAGGACCAGGTCGCAAAGCAATCGAGCGGGAAGCTGGGCGTAAGAACGGCGCACTTCGCAGAAGGTGAAGACGAGGAGATCCAGATCTCCCTTGAGATTCAGGCGGCCGGGCTCCCCAGGGGCCGCATCCTGAAACACCTTCGGGGCCGGGCCAAACACGGTTTCGAGCAACGGAGACGCCCACACGCCCTGCCGCTCGTTGCCGGGGACGTAAACCGGCTGCTCGAGTGTGATCGGGCGATCCAGCACCAATCCGGTTACAGGCGGGATCAGCAAGGCGGTCAGAGGAAAGCTCGCCAGGTACTCCCAGTCGCCAATCCGGACAGGCTCGGAGAGTGCCAGGCCCTGCGACCGGAACGCCTTCTCGGTGAGCTCCAAACAGTACAGCGAGTCATCCTCCATGCGGAAGCCATTATCGAAGGGAACCTGCCGCTCGAACGCGACGCGGCAATAATCGATCACGCCGCCAATGCGCTTGCGGTGCTCCGGCTTCAGCCGCTTCACGCCCAGGGCTCCCAAACTGTCGAGCATCCAGACCTCGAACGGCTGGCGCTGGACTCCCGCGGCCGAGCAGTCATAAACGACCGGCGATCCGTCCTCGATCGCGACGATGCCGGTGTGCGAGAAGGGGCTGCCGGTCGCACGAGCGATGAACCGGCTGAGGGGAGCCATGCCGCGAATGACGCGTGCATCGCCCAGCCGGAAGACGATGTCTCCCTGGTGGAGCACCTCGCGTCCCCATCGATGCCAGCGGGCCATTTCCGGGTTCGACGGCAGCGGCGGGAGAGTCCCGGCCGAGCGGGCGCGGTTCGCTGCCGGGCCCCAATAATTGCCATACCAGATGGGCGGTTTCAACCAGTCGGTCGCTTCCGCCCCACCCGGTTCGTAGGTCGCCAACGCGATCATCCAGCAGAAGATATAGAGCACGGAAGTCTCCAGATGCGTCTCGGGGAGTCTGGGCTAAGGCATCCGGTACCAACCCCAGGTCTTTTCTTGTCCTGGGAAATCCTCCGTGCACGGAAATGACTCTGAACTGGGTGTCTGTAAGGGCGTCAAGCCGGTCGAAGACCCACCGGCGGTTGGGAGCAAAGTCCCAGGAATTGGCACATGATCGCTGGATCGTATCGGAGCTTTCCGCTGAGGAGAACCCGCTCGAACTTCAGCCTCACCGCAAGTGGCTCGACCGGAAATATGGTCGCGCGTGCAGCCTCCGGCACGTCGAAGTCCACACCCGGCTACTCACCGCTCAAAGACCAAGCTCAGGGGTCGCCAACGGCCTCTTCGCCTCGCGATTTCTCCCGACATGATTCCTTTCGGCAATTAATCTACCACAGACCGTACTCCGAATGATAGTGGGTTGATTCGTAGTTGGCATCCATCGAGCCGAGCGAGCCAGCCCAGGTCCGCCTGTCGGGCGAATTCCAGGTCCTGCACCTCACTGCCAACCGTGTTGGACATCGCCCTGGTTCCGGACCTCGGCGATTGCGTGACTCTGGAAGATCTCGTTTCCGGAACGACAGGGCGGCTCGACACGCATCGTCGGGTGAGAGGATTTGCTTCCTCAGTCGATGAAAGGTCAAGCAGCCATTTGGGGAAGCCGCTTGAGTGCAAAGCCGACCATGAGCCACGACACCCCTCGAAAGATGATGCTGATGCCCACGAGCACGCCGATGATCGTTAGTCCCGACATCGGAAGCTCACGCCAGATCATGACGCCAAGCACGACGTCGATCGCGCCGCTGAGCAACAGCCAGCCCCAGCCGCCAAACTGGTGAGCTAGGGGAAGGAAACTGGGACGCGATTAGTATTGACGGCAATCCGCTGCTCAGGCGCCCGAGCAAACTAATTGCGTTCTGGTTTCCGACCTAATTGCGTCCCGGTTTCGGACCTGATCAAGCCAAGGTTAGAAACGGTCGACAACCCAGATCCTGACACTTTCTGACCCACCAGGTCAGAGGTCAAGAACCCAGAACCCTCAGCAAACCCGCCCACAAACCCCTGTTGAAAGAGGCTGGGCTGACAAAGCCGACACCGACAGGCGCCGTGCCGTGGCTGGGGGGGCGATTGGTACCTCTGGCATGCCCCTGACGGCCTCAGGGCGATAGCGGTCACCGCACTCGTATGCATGCAAGCAGGCACCCAGAAGTTAGGTGTCATAGAGGCAAGTTACGCCTCCGCGATAATCGGCGTTCAATCCTCGTGGTCGTCAACGGCATCGACCGCGGTGAGCTGACGAAATCCCCTGGTCCGGCGCATCCATGCGCTGGTTTGCCAGTTGTCCACGGGTTCGCCCGCGGGCAGGACGGGCGGCAAGGGCATCAGGAACCTGATCGACAGGGCGGTGACGAATGGCTCGTACATTCCCCGCAACTCCCTGAGTCTTTGCTCCACGGCCTCGCCTTCGTTCAACTTCAGCCCCGCCTTGCCGAGGAGGTCGCGGAGTGCGTTCCACTGTTCCGGAGCGAGCCGATCGGTCGGGGGATCGACGGGCGGGGCGTGGAACGCCTGAGCCAGATCGACCACGACGTGCCGGCCCATGGCGAAGGCCATCCAGGCCGCTGTGCGGTCTTGCTTGGGAACCGCCGCCACGACCAGGGCCGAGGTGTCGAGGATGGCCGTCAGCGCGGCCAGCCATGACTGATTATCGTGCTGCGAACGGTAGTAGCTCAGCACGGGGAACGAGATCTGACTTTCCAGTACCTCGGCCGCCCAGTGTTCCCACTCGCCGAGAAACTGGTCGAGGCGCTCGAGATCGCTGAACCGGGCCAGGCGGCCCAGCAGCGTTCCGGCCGTGGGTGGCGACCCGGCGCGCGCATCCAGCAGCGAGATCGCGATCTCGCGCCGGGAGAAGGCCTGGTAGAGCACCGGAAGGTAACTGATGACAAGGGCGAGGAAACCGAAGCCGATGCCCGTCTCGACGACCGCCAGGAACCGCCCTGGAGAGTCGACCGGTGTGACGTCTCCATATCCCAGCGTGAAGAACGTGACTCCGCTGAAATACGCGTAGGTACCCAGCCCGACAGCGCCGTCCTGTCCACGCAAGGGCGTTCCGATCGCCCAGTGCAAGAGGGCAAATCCCATGATCAACGCCACCGCCCAGATCGCGATGAGAACGAGAATCGACAACGGACCGAACAGGCTCAGAAGCGTATTCCGACGCTTCTCGGATCGAACCCACCGGGCCAGCGCGGCCCAGGGAGCCCAGGAGTAGACGTAGAACATGCGTGCGAACCGAAACTGACGTCTGACCCGTCGGGGCAGGAGCATCGTCTCGAACGTGTCGATCAACACGATCAGGATCAGCACGATGCTTCCCAATGCAATCAATGCCGTCATCGCGACGTCTCCCCCGGGTCTCTTTGATCAGTTTGTTTCCGGGTCGGTCCACGACCGCCGTGCAGGCTGCCCCGATTCACGACCAGGTACAAAACGATTCCCGCATTGAGAACCAGCGCCGCGATTCTCACGAAGCTACGGCGTCGCAGAATCTCGAAACATTCGACGGGTATCAAGGAGCTCGTGGCCAGGATAATCAGTACCCCTCCCCAGCGCTTTCCCCGCAGAATGCCGATTCCTTCGATCCCATGGAGTATGGCATAAGCGAGCGTTCCTGTCTCGATCCAGAGGCGCTTCGTCCTGTCGAGGCCCGCCAGCCGTGAGATCAGCGAGTGGATAAACAGGTTCTCCGGATCGAGACGGAGGCCACGGACGATCGGCTCCAGACTGGTCCGCACGTCGGCCTGAAACAGCCGGAAGAGCCCGAATCCCAGAGCCAGGGACAGCACGGCGGTGACCAGCTTGTAGACCCCGATCAGCTTGAAACCGATCGGGATTCGACCTGGCAATGAATTCACGCGACTACCCCGAGCGTCAACGAAGCAAAGGGGCTCACGATAGCCGCCGATAGAGTTCGGCATTCTTCTTGAGCACATAAGAGGCGGCATGCGCGAAGTCTGTCGCGGGGCTGGTCAGCCACTCCTGGACTCCGGCGCAAAGCACGTCCTCGGGGGTCGTTCCCAGTTTGTGAGCCAGGTCACGCAAGCGACGAACCTGCTCTTCGGGAAGTTCGATGGTGAAGCTTGTCATCGCGGATCTCACGTCGATCGCCGGGTGCTTGCTCGTTTCAAGCAAACCGAGGAACATGCCCCCCGACTTCTGGACAATTTCTGATTCTAGCAAGCTGCCCTGGCAGGCAGCCAGGATCTCCAACGATATCTTTCATCAGCCTCTAGGATCAATCTCCCGGGTTTTATAGAATACATTGGCGTGTTTTCGAGGATCGGAGCCAAACCTTCAGTTACAGACATGGATTCGGGCGCGCCGGGCGGCGTGTTGTCGGCGGGCGTGCCGCGATGGGGCTGCGCATGCTGGCCAAGCGGATCATCCCTTGCCTTGACGTCAACCATGGCCGGGTGGTCAAGGGAACGAACTTCCTCAACCTCCGCGACGCCGGCGATCCGGTGGAGGTCGCGGCGCGGTATGACGCCGAGGGAGCCGATGAGCTGGTTTTTCTCGACATCACCGCCAGCCACGAAGAGCGCGAGATCCTCTGGGACGTGGTCCGGCGGACGGCCGAGGTCTGCTTCATGCCGTTGACCGTGGGCGGGGGGATCCGCAGCCTGGACGACATCCGGGCACTTTTGAAGGCGGGCTCCGACAAGGTCTCGATCAACTCGGCCGCTGTGCGCGACCCCGATCTGGTTCACCGGGCCGCGCGCAAGTTCGGCAGCCAGTGCATCGTGGTGAACATCGACCCCAAGCGGGTCATGCATGACGGTCGCGAGGTCTGGGAAGTTCACATTAACGGCGGTCGAGTTCCGACGGGGTTGGAGGCGGTGGCCTGGGCACGCGAGGTCGAGCGGTTGGGGGCCGGCGAGATCGTCCTGACCAGCATGGACGCCGACGGCACGAAAAACGGCTACGATCTGGAAATGACGCGCGCCGTGGTCGAGGCCGTGGAAATCCCGGTGGTTGCCTCGGGCGGAGCCGGGAATCCCGAGCACCTGCGGGCGGCGCTGGCCGAGGCAGGCGCCAGCGCGGCCCTGGCCGCGAGTATCTTCCACTATCGCGAGTACTCAATCGCGGCAACCAAGGAATACCTGGCGCGGCACGGCGTGCCGGTGCGGCTGGTCATACCGAGCGAGCGCGCCCACGCGCCGCCGGGAGAGATTCCCGCGGTCGCGGCCAGGCGGGAGTGATGATTTCACGAGCCAGCCGCAAGGGACGGTGCCGACCGATCGAGAACAAGGCTGCATCCCAGAATCATCTTCTTTCATTCCGCCTTTGCGTCCCGAGGAGTTCGAGCCATGTCGACCGCTGTGGAAGCTTCGCTGGATACCATCACCAATGAGCCTGAGGCGAACAAGCTGTTCCGGATGGTGATGAAATACAAAGGCTCGGACCTGCACCTCAAGGTCGGATTCGCTCCCTCGCTGCGGCTGGCCGGGGTCTTGCGGCAAATGCAGCTTCCGCCGCTCAGCACCGCCGACATGGAGCGGCTGATGTATCCGCTGCTCACGCCGCGGCAGCGGGGAATCCTCGACGAGGAAGGGGGAGTTGACTTTGCCCATATCGTCTTTGACGGCGACCTGGAGACCCGCTTTCGCGTCAACCTCTTCAAGCAGCGCGGCCGGCTCAGCCTGGTGGCGCGGCGGGTCAATAACAAGATCCCCAGCTTCGAGGAGCTCCACCTCCCGGCCGTCCTGGCCGAGATCACCCAGTACGATCAGGGAATCATCATCGTCGCGGGTGTGACCGGGTCGGGCAAGAGCACGACGATCGCCTCGATGCTCCAGTACATGAACGAGCGCGAAAGGCTGCACATCGTCACCATCGAGGACCCGATCGAATACACGTTCAAGGACGACAAATCGATCATCAACCAGCGCGAGGTCGGCATCGACGTGATCGACTGGGACGTGGCTCTCAAGCACGCCATGCGGCAAGACCCGGACGTCATCCTGGTGGGCGAGATGCGCGACCGCGATACGTTCAGCGCGGCCATGCACGCGGCCGAGACGGGGCACCTGGTGTTTGGTACGATCCACGCGGGGACCGCCCCCTCGACGATCGGCCGGCTTCTCGACTTGTTCCCGCGAGAGATGCATTCATCGCTGCGGCAGTCGCTGGGGTTCAACCTCAAAGCGATCATTGCCCAGAAGCTCTTGCCGACGACGAAGGAACTGGCCGCCAAGGGGACGACACGGGTTCCGACCAACGAGATCATGCGGAACAATCCCACGGTCAGGAAGCTGATTCTCAACGAGGAGGACACCAAGCTCGGCGACGCCATCCGGATCGGCAGGGAAGAAGGGATGATGGACTTCACCGAGAGCCTGCGGCAGCTCGTCGTTGCCGATAAGATCGAGCGCGCGACGGCCTTCGAGGTCGCTCCCAGCCCCGAGGCTTTGAAAATGGCGCTCAAGGGGATTACCATCCCTCAACCTGGTATTCTATAAGAGTCAAGGTTCGCCAGGAGCACGCTCGGTCGAAGGGCGCCGGCAGCTCGAAGGGCGCGTTTGCCGGAGGGTCGTCGAGCCGAGCCGAGCGGAGCCGCTTCGCTCCGATCGTTGCGAGCGGCGCGGAGCGCTGGGCCGAACGACATGGCGGCCGGCGAGGGGTTGCTGTTACGGCCCGGCTATCGTTCCTGCCGCCACTTTGCCTGGGCTCGAAGTGATCCTCCCAAGAAAGGTCCGCTAATGATTCGCCCGCTCTTGGTGCTCGCGACGGTCCTCCTGACGATTCTCGGCGCCGTCGCCGGGGCCGACGCCGCGGAGCTCCTCGCCCCGGTTCTGGCCCAGTCGCCCAACATCGTGCGGGGCCCGGGTTTCTATCTGAATCTCTACAAGTTCATCCCCGTGGTCGTGATCTACCTGCTCTGGACGTGGACCACCGACTGGGTCGAGCACGACACCAAGGATCTGAACAATGTCAAGTTCGCGCTCTGGAACAGCGTGGTCTTTTTCTCGGGGGTGCTCGGGCTGATCCTGATCTTCGCGATCCCGATTTACCCTCTGAGCCTGGCACTGCTGTTGCTGGCGTACTTCGTGCCGATTCTGGTGTATTCGTACGTCCGCAATCAAACGGTTCCCGACGACCAGAAGGTGCTCACGCCTTATCACCTGGGCGAGGTCGCCAACGGCCTCTTGCTGAAGCTGGGCATGAGGCCCATGTTCAACAAGGACGTGACCATGGTGGACCGAACCGGGCCGCCGATCACGTTCGTCGGCAAGAGCGCCGGCACGGCCAAGGAGGACCCCAGCCGGGTGCATCAGGCCGAGGAATCCCGGTCGTTCATGGCCGCGAAGGAGCTGGTTTATGACGCGGTCCTGCGCCGCGCCACCGACATCCACCTCGAGCCGACCACCGAACAGCTCTCGGTGCGGTACCGGATCGACGGCATTCTCCACGCCGCCGAGCCGTTCGACCGGCCCACCGGTGATGCAGTGATCAACGTCTTCAAGGTGCTCTCGGCAATGGATATCTCGGAGAAGCGCAAGCCCCAGGACGGCTCCTTCGGCGCCAAGCTCCAGGCCCGAGATCTCGACTTCCGGGTTGCCACCTCGGGCTCGAAGGCCGGCGAGAAACTGGTGATGCGAATCCTCGACAACTCGGGGTCGATCACCAAGCTCGAAGACCTGGGAATGCGTCCCAAGATCATCGAGCAGGTGCGCAGCCTGGTGACCCAGCCCCATGGCATGTTTCTTTGCTGCGGCCCCACCGGGTCGGGAAAATCGACCACACTCTACGCTTCCCTCCGCGAGATCGATCGTTACCAGAGAAACATCATCACGGTCGAGGACCCGATCGAATACCACATGGACAACATCACGCAGATGGAGGTCAACACCAAGGCCGGGCAGACCTTCGCCACCGCCTTGCGGTCCATTTTGCGGCAGGACCCCGACGTGATCATGATCGGTGAGATCCGCGACCAGGAGACCGCGACGATCGCCTGCCAGGCCGCCAACACCGGTCACATGGTCTTCTCCACGGTTCACTCCAATGACGCGGTGACCTCTCTGTTCCGGCTTCTCGACCTCGGGGTGGAACCGTTCATGATCTCCTCCGCGCTGACCGCCGTGCTGGGCCAGCGCCTGGTCCGCGTGCTCTGCGAGGCGTGCAAGGAGCCTTACAAGCCCAAGCCCGAGTTTCTCAAGAAGGCCAACCTGCGGGTGGAAAAGATCGATGTCTTCTACCGCCGGCCCGAGAATCCGGAGCAGGTCTGCCAACAGTGCGGCGGGACCGGCTACTTCGGCCGCACCGGGATCTATGAGCTACTGGTCATTCCCGAGCCTCTGCGGGAGCTGCTGCGGGAGAATCCATCGATCAACAAGATCAAGGCCGAGGCTCGCAAGAACGGGATGATCTCTCTCCAAGAAGACGGTCTCCGCCAGGTCATCCAGGGTCGGACATCGATCGAGGAATTGCTGCGCGTTGTGAAGTGAGCGTGCGGGAACCTGACACAACGATCGGGGTCGCGGGATGAGGCCGGACGGGTTGAAGAGTGCTGATCCGCGGCGGCGACATCTTTGACCAAACCACGAGAGTAGATCCATGTCCGTACCCAAAGTTGTCACCGACCTGGTCATGGCCTTCCTGATCCTTTTGATGACCTACGCCCTGTCCAGCGAGGGTCTTTGGGGCGCCGCGCTGATGTTCTTCAACGTCGTCTTCGGCGGCTTGATCGCGTTCAACTTTTATGAGCCTCTGGCCAGGCTGATTGACAGCACCGGCATCGGCTGGGGATTTTCCGACACCCTTTCCCTGCTGTCGATCTTCTGCGTCGCCGTGCTGCTCTTGCGGATGACCACCGAAACTCTGGCCCCGGCGATGGTGCGATTTCCCGTCCCGATCTACCACGCCGGCCGGCTCTGCTTCGCCTTGGCCACGTCGCTGGTCACCATGGCGATCCTGGTTCTGGCATTTCACACCGCGCCGGTGAACAAGAGGATTTTTGGGGCCATCGACTACAAGTACAAACCGCCATTCGGCATGGGTCTTGATCACCAGTGGCTGGGCTTCTTCCAGTGCACCACCGGCATGATCTTCGCCCGCTATGGAACGGGCACGCGTGATCCTTATGGAGAATACGGGCGCAGCGGCAACCAGCGGGTTGCGGTGCAAGTCTTTGACCCACGGGCGACCTGGCTGCTGAACCACCAGGAGGCTCGTCCCTATGGCCAGGCCCCGATACTGACCGAGGAATCCGGCAGCGCTGGCGCCGCGGCCAGCGGAGGATCCGGATCCAGCGCTGCGACCGCTGGCGGGCAGGGGGGCCGTCCCGCCACAAAGGGTGCCCAAGGATCCGGCTCGCCCACATTCTAGCGGGTTGCGCTGCGCGATGACGGGCCTGATCGCTGAGTGTCGTCCGGCTGTGCCGGAATCCAGCGGTGGCCGGTCTCACCGGCCGGTCTGAGCGGGACCCTCGCCTTTGGCCAGTGAGCGCTTCTCGACCAGTTCAAGCCGAGTGTTGGCCGTCGTCCCGACCGTCTGTTGAAGGATGCGATAAATCACGAGCTGGCTGGTCGTCGTCTCGAAAACATAGAGAGGCGCCCAACCCGCACTGTAGCTGCCCAGCGCGCCGGTGGTCATCAGGAAATGCGGCCGCGGTCGGTTATCCGGGTCGACCTTGAAGTCGGCGACCAGATCGCGCTCGGCGAACGCCCCAAGGTAGCGAGAGGTTCCAACCGTTCCGTGGAGCGAGGGAACCGTTCCCAGCAGCCGGCCCGCCTTATAATCAAGAAGATAAATGGCCTCGAGTGGAATTTGAACCTTGCTTCCTTCATCATAGCGGATCAGGACAGGACCCGTGGCGACGATGGAATCCCCGGAACGGTCTCCGCCGCCGGCCTGGATCTGGGCGGGCCGGATGTTCGCAAGACCCCAACCCAGAAGCAATCCCAGGACCAGGAGAGCCACGTTGGGGATGCGGGGACGCGACAGCACCATGATCCACCCAATCCTTTCGTTTCCCCCGGAAATCGCAGTCGAGCAGGGAATTGCCGATCGAGGCCGGCATTGTGCGACGGATCGCCGTACCCGTCCAGATCAACCTAGATGTCCGTTTCGTAAGTCCTTCACCACTCCTGGTGTCGTAAGTCCTTACGGGATAACGATTGGAACTGGCGGTGGACTTACGAAACGGACATCTAGAGCACCAACCAGCTCTCGCGAGAGCCAGCAGAAATGGCGGGAGTGAAGTGAGCCAGCGAATACTCTCGCAGCCAGGAGCGTCAGAAACGTCGTCAGCCTTCCCTTGGACTTGGCCTTGAAGGTGAAGACGGAATGATCACAATGCTTCCCATCGCCTGGACGATCGGCCTCTCGCTCGTGCTTCAGGTCCCGCCTCCGGCGACCGGCCCGCCTCTTCCGGCTGAGTTGCAAGCAACCAGGCGCGCGATCGAGGAGCGGGAGGCGAAAGCCCTGGAAAGTCTGGCCGTTTCTCTGACCGGCGATGGGATGGCCCAGGCTCGGTCGGAGCTGCGCAGCCTTCTTCCCCGCACCAGGCCGCGCGATGGTGGCAGCCGGGTGACACCTTTGCCCGAGGTCGTCCCGCCCCAGGGTCGGGGGCTGGCCAGTGTGAGCAGCGGGACCGGGAAGCCGACAGGGGAAGGGTCAGCCCAGCCTTGGATCGCGGAGCTTCAGCAGATTCGCTTCAAGGCGGCGTCCGAACTGTTTGACCTGGCAAAGCGGGCTGCCACGGCCAGACCGCCGGAATATGCCCATGCCGCAGTCTATCTTCGCGAAGTCCTCCAGCGGCAGCCGGAGCATCCCGAAGCGCGCAGGCTTCTGGGCTACGTACCTTACGAGGGCGGCTGGGCGCGGCCGTTCGCTGTCCGCCAGCTCAAGGACGGCAACGTCAATCATCCCATCTTCGGCTGGGTTCCGGCTGACTGGGTCCAGCACCTCGACCGGGGCGAGCTACCCGCTTACTCTGTCCGCGGTCAGAAGCAGGTTCGCTGGCTGCCCGCAGAGGAAGCCGACCGGCTCCGGTCCAACTGGAAGAAGCCCTGGCAAATTGCCACCGAGCACTTCGAGATCCAGAGCGATGTCCCACTCGGCGAGGCCATCGAGTTCGCCCGCAGGCTCGAGGCGTTTTACGACGTCTTCTTCACGCTGCTCGCCGACCTCGTGGGCGAGAACCTGCCGCTTGCCCGACGATTCCGCTCTCCCGCGCTGACCGGCGAAACGTCCTACCGACTGCATCAGGTCTTCTATTTCGCGACCAAGGACGAGTACGTCGGGCACCTCGAGCCTTCGACCGATGCCGACATTGACCAGAGCCTGGGCTACTACAATCCACCCAAGCCAGGTAAAGGTAGTCGCGCCACGGCTTACTTTTTCCGGGATGTCGACGGGCAGCTTCCCGTCACCGCGACCCTCTACCACGAGGTTTCGCACCAGCTTCTCTTCGAGACCGCTGGTCCCAACGCCTACACGAAGAACGTCGGCAGTTACTGGGTCTTTGAGGGCCTGGGAACCTATTTTGAGACGGTGACGCCCCAGGCCGACGGTTCGCTCGAGGTCGGCGGCCTGGTCGGGCAGCGGCTCGCGGCGGCTCGGCAGTCGCTTTCCGACGGCAAGTTCCTGCCGCTAGAGCAGTTCCTCATGCTCGACCAGAATTCCTTCAATCGTCGCGATCGCATCCTTACGAATTACCAGCAGGCCATGGCGCTGGCGGTCTTCCTCATGCAGTGGAATGATGCAACCTACCGCGATGCCTTCCTCGACTTCGTACGCGATGCGTACCGGGGACGGATCAGGCGGAGCACAGGCCGATCTCTGGAGGACAGGCTGGGTGAGCCCGTGCGGGTCATTGAGACCCAGTTCCGCGACTTCTTTGCACAGGCAGGCCGCAGTCGCTGAGCAAGCGGGCCAACCGGGTTACTCGCCGACGTACGGCAGGAGAGCCATGAAACGCGCACGCTTCACCGCCGCGCTGGAGGCGCGCTGAAACGCCGCACAGTTGCCGCTGCGCTTGCGAGAGAACATCTTGCTCTGGTTGGTGCAAAGCTTCTTCAGAAGACCGATGTCCTTGTAATCGACATAAGCCGGACGAGGGCAGCCTTCACGCGTGCAAAATCGACAGCGATTCTTGCGGTTGCGACCAAACTTTTTCCGGGGCATAAACCTGGTGTCCTCAAACCGTTGCGAACCATAATCCTCACATGCGGGAGGCCCAAGCGCTGCCCTGCTGCTGGAGGAGAGTTTCAGCAATCGCGGAAACTCACACTCTATTCGAAAAGAGCCTGCCAGTCAAGCCGGCGAGCCCATGGGCTGAGACTCGGCTCAAGGACGCAATCGGACAGGCCCGATGGCACGTACACAGGGAGAGATTTCGCGCCTGTCCTCGGGACAGGGGCAGAACCGTGACGGGAACAGACCCGCGCCGGAGCGAGCCGAGCCCGTCCCGGCGCGGGAGAGCGGATCAGCCCCGTTCCCCTTCCAGTAACTTGAATGAGACTCGAATCTTGGCGCGGTAGGTCTCGATCGAGCCATCCTTGGCGATATGGGCGTCCTGTTGAATGACCTCGGCGATCCGTAGCTCGCGTAGCGTGCTGGACGCCTGCTTGACCGCCGTAGCCACGGCTTTCTCCCACGATTCAGGGCTGGACCCCACCAGCTCGATCACCTTGTAAACGCTGTTTGGCATGTCAGGCTCCCTTCGGTTGCAGAAGTAATTCGGGGTTGAGATCGCAATTCTCTGGAAATCGATGAACCGGCGGCCGACGGTTCGGCCTCCGTTCCCAGCCATCCGGCTTTTCCCCGGATCTTCACATTGAAAGCCCGTCGCCGGTGTCTCGCGCGCGATCCGGACGGCTGGCTCCCAGGTGACTGACCTGGATCCAGCCGATCGCGTCTTGCCACGCTGCGAACGGGCCGCTCATAGGTGGAGGTACGCGTCATTATAACCGGCGTCTCAGGACCACTCCAGGCTCAACTGGCAGATGGCGACTCGACTCTTGATGACGCCTGGTTCTCTCTCTACATTCAACGCATTCTCTGCCGCGCCCTGTACCAAGATTGCAGGGAACGGTCCCGGCACGGATTCTCAGCCGGTTGCCGACACCAGACGAACCGATTCCGCTTTGGAGAGCAGCTTGACAGTGATGGCGTTGGCTAGCAGCTCGACTTCTGATGCCGCTCGCAAGATTGAGTCACCCGCAGCGAATGATCATCCGGATCGCTGCCGTATCCAGTCTGGGACGGTCCTCGGTGGGAGATTTTCGGGCCGTCTCGGTTGGTCACAACCGCTCTGCTCATCGATCTGCTTGCAGGTGCGCCTCGACGAACCATAGCCACTTGTCGACGCCGCGCGACACCTCCGTGAACAGGTCGGCCGTGTCCAGGTCGCCCAGCTCGTTGGCCTGATCGATGGCCTGCCGCGCCGACTTGGCGAACGCCGCAAGGGCTGATGACAGCGCGTCGACGTGGCTGCGGCCGTCCGCGGCATGCAACGGATATTCGGGCAAAGAGCTCCGCTTCGCCACCACCCGGGCCGTCCCCTCGGCCACGCCCCCGAGCTGCACTGCCCGTTCGGCGATCTCGTCCACATAGTTCCTCACGGCATCATTGATATTGTCGAACAGTAGGTGCAGGCCGATGAAGTGCGGTCCCTTGACGTTCCAGTGGGCCTGCTTGGTTTGCGTCTCCAGGTCCTTGCAGTCCGCGAGCCGTGCGTTGAGCAGCTCGATTACCTTGACGCGGGTTGCCTCGGACAGGTCATTCTTCGTCTTGTACACCGCTGGTCTCCTGGTTGGGTTCATGGAATGGCGCGATGTGACGCAGCCTATATTGTAGATACGTCCGGATCGCGGTCAATGATCCTCGGCGCAGCCCTCACGCAGCCATGCGGTGATCGAAGTGTCTGCTCTACTCGGACTGAGGCCGACCACGCTGGCGCCACGGATGAACGCCCTGGGGCTGGCTCGGACCCCCGGCGGGGTTGCGATTGAGTGGCGAGGACAAGAGAGCGGTCAAGCCACGTCAACATCAACGAATTCGACGTGGTCGTAAACGTCGATCACGGCGACGGCCGATCCGTTCACGCGATCCCCGCTCGGTTTCGATTTCTTGTCCAGGCCCTTGGCCTCGAAGGCGAAGCGAACCCGAACGTTGCTGTCGGCCTCGACGCTGAGGACCTCGAAGGACTCGGCGGTCCATGCCGATGAGCTCAGTGCCGAGCAAAGCGCAAGAACGGGCCCTTCTTCCAGCACATCGCTCCAGCGGCTGGAAAGAAACTCGGTAGCGGCCTCGCGCTGATCGTCCTGGTCGTTCGAGAGACTGTACAGCAGAGCCATATGCTGTTCCCCTTTCCCGAATATGCGCCGCCCGTGGGGAAATACCTTAGCGCGTTTTACCGTTGAGTTGCAGGCGCGGCAGGGCCTTCTCTCCTTCTCCCGCGGGGAGCGGGCCAAGGCAAGCAGCTCAGCCCTCATCCGCCCCTGCGGGGCACCTTCTCCCGCGGGGAGAAGGTATGAGCACCACGGCCTTTTTTGATCGCTGTATGCAATGCGCGAGCAAACCGCGCTAAAGCGGGCGGGGACTTCTTACACACGGCTTCATCATCGCAATGATACTTGATGCCATGAATCGGGGGAATCCTGCGATTTACTGGACGAGGTGTGTGGGAAAATGTGCGAAGCCAACCCGGTACGTGGCCGCTTCACGGACGATTCCTGTGGGGTTGATTCGAAGGGAACGGCAGGACATCCGGGCCCGATCCAACGCTTGCCGTCTGGCCCTCGCGCGATGCGACACCGGGGGCCGGCTTCTCTCGATGCTCGTCCGGCCGCTCAGTGCCCTGGCCCATGAACTGAAGAAGAATCTGGTTCGAGGACGCGTTCGCGCGATCCTGTCCTGCTTGACCGACGGCCATGACGCTCGTCCCCGCCGGGGCATCGACGAAGAAAAGAACCCGGGATTTATCGGCATCCACGACGCCTAGACTCACGGATTCGCCGAGATGGACGATCTGCTGGTTGATCAGGGTCAGGTGGAAAACTTCCATACCCACCGGACTTATCCTTGCTGGTGAATCCTGTCGGTCTCGAGTTTCCTCCCTCGCAATCCCATGGGGCAGTTGCAAGCTTCGGGGAGACATCAGTCGCACCCGGACTGTTGCCTTCGCCATATTCACGACTTCGATCCGGATCACGCCATCGATCAGGATCGCCTCGCACTTCTTGCATGACAGAACCAACATGCAGCCCATCCGATAGTGCTGGCCCGCCCTGCTTAACACGACCACAGGCGCGGGGCTCAAAGCAGACTCGACCTCCGGCTGACAGCAGGCCGGCCAGGCACGGAATCCAAGGCTTCCCGGCCAGCACCAATGCGGGACGCCCGGTCGGCCTTGGCGGGGGGCCAGGCTAGAGGGCATCGCTCCGATAGTCCCCACCCCGGTTAAGCCGTTCGATGATCCTGCGGAGGTTCAACTCCAGGCCATCGCTGAGCGGTTCCAGGTTGAGGAGCAGACCATCGGCCAGGATCGTCGCCCTGATCGTGGCTCGACCCCGGCACACGGACATCAGGCGGAGGTCGAGGAGGCCCGTGCCCACCCTGATCAGATCGCCCGTCTTGAGCGTCATCGCCAGGTTCGAGAACCGCCCCGCCGGCCTTATGTTGGATGCGGGCGGGTTCCAGTTGCGGGCACCTTCGCGGAGGATGTTCACGTCGGATCGACCCACGAAGCAGAACTTCACGTTCCCGCCACTGAACTGAACGGGGATGAATGTCAGGAGGTGCTCGTGGGTCGCCGAGCCATCGGGATTTGTCACCACCCGTTTGAGATCGATGGGGTGGTCTCGTCCAATCTGAGTTGACACGTCCATGCAGTTACCCCTGCCTGAGTTGCCTGGCCCCGGAGAAACGAAGGGGCGTCCAAGGTGCCATCCGTTGCAGTGGGCATGATTGCCGACTGGTGTTCGACGTGAGGCCCCTGACTGGTGGATAACCCGGGTGTCGAACGCTAGAAATGTATACAAGATACCGGAGGAGCTGTCAATCGATTTCGAATCCTGGATTCAGAGCCTTCCCGCAATCGCTTGCTCCACAACGCGTTCTAGCGCAGACGGCGCTTTTTCCGGAGCACGATTCTTCGGCGGTTGACAGCGCTCGTCTGGAACCTCATGCTATTTCCATCCGCACAGGCAGCGCTCGATGTCGAGGATAGCCTGACAATCCTCAGGGAGAATCTCCGGCCAGAACCGCATGACAGCACTTCACTCTGCTTCACAACACTGTTCCCTGATGCGGCCAAGGGTCAGCAGGGCGCCGAGAAGCGAACCGTGGCAGGCATGACAGTCAAAACGTGCATTGAGTCAAGACCTGCATTGATCGATGTACAGCGATCGTTCCGAAGACCGTCTGTTCGTCGAACCCAACATGAATCTCAGCAAGACTTTTGTGCTCGCCGGCTCGGTCCGGTCAGCAAGTTCGGGAGAGCCAGGTGATGCTCACTTTTACGAATCGAATTCTCATGGTCGGTTTTGGGGCAGTGGCGCGGTGTACTTTGCCCATTCTGCTCAGGCAGATCAGCGTTGATCCAAACAAGCTGACGATCATGGACTTCGAGCCGAACATGGGGGCACTGGAACCTTGGATCGAGCAAGGAGTGACCTTCGTCAAAGATCGCGTGGCGCCGGAGAACCTGGGCACATTGCTGGGCCAGCATCTTTCGGCCGGAGACCTACTCATCGACTTGGCATGGAACATCGATTGCTGCGAGATCGTGCAATGGTGTCACGACCACGGCGTGCTTTACATCAACACATCGGTGGAACTCTGGGATCCGTACGAAAGTTCGCACGATAAGCACCCGACCGAGCGGACGCTCTACTGGCGGCATATGAACTTGCGGCGAATGATCACGGGTTGGAGCGATCCGGGACCGACGGCCGTGCTCGAACATGGGGCGAATCCGGGCTTGATCAGCCACTTCACGAAGCAGGCTCTGCTGGACATCGCTCAGCAAGCACTGGAGGACAAGAAGTTCAGTGGCGCTCGGGCGGAGAAGATCGCTGGCCACGCCCGATCACTCGAATTCAACCATCTCGCCCATGAACTCGGCGTCAAAGTCATTCATTGCAGCGAGCGAGACACGCAGATCACAAATCAGCCCAAACAAGTCGACGAATTTGTGAACACTTGGAGCGTCGAGGGTTTCCGCGAGGAGGGGACAACGACGGCCGAGATGGGCTGGGGAACGCATGAGAAACAGCCACCCGCGTTTGCCTTCGAGCATGAGAAAGGCCCCAAGAGCCAAATCTGCCTCGCGCGGATGGGTATGAACTGTTTCGTGGCGAGCTGGGTGCCGCCTGACCACCACATCGTTGGCATGGTCGTCCGCCATGGCGAGGCGTTCACCATTACCGAGCGACTGACGGTATGGGAGGGAGGGAACGCTATCTATCGCCCGACCGTCCATTACGCGTATTGCCCGTGCGACTCCGCCATCGCGTCACTCCACGAGCTCCGCGGTCGCGATTACCGGTTGCAGTCGCGGATCCGCATTATGACGGACGAGATCATCAGCGGCGCGGACATCCTGGGCGCGCTCGTGATGGGGCACCCGTATCAATCGTGGTGGTGTGGTTCCGACCTGAGCATCGAGGAATCACGTCGACTCGTGCCGCACCAGAATGCCACCACGATGCAGGTGGCGATTTCCGTCGTCGTCGCCTGCATGTGGATGCTGGAGAACCCGCGCCGGGGACTGTGCGTGCCCGATGACTTGCCCCATGACAAGGTGCTGGAGATAAGTAAACCCTACCTGGGCAAGTTTCTTTCCGCGGCCTCGGACTGGAACCCGCTGAAGCACTACTCGAACTACTTTCGCGGCTACAATCAACCTGAACTCGACACTTCCGATCCATGGCAGTTCAAGAACTTTCTGATCACGGACGGAGACTGACACGAGGGATTGCAGCCCGACTGCCGGCCTGACGAAGTGCAGGCACGCGCAGTCTGTGAGTCATGATTTTAGAGTTGGCCGTCCTGACTCATTTTTCACACCCCTCGTGATCGCCCCGAGCGGACAATCCATGGACCAAAAGACGCTGATTCGTTTGGCCAAGAGCCACGGCACGCCGATTGTAGTGGTGGATCATAAGGTGCTGCGCGAGAATTATGCGCAGTTTCGGCGATTCATGCCGCGCGTGCAGGCCTACTATGCGGTGAAAGCGAACAGCGACTCAGTCATCGTGCAGACCTTTTATGACGCGGGGGCCAGCTTCGACGTCGCCAGCATGGCAGAGTTCTTGAACGTGCACGAAAAGCTCGCGCAGCTTTCGGCGAAGGAGCGGCAAGACTTCATCTGGGACCGTGTGATCTACGCGAATCCGATCAAGGCAATCGAGACCCTCGAGCAGTTGGACCAATACAAGCCCTTGGTGACCTATGACAATCACGAAGAGGTGATCAAGATCGCCCGATATGCGCCCCACTCGGGGCTGGTTCTGCGGTTGCGCGTACCCAACACCGGGTCGATGGTCGAGCTTTCCAGCAAATTCGGTGCGTTGCCTGGGGAGGCGGTCGACCTCATGAGTTTCGCGCATTTTAGCAAACTCGAGGTCGAGGGAGTGAGCTTTCATGTCGGCAGCCAGTGCACTAACGCCCAGAATTACGTGCAGGCGTTGCACCTCGCCGCCGGCATCTTTGCCGAGGCGAAGCTGCGCGGGTTTGACCTCAAGTTGCTCGACATAGGTGGCGGCTTCCCCGCACACTATGACGACGCCGTGCCTGCCTTCCGAAGGCTGGCGGCCACGATCAACACCGAGATCGGTCGACTTTTCCCCGAGCCGATCGAAATCCTTGCCGAGCCAGGTCGGTTCCTCGTCGCTTCCGCCGCGACGGCGGTAGCGAAAATCATTGGCAAAGCCGTCCGTGGGGGCAAGCCTTGCTACTATCTGGATGACGGAGTCTACCACACCTTCAGCGGCGTGATATTCGACCATTGCCAGTATCACCTCAAGAGCTTCAAGAAGGGGCCGACGCAGATTTGTTCTGTCTTCGGGCCGACGTGCGACGCACTCGACACGATCAGCCTCGCCGAGGAACTACCCGACCTCGACGTGGGCGATTTGGTCTACTCCGAGAACATCGGCGCCTATTCCGCTGCGAGCAGCACCCACTTCAACGGCTTCCCTCCTGCAACTGTAGTTCATGTGAACAACTGATATGATTATGTTATCTCATATTTTTTCCAGAGACCTACACCAAGGTGTTGACGAAGAAGTTGGCGCGCCACGGAACTTCCTGGGGCCCGTTCCGAGAGTCGTCGGTTAGCGACGGGCAAGTTCGCGAAGAGATCCAAAATGAGGTTTGAGTTCGCCCGGTCGGCGGTGATCAAGACTTGCTGGCGGTTGTTGTGGCCGCCTCGACCGGTTGCGGTTGCGGCCGCGGCCTGGACGCAACGGTCTTCGAGGGATCGGCCACTTCCAGGTTCAGATCGACGTTGCCATTGGCCACCGAACCCACGTTGGCCTTCATGGCCTCCTCGATGTTCTCCATGGCCTGCTTGGAGATCTTGTCGGAGAACTCCTGAAGGACGTTGCCGCCGGGCAGCCCCGCGACGTCGAAGCCGGACTTCTCGGCAACGAGCAGGCTCAGCAGCATGCCCAGGAGGCCCGTGCCGGCCGTCGCTCCGGCACCCACGGGCAAGCCATCTGTCGCATGACCGTTGCCGCCGCCGGCGATGAAGACGCGCTCGGGGACCAGCGGCTGACTGCTCCGGGCCAGGTTCTGGGCGACGATCGACAGCGCGTACAGCCTCGGGTCGGTGAACGACTGGATCTTGCGGACCATGACCGACGCTTCGGACAGACCCTCCTGGAGGATCCTCGCGCCTTCACCGCGGCCGGCGAGGATCCGTTGCTGGCTCTCGGCCTGGGCGGTGATGATCTTCTGTTCGGCCTCCTTGCGAGCCTTGGCGAGCTGGGCCTCGGCCTCGTTCTCGACGATCTGCACCTGGACCAGCGAATTGGTCAGCTTGGTTTGCATTGCGGCCGTGGCCTGGGCCTCGTTGAGGGCCCGCAGCTTCTCGGACGCGGTGACCTGCTTCGCGTAGGTCTCGACTTGCTCGAGCGACAGTTGCCGCAAGCGAAGCTGTTCGAGCAGCGTCTCGATCTTGCCGCCGGCCTCGGCCGTGTCGGGCTTGCCGATCAGCACGTCCACGCACTCGATGTCGAAATTGTGGAACTTGCGACCCAGCTCCTGGCTCGACTCGTGCTGGATTGCGTCGCGCTCCTGCAAGAGCTCGAGCATCGTCCGTTTATGGGCGACGTCGCGGAAGTACGCGGAGAGCATCGGGTCAAGAGTCTGGGTGATCAGCTTCTTGACGTCGCCGAAGCGCTGGATGACGCTCGGGGCCTTCTGGTAGTCGATGTGGACGACGACCGACAGCGGCAAGGTCGGCTCGTACGCGTCCTTGGTGACCAGGTCGATCGACCGCAGACTCTCGTCATACCGGTGCGTCTCTGTCCGGCCCGTGACCCAGTGGAGCACGAAGTTGGTGGTCGGCACCAGGACGATATTGCCCGCGTAGGTGTTGAAGGCGTACTTGCCAGGTCCCAGCGGTTTCTCCAGCACACCGCGTTCGCCCTCGCCCACGCGCTCGCCGTGCCGGAAACCCTGGCCAGAAACGTCCTGACC
The DNA here is from genome assembly GCA_049516015.1 of Isosphaeraceae bacterium. GTDB lineage: Bacteria > Planctomycetota > Planctomycetia > Isosphaerales > Isosphaeraceae > Aquisphaera. The sequence goes on along the minus strand of JBEKTN010000042.1, from coordinate 23,868 downwards.
GGTCCGGCCATAGTAGCTGACGATCACGCCCACGTAGCCGATCGGCACGATCGTCTTGGGGATCGATTCCAGGGTGGCGAACCAGCGGTTGATGAAATACGTGCCGTCGGTAAGGGCTACATACTGCAATCCCCTGCGGCCGCCGGCCAGGAGGAACGCCTCGGTGTCCTGATAGTTGTTGTGGAAGAACTTGTCGTTGCGGTCGGTGCCGACTGCCGGGGCGATGATCTCGCCCGGAGGCAACGACGGCCCGTCATGGACCGTGACGATGCCCATGCTGTCAACCAGCATTTTCTTGTCGGGATTGAGCGGGTCCATCGTCTCGATCGGTCCGCCGATCACCACCGGGTTGAAGCCGTCCAGATCGGCCAGCTCGGTCTGCCAGTTGACCAGGGTCTTGAACTCCTTCGGCCCGCCGGTGTCCAGACGGTAGACCATGTCTTCGGTGAGCACGTAGAAGAGCGCGAGGTTCAGGGCGTACACGCCTTCGCGGAGGATCGCCCGCTGCCGACCGCGCTGGCCGGTGATCGCCTCCTGATCGGGACTGACCTGCTCACCCACCAGGAAACCGCGGGCGTCCTGGAAGTAGTTGCAAGAAACCACGCAGCCGAGGGTCTGGCTGGGTGCCAGGGGCTCGCCGTCTCTGGCATAGATGTAACCGACCTTACCCTGGGGCACGGTCACCAGGGGGACGCGATGAATCCGGTACTGCCACCGCCAGCGGCCAAAATGGAGCCCGCCGCGCAGCACCTCGGCCTGGAAACCGGCCTCTCCATGCAGGGCGATGATCCCTCCTTCGGGGACGGAACCCTTGATCGACCACAGCTTCTCGACGATACCGACCCGGTTGTTGGCGATGTACCGCAGGCCGGTCAGTTCGCTGAGCACGACCACACCCACGACCAGGCCAACGATCCACAAAATGCCGGCAGGAAGGTCCGCCAGGGCCGCGAGGACCGGCGCGATCCCCGACGAATCGAACCACGGCAGGAACGTTGTCACATTCGCAATCAGTGGCGATCCCACGACTCAGCTCCTTCGGTGAACGAACGCGTGAAGACTGCTCGGATCGAAACAATCCGCAGAGTGTGTCAGTCTCTCGCAGTTTACCTGATCGCCAGGCTCGTGAGGGTCGTTCGGCCCCCGGTATTTGACGTGTATTCGCCGGCGAAGGGGAATATTCAGGGGAATCCGCATCGACACCTCGCCGCCAGGGTCACAACGTTGACGTCGGGCAATCGTCGATTTAGGCTGCACCCATGAGCTTTGAAGTGGAGGTGAAGTATCGGGCGGTCGATCACGACCACCTGGTGCAACGTCTGGTACAGATGGGGGCCGTCGCTGGCGAGGCGGTCGACCACGAAGACATTTACCTGAACCACCCGGCGCGCGACTTCGCCCAGACCGGTGAGGCCTTTCGCATCCGCCGGCTCGGACAGGAAAATCGGCTCACTTACAAAGGACCGCGCCGCTCCGGGCCAACCAAGACCCGCGAGGAGATCGAGATCGCCGTGGCGGAGGGCCCCGACGAGTTCCGCCGGCTGCTCAAACTGCTCGAGAACCTCGGATTCCGCCCGGTCGCCACAGTCCGCAAGCGACGCGAGAGCTTCCACCTGACATTCCACGAGCACGAGCTGGAAATTGCCCTCGACACGGCCGAGGGCCTGGGTCCATTCGCCGAGATCGAAGCGATCGCCAGCGGCGAGGCCGATCTCCCTGCCGCCCAGCAGGCCGTCCTCACCCTCGCCGGCACGCTCGGTTTGACGGCAGTGGAACCAAGGTCCTACCTTAGAATGGTCCTTGAAAACCAGGCCGCAGTCTCCGGGTAATAGGACCATGCTTGTTGTGATGCAGAGCCATGCCACGCCGGTCCAGATCGATCGGGTTCTGGAAGCAATTCTCGAGATGGGCCTGACGCCGCATGCGATGCCCGGACCCACGCGGACGGCGATCGGCATCACGGGCAATACCGGGACGATCGATTCCCGCAACCTCGAGGTGCTTCCCGGCGTCCTCGAGTTGATCCGGGTGACCAAGCCTTACAAGCTCGCCAGCCGCGAGATGCACCAGCACGACACCGTGATCTCCCTTCGCAAGGGGGGGAAAGGGATCGCTCGCTCGCGACGCCATTCCATCGCGCGCAACAAAAACACGCGTCTCGAAACCGTCCCTCCAGCTCGGTCAACACCAACTTCTCACCAGCCCAGGGCGGGACTCTCGACGCGATGATTGAGTCGAGCGAGAGGTCTCATTCCATGAGGTCCGGAAGTTCCACGATGTGACCCGTGCGTGAGGCCGATTCATGTGGCCCGCGATACATGGAAGCACCGGTCGAGGTGCCAGGGGCATGCTCGCGCAGCCACGCGACGATGCGGTCGGCGGCGCGCTGGGAGGCGCCCGGCCGGGCGACCCGATGCCGCAACGCGGCGAGATTGGCGGTTGCCCGGGCCCGGGCAACCGGGTCGTCGAGCCAGGTGCGGGCCCAGCCGGACAGCTCATCCGAGACATCCCGCTCGGTGAGGTATTCGGGCATCAGCTCTTCGTCGGCCAGCAAGTTGACCAGAGTGATGTACTTTGCCTTGATGAACGGGCGGGCGATCCAGAGGTCGAACCGGTTGAGCTTGTAGAGGATCACCGTGGGCAGGGCTTCCACCATCAGTTCCAGGCTGACCGAGCCGGAAACGGCCCAGGCCACGTCGGCGATCCGGATCAGCTCAGGGGTCCGCGCGGCGAACACCTCGATCCGGAGCGCGGACTGACCCTCCGCTCCGCGGGTATTGGCCCTGATGATCTGCTCGGCGAGCGCCCGGTGGCGTTCGTGCAGACAGGCCACGGCGAACCTCGTCGCAGGTCGCTGCCGCGCCAGCTTCGCGGCGGCGCGGACCAGAATCGGCAGGTTGCGGGTCAGTTCCTGGGTCCGCGAGCCAGGCAGGATCGCCACCAGCGGGCCCAGATGAGCGTTGGCTTTCACCTGGGTTAGAAAGGCCTCATCGAGCTCCCGCTCGGTGAGCTCGTCGAAGAACGGGTGGCCGACGTACTCGGCCTGACTGACGCCGCGTGCTCTGTACCAGTCGGGCTCGAATGGCAGGCTGCAAAGCACCAGGTCCACGGTCCGCTGCACCTTCTTGACGCGCCAGCCGGCCCAGGCCCAGAGCTGCGGTGGGACGTAGTAAAACACCGGGATCCCCCGCGCCCTGGCGCGCTTGGCGATCCACCAGTGCAGCCCGGGGTAATCGATGAGGATCACGGCGTCCGGCTTCTGGTCGCGGAAGTAGCGATCGGCGCGGAAGATCAGGCGGATGAACGTGAGGATGTTGAGAAACACGTTGAGGAACCACATGATCGCCAGGTTGACCAGGGGATAGAGCAGCTTCGCCCCGGTCGCGCTCATCTTCGGGCCGCCGAAGCCGACAAACTCGGCCTCTGGCAGCCGCGCGCGGAGGGCTTCGATCAGATTTGCGCCGTGCAAGTCGCCGCTGGGCTCGCCGGCCGAGATGAAGATCCGCATGGTCGAGTCTCGCTTCCGTGCCTGACTGAACTGCGCGGGGCTCAGAGCTGATCGGTCACGACCCAACCAGCCCCGAACCTATTTCGACGTTTTACTGTGACATGACGAAACCTAGCAAAACCGGTCAAGTCTGAGAAGGCGGATTGGCTGACGCCTGGGTGATGGAGGATGAAAACAGCGGGCGGAATAGCGTGCGGCGCGGCGATCGAGCGGGTTACGTCCCGGCTACCGCGTGGTAGGCATGGCACGAACTCTGACTCTCTTTTCCGTGATCACGATGAACCGGCGGGCCGGATTGGCCTCAACGACGGACCAGACGTCTTGAAGACGTGCCAGGATTGCCGTGACTGGCAGGTTGTCGAGGCGCAGCAGCACGACGCCGTGCCTGGTAAGTCCGCTTCGAAACACCAACTCGCCAAAGTCCTTGTCGAAGGTCAGGATGACACGTTGTTCCCGTTCGGCACGTTCCGCCCAGCGGATGTCGGCCGCGCCAGGCTCGATCTCTGCGGCGAACAGCACGTCGTGCCCGCTGCTTCGCAGCCAAGCCACGATGTCTCGCGCAACATTTTCGTCCGCAAGGATTCGCATGCTTCCTGCGTATCACTGATAAATCGATTGATCCATCGACACGACGTCGGCCGCATAAAGCATGGCGGAGCGAAGATGTTCGGGTTTGAGAGTCGGGTACTGATCGAGCAGCGCTTCGTGGGTCATGCCGGCCCCGATTTGCTTCAAGATGAACTCGACAGTAAGGCGAGTCCCTTTGAAAACGGGCTTGCCCACCATCACGTCCTGACGTTCCTCAATGTAATCTTGCCATTTCAGAGTCATGAGATTCGCTCCTCGCGTGCAGTGCATTTCCATTCATCATAACGCATGAAGGACCCATGTCGAGCGTCTAGGCAGGCTGTTTCTCCGAGCGTTGGCCACGAAGTGGTGCGACGGGAATCGAGAACCACCAAATGGCTCTCGAGATCTCACGACATACTGAGAAGGGGAAGCCAAAGGGGACATTGGGGGGAAGCCAAAGCGGACATTGCTATTGCCCGCGGTTGAATAGGTGGTCTGGGCAGATTTGCATTTGTCCTAGATTCTCTAGCCTTCCGCCGCGAATAGCAATGCCCCCTTTGGGCTTCCCAATGTCCCCTTTGGGCTTCCCCGGTCCCGTGCCCGTCGTCATCCCGGGTTGGCCAGTCGAGCGGCCCGTGGCTGGTCATCACCCGGCTTCCCGGGGGACCGGAGGCCCTGCAGGACAAGGCTCAAGAAGCGAGGGACAGGGTCTGTAGGCATGCCGGATCGCTCGAAGCCCGCCGGGGCGCATGGCCGGAGGTCGGCGCTTCAGGACATTGTGATCCCACCCGAACCATCCGGCCGCTCCGGCGTGGGGTCGGGGGACACCAGAGGGAGGTGGACCGTGAACTGCGTCCCCCGGTCGGGCTCGGATTCGAACTCGATCCGGCCACCGTGCAATTGCACGATCCCGTAGACGATCGACAGCCCCAGACCCGTCCCCTGGCCGACCTGCTTGGTCGTGAAGAACGGCTCGAAGATCCTGTCGCGGATAGAGGGATCGATCCCCTTTCCGGCGTCGATCACCGCCAGCGTCACTCCCCCTTCAGGGTCCAACCGGGTGCGGATCGTGACCGTGCCGCCTTGTGGGCTGGCATCGATGGCGTTGGTCAGCAAGTTGAGGACGACCTGGTTGAGCTTGGCCGGATAGCAGGTGATGTGGCGCAACGGTTCCAGATCGGTCACAATCTCCACCTGCTTCTGCCGGGCGGCCACCCACGCGATCTCCACGGTAGTCGCGATGCTCTCGTTGAGGTCGATCTCCTTCCGTTCGGCCTCGTGCAACCGGGCGAAGTCGCGTAGATCTTTGACGATCTGCTCGATCCGCTTCAGACCCTCGGTGGAACGTGCGGCCAGGCTCTCGACGTTCATCAGGGTGTAGGCCAAGTCCATGTGCTCGGCCAGGGCTCGGATCCGAGCCAGCAGCTCGGGCCGCGATTGGTCGAGCGATTTGTCCGCTTCCTGGTAGAGCTGGATCAGGTCGCGCAGGTGGCCCAGATCGCGTTGCAAGATCGCCAGGTTGTTGCGGACAAAGGCCAGTGGATTGTTGATCTCGTGGGCCACGCCCGCGACCATGCGCCCGAGGGCGGCCAGCTTCTCGGACTGCACCATCTGGCTCTCCAACTGCTTGAGTGCCTCGTGGGCGGCACGCTCGGAACGGGCGATTTCTTCCAGGAGGATGTTCTGCCGCCTCAGGCGTTCCTCGGCACGCCTCCGCTCGGTGATGTCGCGGAGGATCACGATCAGGAGCAATCCCCGGGCGGTCTCCAGGGGGCTGAGGGTCAGCTCGGTGGGGATTTCCGCACCGCTCTGATGCCGGGTGGCGACCTCCAGGCCAACGAGTGCCTTGCGGGGGGGCGGTTGCTCGACGTATGCCCGGCGCATGAGCTCATGGCGCGCACGTAGCGGCTCGGGGATCAGCACTTCCACCGGTTGCCCGAGCAACGTCTCGCGGGTATAGCCGAACATCCGCTCGGCCTGCCGATTGAGCCGGACGATGCGCCCGTCGCCGCCGGCGATCACGATGGCGTCGGCCGCCGATTCGAGCAGGTTCCGTGCCTCGGCCAGAGCCTGTTCGAGCTGGGTGGACTGTTCCAGGATCGTCGGCTCGGCCACCTCCAGCAGTTGCTCCAGCGCCGCGATCCGTGAGGCCTGGGTCTCGGCCTCGCCGACGATCGACGCGGCCGCCACGGGCGTTGCGGCGTTCGCCGTGAAAACCGGGCCGTTGACGAATGGCAACAGGGCGATCTTCACGCAGAGGGCCAGCGGCTGGAATAGCTCGGCCGTGCTCCGCGGGATCGGCACCCGCGAGAACAGGATCACCGCGAACAGGTCGCGGCCGGGGAGCATGCCGCCGAAACCGAGCACCGACCGGACGCCGTGGGGGATGACGAACTCCGCCTGGGCCGGGATGTCGGGACTGCCGACCGCCTCCGGGACGTGGAACACATTGAACGTCCGCTGCTCCCAGTCCACCAGCAACGTCGGCGATCGGTGCACCATCGAGCCGACCTCCAGGCCGAGCTGCCGGACCAGTTGGATGATCATCGGGAACCGCGTCATCACCTCGACGCTGGGCAGGGGGATCACCCGGTGCCCCTTCGATCGCGACCGCGTCTGCCATTCGGGCAGCAGGCCGGTCGTACCCAGCAGCGTCAAGCATCGGGTCTCCGGGTCGGGCGAGGCGGGCGCCATCTGCTCGCGTGCGATCGTCTGCAACTCGACGGGCAGGTGCTGGTACACGTGGGTCTTGAACAGGCGAACCAGCACGCAAGCCGGCTCACCGGTCTCGGGAACGCGAAACCAGTCGTCGAGTCGCGCGACGATCCGTCCGGCCACCTCCTCCATGCTGCCGGCACGATCCCCCAGCGAGCGCAGGGCGCTCCCACACTCGACCATGTTGCTCAGGGAGAACCGGCTGAAGTCAAGCATGAAAAAAAAGCCGTGACCGTGGCGCAAAGCCGTCGCACGGGAACCCCTGCGCACGCTTCGCAGCCTGCTTCCAGGTCCCTTCACAGTACCGGCGCTCCGAGGGGCCCCGCCACCCACCAGCCGCCAAGGCCGGTCCGCGCCTGAGTGCGTCTGCTGCCTGGGAATGCGAACTGCCTCTCTGTCCAGGTCAACAAGGATAGCTGGCCGACAGTTTTCAGAACTCCGGCGAAGATCAAAGTCGCAGAAGCTCTTGCTTCAGACCAGCCCAGTGAGAGACATTGACGTTGTTGCCTACAGACTCAATCCGACGCACTGGGTCTGGCGATCGAGCTCCAGGGCCGTCATCATGCGGAAATCGAGACTTATTCCATGTTCCCGTATGTCAAGGGTGCCAATCAAGACTCTGGTCACATGATCGCGGCAATTCACTGACTCGCTTGGACAGGGAGAAGAAGGAGAACCTGCGCGCCACGTTGCCTCTGATAAAACTCTTCCTATTTAAGGATCCTGCATACCACATACATCGACTGGCCTCGGCGAAATGGGAACACCGGCTGCGGGCTGCAAAAGCCCTCGGAGAGCTAAGGGATGCCCGCGCCACTGGCGCATTGACAGACGTCCTGAGGCGATGGCTTGCGGCTGGAACGCAGGCGGGTTTGGTCGAGGAAGCCGTGGTTGAAGCCTTGGGCAAGATTGCGGACAAACGGGCGATCCCAGTGCTAATTGCGATCCTTGAGGCAAATTATGACTACAAGTGTAGCTCTGCATCGGGAGATCTGATGCGGCATCATAGTAAGTTCGTAGGCATCGTGGTGGAATGTTTGGGGAAAATCGGAGACCGCGCCGCTCTCGAACCGATCGTGCGCCTGATGCCGCGCGCTGTTTATCATTTTGGTGGGCCTTTTCACGAAATGGGGGGCGCTTTCCTTGCGGCGATTGGGAGATTCGGCTTGGACGACGCACGCTTGTTCGCGTTCGCTTGTGCCTGCGCGGAAGGCCACAACTCGTACTACGTGAGAGAACAGGCGGCAGTCCTGCTAGGTGACTTCGGGGATTTGCGTGCGATTAACAGTCTGTTCAATAGCGTCGAGACCGTTTCCTCCGCCTACGCTGCAGACCCGATCCATGTCAATGCGGTGCTTTGCGCGCTAAGAAAGCTCGGCGTGAATGATGAAGCAATTGCGATCCGGATGTTCCGATCGTCGCCCAGCGGCGACCCATGGCAGACAAAGTTGGTCACCCGAGTGCTCCAAAGCGTTGATCCGACCGGCCTGCTGAGGCGAAATTCTTCAGTCCTGATTGATCGTCTGGTCGAGCAACTGGCCGATCCGGCGCGTGGGCAACGAGAATACGCAGCCAATTGACTCCGCAGCTTGGGATATCGGCCGCGGAATGATAAAGAACTGCTTCTATGGGCAACCGCCTTAGGAGACGTTGCAGCGCTGGAACGAAGCGGGGTCGCGGGAGCCTCTGGCCTTATCTTCCTTGCACGAGGCGGAGATTACGCTAAAGCAGCGATATCCTCCTTGAAACGACTACTCTTAACAGAGGGATCCCGGATACGTGACGATGATCTCAAACTTATTGCGAGCTTCCCAGAAACCGTCGAAGGCGAAGACTTATTCAAGGGCGATCCATTAAGTCTTCAATATGACTATTGGTATGATGTAATTGGATGTACCGAAGTCAAGAAGATAGCTCAACGAGAGTTAACTAACAGGGGTGGAAGGTAAAGCCTCAGTTACCGGCGTGTTGCGCTACTTACCAGGTTCGTCTTCCGCTACGGATCACGCACTCAGGCTCCCAACCCCTGAAACGGATCGGAGAGGCGATCTCCCTTGTTTTCTCGGGCGAGGGCCCCTTTCGCGCCCCAAACGGTGCGGGTAGCCTGGCAGTTGGAAAGCGCAGTGGCTGCGTGTTCCAACCCCAAGGACGCACAAATTTGGGGGTGGGAGATGCCGTATCAATACGTGAGAGAACCGCATACCGCCGACGAGTCTGATCGCCTGTGCAACGCCTGCGAGACACCCATCGAGCGGCTCGTCGTCTGGACCCTGCTCGACACCGGGCTCGGCATCAGCGAGCTGTGCGGCCTCACTTCGAAGAACGTCCTCTGGCAGCAGCGCCAGCTCCGGGTCAAGGGCAAGGGCGTCCCGTACGGCAAGAAGACCAAGGTCCGCGTGGTGCCGACGTCCAACCGCGTGTGGGCACTCCTGGAGCACCACTTCGCGCTGGAGAAGGCGTTCCCGGTCAAGGCGCGGCGTGCCCAGGACATCGTCAAGGCGGTGGCCAACCGCGCGGGGATCACCAAGGACGTGAGCCCGCATGTCCTGCGACACACGTTCGCCACGACGGCCTTGCAGAAGGGGATCAGCCTGCCGATGGTGCAGAAGATCCTGGGCCACGACAGTCTCCAGACGACGGGGATCTATCTCAACTTCACTCACGGTCACATCCAGGATGAGTTCGAGCGCAAGTGGTGAGGATGCACCCATCCCTGGGCTGTCCAGTAAGCTGGACGGCTTAGCGTTGTTTTCTGCTCCGTTGCTACTCGATCCCCAGGAACGCCAGCATGGGTCTCCCAGCCGGATCGACGCTCCAGCAGATGCGGAGCAAGCGGAACACGGAGCAGGCGGGGTCCAGCGCGTAGAGTTCGGATAATCTTTGGGCCGTTCTTTGCCGCGTCGACCGGGTTGGCTTGCCAACTACATTCTGCTCGACGATTGCCAGTTCATACTCGCCTTTCCTGGCGATCTGTGGAACACGGTCTAGCACGAGGCCCAGTTCCTCCAGCATCATCGTGCGGCTGGTATGGACGCTCATCGAACCCGTGCGGAAGCCCAGGGATTCCGGGAATCTTGCGGCCTCGGTCCCAGGGAAAACCCGACTCGTTGCCTGATCGTCCATCTTGTTCAACTTCGCCACCACTTCAGCCAATTGACGCCTTAGCCAGCGCGGGCGAACGATTTCGAGTGTGTTTCCATTCATCATATCGGACGCCGGACCCATGTCGAGCGTCAAGGCATCCTGTTTCCCTGGGTGTTGATTCACGAAATGGTGGGACGGGGGGACAAGGAGTGGGCCGCATTGCGGCTTATGGCCAACCGTCAGGCACGCTTGGAGCCCTTGGTGTTGAGCGCCTCCGGCCACGAGCGAATGGTCAACGGTCGGGCGGCGGCGAGCGGGGAGAAAAAGTTTGATTTGTCCGAAGCAGTCGCCCGGTTCGGTGACATACTGAATAGAGAGGGGTCGCTCGTCGAGATCGGGCCCCGTTCGGTCTTTGCCAATGCGGCGGTCGGTGGAAGGCAGTAGCCAGCGGTGGTGGGTTTGCGCATGATTTGGCCCCGCTGGGCCTGGCGTTCCGGAGGGTTGGTTCAGAGAACGGGACCAAGCGGACGTTGGCCATCCTCGTTTCCCGGGCGCCAGAAAGCGAGTGGACCCCTCCGCTCTTAGCGAGGTTCGTAGGTAGGCCGAATGGAGCAAAAACGCGCGAAAATGGGGCAAAAATTGTAGTTTTGGGCGAATAGGCTACGCAACTGGTTATGGCGCAACTCGTTAATTGCCAGCAATTTGCGTCTAATTCATGTCCAACCAGGACCAAGAGACAATGGCCATAACTCGCTTTACCGTAAAAGTGTGCGTCAAAACCCAGCTTCTCAAATTTTCGAAAACCCGGAAAAACGTAGCATTTCGTAGCATCTGAATCTGTTCGGATGGGGCGTTGTACCCGGCTCGGCGCGCGGCAAGTACGAAGTCGCCGGCATGGGTGATCCGGGCCCCTCACGTCGTGGCCGGCGAGGAGGACGATGCGGGGATCGCTCCGTTTTCCGGCTCGGTTTCGTCCGGGAGGTTCAGTTCCTTGATCCGGCGGTAAAGGCGAGGGCGGGAGATGCCCAGGAACTCGGCGGCGCGCGACTTGTTCTGGCGGGCCCGGTTGAGGGCAGTCTCGATCAGCCGCCGCTCGATCTCGGTCAGGAGCTCGTCCAGGGGCTTGATTGTTGCAGATGCGGTTGGCGGCAGATAGGCAGCGCCGAGGTGGCCGCGAATGGAGGCGGGAAGGTCGCCCATGTCGATCAGCGGCATCGCCTTCTCCGCCTGGGTTTGGGAGCGGAGGTGGTCGTGAGCCGCGTCGATCACGCGAGCGAGCTCGCTGAGATTGCCGGGCCAATCGTAAGCCTGAAGAGCCGACACGGCCTGGGGCGTGAAGCCGCCGCACGTCGAGCCGGTGCGCTGGTTGGCCCGTTCCAGGAAAGATTGGGCCAGCAGCAGCAGGTCGTGCCGGCGGTCGCGCACGGGAAGAGTCCGGATCACGAGGACGGTCAATCCGTAATAGAGCTCCGGCCGGAGCTGCTCTTGCTTGAGCGCGGCCTCGGGATCGCCGGCAGTGGTCGCGATCAACCGCACCCGGCCGTCGAGCGACTCGGCCAGCCGCGCCTGCAAGTCGCGCGGCAAGGCCAGGATGTCTCCGATCAGGAGACTCGAGCCCTCGGCCAGTGAGAGGCGGCCGCGCGCAGGTTCCTGTGAGGGATTCCTCGCATCGTCGCTGGTCTCGGCCTGGAGCCGGGAATCGAAGAGTTCGCGCTCGATGACCTCGGCGGGGAGGGCCTCGCAATCGATTGGCACGAGCGGATGCTGACGCCCGGACCCCAGGTGGTGAATGGTTCGAGCCGCCAGTCGCTTGCCGGTTCCTGGTTCGCCCACGATGAGCACGGCCGTGGTGCTGGCAGCCGCGAGGCGAACCTGCTCAAGGAGCCGTCGATGCGCCGGGCCCGTGCCGATCAAGGACTCGCATCGGAATGATTGATGGAGCCGCTCCCGCAACTCCATGAGCCGGACGCGAAGCTGGTGAGCTTGCGAATCGGGCACGCTGGGCGGTGTGCTCGCCTCGCGCAGTTGGCCGAGCATGCCGATCAGCGCGCCGCTGTGGTCGCGAAACGGCCAGAACTCAACCCTTCGCCAGAGACGCTCGCCACTGGCGTGGAGGATGACGGTCAAGCTTCCGGACGGCTGGCCGGCGACCGCCTCCGGCGGCGGGACGAAGCTGGCAGCCACGTCGGCCGGCTCGCCGGCCTCGGTCGGACCATACGCGGCACAGGTCTGGCCCAGGAGCGACTCGGCACGATGCCCTGTCAGTCCTTCCCAGGCGCGATTGACCCAGGTCACGCGGAGCGCTTGATCGAGCCAGAACATCGGCTCGCGCGCCTTTTGCCAGAGCTGGTCCGGCTTGAACGCCGAAACGCGTGGAGGCGCCATGAGAAATGGTTTAACCTGGGATAGAAGGAGAATGCGGACAGCGATCAGCCGCTGGATCGATCTCGGCTGGGATCACGGTGAAGGCCATCCTGACTGATCGTCACAACCCTTGATCCGCTCAACATCGCTCTCCCCGCAACCGAAGGCAAGAAAAAAGCAAGAAACATGCGCACGACCCGGAGCGAGCCGGCGATCGTTCGGGCCCCCTGGGAACGATGAGTCCCGAGCAACTCGCCTCGTTCTGGGTTGGTGCGGTAGTGGCCGACGACATCGGTCACCTGGCTCGCCATCCCATCCTGGCACGATCGCGGCCGGTCTGGGTGGGCGGCCGGGAACCGTTGCGCAGTCTTTATGCAAGGTGGCTGGCCGGGTTGCTCGAGGGGCCCGTCACTCCGCTGGACGACGAACTCTCGGAGGCCGCTTCGGCGCTGGGCGCCTTCGCGGTCGTGCTGGTTTCGATCGACCCGGGACGTCAGAGCGATCGGTCAATTTTCACTGAACCGGCTCCATGACCAGACGACCTGGCCGAGGATCAGTGCGGAGCCTGGATCTTCGAGATCCACTGGCACAAGAGGATACTCTCGGCCCTGCTGGTTGGGGCGAAGGATCAGATGATGCCCACTGACCTCCAGCCAGCGGATGATCGGCACCCCATCAGGACAGGCGGCAACGATCCGGCCATGGAGTAGCAGCGGGTTGGTCATCGATCGATCGATGGCCGCAACCGACCCGATCGGCAGAATCGGGTGCATGGCGTCGTCGCTCATGCGGACGCCGATGGTCTGGGCCGGATTGGGAAGCCAGTGCCGGTAGGCCATGATGTACCCCTCGACCTGGGAGGGATCCAGCACCGTCTTGCCGATCTCGGAGAGGGGATAGAGGCTGACTGCCGCGAAATCCGATGCCAGCTCTGATGGCAGGTTCTCCGCCGCCACGACCACGACCTCACTGGGTGACCGCTCCAGTTTTTCGAGCCCGCGGCGTATCAATTCGATCGGAGTCAGCTCTGAGAGTATACGTTCGTCAGTCGAATGACGATACTTGTGCCCCTCGCCGGAGATCAAGTACATCGGGTTCGCGCCGGTCTGTTCGATGAAGCCGAGGAGGACTTCAGCCGGAACCGTCACACCGGTTTCGTAGTTGTACCAGGTTCGTGCGGGCAGATTGAGGCGGCGGGCAAGCTCCGGTCCGCCATGATCGCCAAAGAGTTCCTGGCGGATTTCTCTCAAACGACGCGATAAAGAGGCTTTGACATTGACACGAACTTTTGGGGTCTTCTTGCGAGCCACGGCGCTCGATCCCGCAAGCGGGAGCCTCCTGGATTCGGCCGACGGTTGGACGTTTGGTTGTTTTGGAGGAGTCAACTTTAGATCGCGGAGATTGCTCGACGCCCCGGGGCGGGGAAGCACGGTCTCCGGCTCTTTTCTTGGCTCAATCCTCTCACGATCACTCGCTTGGCGCCGGATCAACTTAGCATAAACCCTGGCCTGAGTCACCAGTGGCGGAAGCTGTTCCAAGAAAAGAGGCAAGGCGTCGAATTAACGCAACAGATTGATGCGTGCAAGCAGAAGCTCGAGAGTCTTTGTTATTAAGACGCAACGCGTCTTCCAAAGCAAGTGCTTATTGCGACGGACGATCACGTGGACTAAACTTGCCGGGATCTTGGGGCGCGACGTGGTACGGAGCCCGCTGTCCCGTGGAGCGGCTTTGCCGCGGGAAGTGAGGTTCGGTTGCTTATGCTCAGAAGAAGCCGAGCTCGTCACGGGCCGCATCGGACATCCGTTCCGGCGACCAGGGAGGGGACATGACAAGGCGGACATCGGCCTTGGTGACTCCCTCCACTTTCTCGAGAGCGGACATGGCGTTGCGGAGGATTTCGGGACCGGCCGGGCAAGCCGGAGAAGTCAGCGTCATCTCGACTTCAACCTGATCGTCGTGGGTCTGGATCGAGTAGACCAATCCCAGGTCAACCACGTTGACGTTCAGCTCCGGGTCCTTGACCGTTCGGAGGGCCGAGACGAGTGTTTCCTGGTCGATCATGACAGGGTTCTCCTTGCAAGTAGCAGGCAGAGCGGCGGGAGCAGGAGGACGTCGAAGAGCTCGATCTCGATGTCCAGATTGATGAGAAACCGAGGACGTCAGTCCTGGATCAGGAGGAAAACCTCATCGCCTTGCACGACCACGTGGTGAGTGGTGACCGGTTCAATGGCCGGCATGCAGAGGGGCTTGCCGGTCCGCACGTCGAACCGGGCTCCGTGGCGGGGGCACTCGATCTCGCTGCCAGAGAGGTCCCCTTCCGCCAGCGGGCCGCCGTCGTGTGTACAGACGTCGTCGATTGCATAGAAGGTGCCCCCGACGTTGAAAAGGGCGATGGCCCGGCCGTCCACATCGACCAGCTTCTTCTCGCCGGGGGCCAGCTCCGGGCAGTTCGCCACCTTGACTGGTTCTGGCATCGGTCGTCCCTTCTCTCAGGCCGGTCGCGGGACTGGCCAGTCGCGGATTCGGGTGGTCTTGACGGTCGCTCACTTCGGCCGAAAGCTGGTTCGTCAGAAGCGTTTCTGCTCGGGCAGCGAGAGATTCTCCGCCCGAGCCATGGCGGCTCGAGTCACCTCGCCCTTGATCCTCCGCAGCACGCCGCTGAGGCCGCGGACGCGGAGCATGCCCAGGACCTCTTGCAGGGCGCAGCGCTCGACCAAGTCGCCGGGCACCTTGAGCACCTCCTCGACGGTTGCCCCGCTCAGGCCCTCGATCAAGAGCGAGACGAATCCCCGCACGGTGGGCGCCTCGATCGGGGCATCGGCGTAGAGCGCCACGCGATCGCGCACCATCTCGACGAAGAGGTAGACTGGCGACTGGCATTCCTCGACCCGGTGCGAAGCGTCCTTGAGTTTTGCAAGGTGCTCGGGCAACGGGGGCAGGTTCTTGGCGAAATCGATCAGCAGATCGATGCGTTCCTGCCGGTCGGATTCGCTCAGGTCGGCGATGATCTCGTCAAGTGCGGCCGGCATCTTATCCTCGGCTCGACCCGGTCGGGGTCGGTTCTCAGGCCCCTCTGGCGATGGGCACACGTACCAGGTTACCCCATTCGGTCCACGATCCATCGTAGTTGCGTACGTGCGAAAAGCCCAGCAGGTAGGTCAGCACGAACCAGGTCAGGCTCGATCGCTCGCCGATGCGGCAGTAGGCCACGATGTCGTCGGTCGGCTTGAGTCCGAGCTCATCCTGGTAGAGTGCGATCAGTTCCTCGGTGGACTTGAACGTCCCATCCTCGTTGACCGCCCGGGCCCAGGGCACGTTTCTGGCGCCGGGGATATGGCCGCCCCGCAACGAGCCTTCCTGGGGATACTCCTCCATGTGCAGCAGCTCGCCGGTGAACTCCTTGGGGCTGCGCACGTCGATGAGCGGCTTGCCGGCCTTGGCATGGGCCAGCACCTCCTCGCGAAACGCGCGGATGCTGGCCTCGTCACCACCGGCGGCCACGTATTTCGTCGCGGGATACCGGGACGGCTCCGTGGAGAGCGGCCGGCCCTGATCGATCCAGAGCTTGCGCCCGCCGTTCATCACCTTGCAATGCTTGTGGCCGAACAGGGTGAAGGCCCAGAAAGCGTAGCAGGCCCACCAGTTCGACTTGTCGCCATAGAAGACCACGGTGGTGTCGCTGGCGATTCCGTTCCGGGAGCACAGCTCAGAAAACTTTTCGCTGTTGATATAATCACGAATGATCTGGTCCTGCAGGTCTCCCTGCCAGTCGATACGCACCGCACCGGGGACGTGCCCCAAGTCGTAAAGGAGCAGGTCCTCGTCACTTTCCACGATCCGGACCTTGGGGTCCTTCAAGTGGTCCTGGACCCAGTCGGCCGAGACCAAGGTCTCGGGGTGAGCGTAAGGCTTTCCCATCGCGAGTTCCTCTTCTGGTGAACGCGTCGCGGTCGGTAACATTTCGGTCTCATGACCGATTTTCACTGAGTGTTTTCAAGTTTCGCGGCCACAGCCTGCCGGAGCGTTTCCTGAACCGGCTCCAGGGTGATCCGATCGTAGACGTTGGCGAAGAAGCCCTCGACAATGAGCCGGATGGCGGTCTTGCGGGGAATGCCGCGAGCTTGCGCGGCGAAGATCATCTCCTCGTCGACCCGGCCCGCCGTCGCGCCGTGGGTGCAGCGGACATCGTTGGCTTCGATTTCCAGTCCCGGGATCGAATCAGCGCGTGCATTATCCGACAGCATCAAGTTGTCATTCTTCTGGTAGGCGTCGGTGCGCTGGGCCTCCTTCTCGACCCGGATCATTCCTTTCCAGACGATCCGGGAGCGATCCTTCAGGCCCGCTTTGTAGAGCAGGTCGCTGGCTGTGTGCGGGGCCTGGTGGTCCTGGCGTGTGAAGTAGGCCAGGTGCGCGCGGCCCGTGGTAAACATGACGCCGTTGACCTGGGCCCCAGCTCCCTGGCCGGTGAGCGCAACTTCTTGATTGACCTTGGAAAGTCGTGAACCGAGTCCGCCAACGGTCCACTGGAGTGTTGCGTCGCGGCCCACGAGTGCCCGCTCGCGGCTGAAGTGCCAGGTTGAAGAATCCCAGTTCTGGATATTGACCAGCCGGAACCGAGAGCCTTCACCCTGCACGACCTCGAGCGCCCCGACATGAAGTCCTGGAGTCTCGCCCCTGGCGCTCGAGGCCGTTTCGCGGACCAGGGTTGCCTCGGCCCCTTGCTCGAGGACGACGAGCGTGTGGCTGAGATCGACTCGACCCTCATGGGTCAGCCCGATCAGGCTGAACAGCGGGGCTTCGACCTTGAGCCCCCGGGGGACATAAAGCAATGTCCCGCCGGTCCAGAACGCCGCGTGCAGGGCGGCGAAGATATCGTCGGCGGGCTTCACAGCCTGGGTCAGAAGATACCGGCGAACCAGGTCGGGATAGTCTCGAACGGCCTGGTGCAGGTCAAGGAAGAGCGCCCCGCCCAGGCGACCGGCATCAGCCAGGCGAACGGCCGCCCCGTTGACGTGCTCGATGCCGGTCGCGTAGTGAGAGCTCAGGCTCTCCCAGAGTCCGTCAAGTGCGGCACGGCTCGCGCCGGCGGGCTGGTCGGGGCAGGGGGGGGCGAAGTTCTCCAGCTTGAAGGCCCGGATGTCGGTTCGCCGCCACTCCTCGTCGCGGGCGGTCGGCCAGGCGAAAGCCTGGAACCGCGCGAAGGCTTCCCGGCGTCGGTCGGTCAGCCAGGAAGGCTCGTCGCGCTCCCGAAGGAACGATTGAAACGTCGATTCCGTGAACCCGCCGGTCGAAGGTGTCGTCGTGGATGCGCTGATCATCGTGTCTCGCTGTATATTACAAACCAAGCCAAAGACGAACCGCGTCCTCGATCTGTTCGAGTTGGTCCACAGTGAGGTCGCCCAGCTTTCTCTTGAGCTTTGCCTGCGTCGTCGAGGTTGGATTTTGTGCGTCAAAGACGCCGTTTCCGGCCAGAAACGGCACTGGGATCGCGACTTCAAATCGTGTACCCCTGGGACTCGTCGTATGGGGAATGACTGTTGTCAGGGCGCGATCAGTGTCAAGGGTCGGGATGCTGAGCACGAGGCAGGGACGTGTCTTGGCAGCGTACCCTAGATCGACCAACCATACCTCACCCCGGTCAGCTCTTGGCATCATTCGCCTCGCGGAGGTCGTATTCGAGAAAGGCCTCGTCAGCGATGCGGTCAATCGTCTGATCGTCGAGCGGTGGCCAATCAAGATCCCGCGACCGGCGGATGATTTCGTCGAGAACCTCGCGCTTATCAGATGCCTCGAGACGGTCAAAAGACTCCAACACGAGTTGTACTGTAGTGCTCATGCACTCCGAATCCTTATTCATGTACGGCTTGAAACGGAGCGAGGCGCCCGTGCGACGCCACACCCCAAAACCGCTAGCGAAGGTTCTGAAAGAGGCCTGAAGAGCCGCCATCGAAGGACGGCCGAGGCCCTTCTTCGGGCTTGTTTCTAGCCCACCGAGCCTTCCATCTGAAGTTGAATCAGCTTGTTCATCTCGACGGCGTACTCCATGGGAAGCTCCTTGACCAGGGGCTCGATGAAGCCGCTGACGATCAGGGTCGAGGCCTCGGCCTCGGAGAGACCGCGGCTTTTCAGGTAGAAGAGCTGTTCCTCGCCAATCTTGGAGACGCTGGCCTCGTGGCCGACCTTGACGTCGTCCTCGTCGATCTCGATGTAGGGATACGTGTCCGACCGGCTTGCCGCGTCGAGGATCAGGGCATCGCAGACGACGTTCGACTTCGAGCCCCTGGCACCGGCGGCGACCTTGAGCAGGCCGCGGTAGCTGGCCCGGCCGCCGTTCTTGCTGATGCTCTTGGAGATGATCCGGGAACTGGTGTAGGGGGCGCCATGGACGACCTTGCCGCCGGCGTCCTGGTGCTGTCCCTTACCGGCGAAGGCGATCGACAGGATCTCCCCGCGCGCTCCCTTGCCGATCATGTAGACGGCTGGGTACTTCATGGTCAGCTTGCTGCCGAGGTTGCCGTCGACCCACTCCATCAGGGCGTCCTCGTGGGCGACCGCTCGCTTGGTCACGAGATTGTAGATGTTGTTGGCCCAGTTCTGGATGGTCGTGTAGCGGCACCGCGCTCCCTTCTTGACGATGATCTCGACCACCGCGGAGTGCAGGCTTTCGGTCGAGTACATGGGCGCCGTGCACCCTTCCACGTAATGGATCTGGGCTCCCTCCTCGACGATGATCAAGGTCCGCTCGAACTGGCCCATGTTCTCGGCGTTGATCCGGAAGTAGGCCTGGAGCGGGATGTCGACCTTGACCCCGGCGGGCACGTAGACGAAGGATCCTCCGCTCCACACCGCCGAGTTGAGGGCGGCGAACTTGTTGTCCTGAATCGGGATGATGGTGCCGATGTACTGCTTGACCAGGTCGGGATGCTCACGCAGCGCCGTGTCGGTATCGACGAAGATGACACCCTTCTTCTGAAGGTCCTCGCGCAGGCTGTGATAGACGACTTCCGACTCGTACTGGGCACCGACGCCGGCCAGGAACTTGCGCTCGGCCTCGGGGATGCCCAGCTTGTCGAACGTGTTCTTGATCTCGGCCGGAACGTCGTCCCAGGATTTGCCCTGGCGGTCGGCCGCTTTCATGTAATAGTGAATGTCATCGAAGTTCAGCTCCGAGAGCTCTCCACCCCACGTCGGTGTCGGCTTCTGGTGGAAGGCCTCCAGTGCCTTGAGCCGGAATTCGCGCATCCAGGCGGGCTCGTTCTTCATCTCGGAGATCTGGTTGACAACCGCGCGCGAGAGCCCTTTACCGCTCTTGAAGGCGTAGTGGTCGTCAGAGTCACGAAATCCGTACTTGTAGTCGTCCTTGATGCCTGCCACTTGAAGGTTCAGATCGGTTGCCATTGTGGTTGGTCCTTCTTGTCTGGTTCAGTCTGCGTCGTGCTGGCGATTGTTCGGGACGGGCTGGTGGTCGTGACGGCGTGGCCCGCCGGTTCAGAAGACTGGCTGGACCCTGCCCTGGACTTGTTGCTGCTTGGCCGCCAGTTCCAGGGCCTCCTCGGTCTGTGCGGCCTCCGGGTACCGCTCGCGCACCCAGTCATAGCCCTCCTTCTCGAGTTGCTTGACCAGCTCCGGACCGCCGTTCTCGACGATCTGGCCACCGAAGAGGATGTGGACGAACTGGGGCTTGATGTAGGTCAGAATCCGCTCGTAGTGAGTGATGACCAGGACGCCGGTCGAATGCTTGGCCGCGATCCGGTTGACCCCTTCGGAAACGATCCGCACGGCGTCGATGTCCAGGCCGCTGTCGGTCTCGTCGAGGATGGCGAAGGCCGGGCGCAGCATGGCGAGCTGGAGGATCTCGGCGCGCTTCTTCTCGCCTCCGGAGAAACCCTCGTTGAGGTATCGGCGGGCGAAATCGTGGTCCATCCCAAGCTCGTCCATCTGCTCGCGGAGTTCCTTGCGGAAGTCGCGCATCGGAATCAGGTCCTCGCCCTCCTTGCGCTCGGGATTGCGCACGTTCGTGACCGCGTGGCGAAGAAAGTTGGCGACGGTCACGCCGGGGATGGCGGTCGGATACTGAAACGCCAGGAAAAGGCCCTGCTTGGCTCGTTCGTCCGGGTCCATGGTCAGGATGTCCCGGCCGTCGAGCGTGACGGACCCGTCGAGCACCTCATAATTGGGATGACCCATGATGGCGTAGCTCAGCGTGCTCTTGCCCGAACCATTGGGGCCCATGAGTGCATGAATTTCTCCCTGGCGGATCGTCAAGTTCACGCCCCGCAGGATTTCCTTCCCGCCGATGGCCACACGCAGGTTTTCGATGCGAAGTTCCTTGGTCATCAGTCCTTTTCCCTGTTCAGATCCACGTCTTCGTTGAACCACACACTCTGGTAGTCGGCCGCCGAGTGCCTCGACGTTGTCGGCCAGTCGCTTTTCCAAGGATGCTTCCGCCATGCCTGGAGTTGCTCGCTGAGCACGTCACGTAAACAGAAGGCCAGTATTCACCGCCCCGAGCCTTTCACCGCCGGCCAGGAGGGTCGGGTTCGTCGTCCCGATCGCGATCATCGTACCTGACCGGCATAAGTCGGTTCCGCTCCAAGGACGGGCGCCGGCTTGGCCTGGAAGTCGCAAGAACGATCTCCATCGAGCCGGCACTGACTGAGCCGTAAACCGCGGCCGAGGACCTTCTCGAACATCTTGCGCTCAAGAGCGCAGATGGCAGGGTCGGCCTCTGCGAGTTCATAATAAGGGCAGGAGTGCTGGCGAAGGATGAGATTCAGACTGGTCTCGTCCCTGGCGACTTCCGCTTCGACTCCGCGATCATGCAGGATACTGCTAAGCTGAACCAGACGTCCTTCCCACTCCTGAACGGTAACCCTGGTACGGTAAACATCCGCAAGACGATCGGTGATCCGGGTAAAGAGCAGGCGTCGCAGTTTTCGATCCGCGACGCTGCCCATCATCTCCTCCCAGAGCGCCACGGCCAGGTCGGCGTAATTCTGTCCCAGCCGCTTGTGGGCCTCGACGCTGGCCTGATAGCGGTGTCTGGGACGACCCCGTGCTCCGTGCTCAGGCTTACGCTCCACCAGTCCGGTAGCCAGCAGTCGCGACAACCGATTGCGCACTGCCGTGCCGGTCACTGCAAGCTGTCTGGCCATTTCGGCCACGGTCGACGGGCCGCCCCGACGGATGAGATCAAGCAGTTCGCGATCCGATGACTCAGACATCCCAAGCCTTTCCCAGACAGTATCACCCGGCCCCATCCTGAAACACGATGGGACCTTGGCATGACACCTAAAAGCCCTCATTCGATATGATTGTAGAAAGGAGTCTCGGCATCGTCCATCATGGAGTGCCGAGTTTTCGCTTTTTTCGCAAGAAAAATTGTGAAAAATCGTCCTGGGGGCTTTGTACCAGGATTCCCGTCCTGTTTTCAGCGAGGATTCTGCGGCTTCAAGTCCATCATCGGTCCCTCCGGCTCGGGGAAGTCCACAATCATGCGACTCTCGCTCGGATTCGAAACCCCTGATGCCGGCACGGTCACCTACGATGGTCGCGAGCTGTCGACCCTGGACCTCCGCGAGGTCCGCCGCCCGCGCATCCTGATGTTCGACGAGGCCACCAGCGCACTCGACAACCTGACTCAGGCCATCGTCACCAAAGCATCACCCGCGAGCTCCGGGGCATCACCCGCGTGGTCATCGCCCACCGCTTGACCACGGTCAGCGACGCCGATCGCATCTACGTGGTCAAGAAAGGACAGATCGTCCGATGCGGAGACTACCATCAGCTCCTGGAGGAACCCGGTCCGTTCCAGGAGTTGGTGCACCGGCAATCGACCTGAACCAGCAGCGACGGGGAGGGAGCGGTTGCCTCCATCCGGCTCAAGGACGGCCTCGGGAATTACAGGCCCTTGCCACCTACGTGCTTGTGCTTCCTGGGGTTGCGCGTGCCGCGAAGCTTCGGGCGCCGCCCCTTGGCCACCGGCGAGCTGTCCGCCCGCTTCCGCCACTTGTAGCTCTTGCGATGTCGCGTCTTGGCTTTCATGGTTCGGTCCCTATCCCGCTGACCGTTCGACACTTCGGAACAAGGTCCGAACTGTGACTGGAGATCCGCAAGAGTTACATTATGAGGAGACAGTCAGGTGAAGGCAAGGCGAACCACGAATATGCCGGATGTGCGCACGGCCTGACCGGGAAGGGCACGCGAGGCAGATCGCGGCACGAGATTTGCGGTAAAATGGGTTAGGGTCCATCGGGAGAGGTCATGGGGGACCGATCTTCATTGACCTCCCGATGACCAGCCGCATCCCCCCGGGCAGGACCGAACGCGTAACCAAGGTCAGGGACGATCAGCAACCAGTCAAGGCCCATTCCGTGGCAGATCACGACCGCTTCAGCATCCTGGCCGTTGACGACGATGATGACCTCCGGGGGGTGATCGCGCGCCGGTTCCTGCGCCGCGGGCATGACATCGAGCAGGCCGCATCGCCCGTCGAGGCGCTCCGCAGAGCCGAGCAGAAGCACTTCGACGTGGCGATCCTGGACATCGCCCTCCCCGAGATGGATGGAGTCCAGTTGCTCGAGCGGTTGCGCCAGGTCGACCCCGAGACCCAGGTGATCATGCTCACCGCCCAAGGGACCGTCGAGACGGCGATCCGGGCGATGAAGCTGGGAGCCTACGACTACCTGATCAAACCCTGCGAGCTGGCCCAATTGGAGCTGCAGGCGGAGAGGGCCAATGAGAAGGCACGGCTGGCGCGGGAGAACCGGACCCTCAAGGCCGTGCTGCGGCGCACCGAGCCGCCGGGCGAGATCGTTGGCACCACCCCGGTGATCCGGCGGGTGCTCTGCCTGATCGCCAAGGTGGCCCCGACCGACAGCTCGGTGCTCATCCAGGGGGAGAGCGGCACAGGCAAGGAGCTCGTGGCACGGGCCCTGCACCGGGGAAGCCCTCGGGCTGACAAGCCGATGGTCGTGATCAACTGCGCCGCGCTCCAGGAGTCCCTGCTCGAGAACGAGTTGTTCGGCCACGAGAAGGGCGCGTTCACCTCGGCGGTCACGGCCAAGCCAGGCCTGTTCGAGCTGGCCGACGGCGGGACGCTGTTCATCGACGAGATCGGCGAGATGGCGCCCCCGCTTCAGGCCAAGCTGCTGCGGGCGCTGGAGGACGGGCGCATCCGCCGCGTCGGCTCGACCCGGGAGATCCGGACCGATGTCCGGTTCCTCGCGGCGACCAACAAGGACCTGGCCCAGGAGGTGGCCGCGAGTCGATTTCGCGACGACCTCTACTATCGGCTCAACGTCATCACGATCGCCACGCCGCCGTTGCGGGAACGGATCGAAGATATCCCGCTCTTGGTGCGGCATTTCCTGACCCTGGACCCGTGCGGCCCGCGGCACATCGAGCCGGAGGCCCTGGAGCTCCTCGTGCACTACCGCTGGCCCGGCAACGTCCGCGAGCTGGCCAACGTGATCGAGCGGGCCAAGATCCTCGCCGAGGGACCGAGTGTGGGGCGACACCAAAACTGACCCCCTTGACGACACTAAAACTGACCCCCTCCTGGACACTTGTTAAGGAGGGAATATGGACAACGTCGACCCCGATTTGGTTAACCTGCTTGACACGCA